>CAZPUD010000108.1:0-12187 GCA_964589115.1 uncultured candidatus Brocadiaceae bacterium | reverse complement strand
CTCATATGACCTGAAGAGTTTTTCCTGATCTTTCTTCTCAAAGGATTTAATAGGTCTCTTTTCTATCTCTTCTGAAATATCTTCAATTTTTTGTATGAGTGATAATCTGTTCTCTGTATCGACTGGTTTTTTAAGGGCTTCTGGTTTTATTTTTTCTTTTGGAGGTCTTTTGGCAGAAGATTTTTTACCGGGTGCAGATTTTTTTGAAGGTTTACCCTCCGTTGGTGTATTTTTTTCTTCATTCATATAATACTCCTAACCCGAACGAGTCGGAAGAGAAATGTAGGGTAAGGCTTTAGCCTTGCATTTGTTGCATGAGAGCAAACCTAAAGGTTTGCCCTACATGTCAATGGCAAAAATGTTTTTGCCAAAATTGTAAAAATATTTTTCTAAATATACTAAAATAGGAGATAAGAGGATAACTCTGAAATAATCATTTCTGGTGCATTTCTTCTTCCTCAAGAGTATCCTGTATTTGTTGTGCAATATTTAGCACTTCTTCATGAGTATCTTCAATTCCACAGATACCTTCTTCTATCGTCTCAAGACTTGACTGCAAAGATTCGACATTCTTTTCAATATTTTTTATTTTTTTTGATACATCTTCCATTATTGCATTTTTGCCTGTAAATTCCTTTGTACCAAGTTCCACCTTTTTCTCTAGTTCTGCCAAACCTTTTTGTAACGATTCCATCCGTTCTATGCTTGCCTTAATGTCTTTTTCTGAAGAGGCTGATGTCTTTTCCAGTGCTTCTAACCGTTTTTCAAAATCGCTCATTTTCTTTACTACAGTATCAAATGACTTAATCATAGAGGAAAACTCTGTTGTCAGATTTTTGAATTGTTTTTCAAAATCCTTCAATCCTTTTTCAATTACTGTAATGGCCTCATTGGGGTCTGTTTTTTGTTTTACTGTTAATTTTTTCATAATTTTTTTTCTCTCTAGTATTAGTTTTTTTTTGTTGAGAGATTACGAATTGTTTGATTGCTCATCTTCGCTCTAAATTGAAAAAGCCGCCGGAGACCTTATTAATTTGTATATGTATACAGATAATTATAATCAAAATCAATAATATTTTTCATATTTAATGCCGGATAACCGCACATGTGAATTTAACTTACCACAATCGTGTGTAAAAAAAAGTTGAAGAATAGTATGCGTATGGTTATAATCACCCCCGCAAAATATCAAGTAAATTTAAACCTTAATTTTCCCTAACGATTCCGGTATTTTGTTGTGAGTTTAAACAAAAAGTGTCATATATACTACATTTGAATCGCAAGATTGGATACAAAAATCGCCTTCGCTTCTCACCAGGATAAAAATTTATGATTCTATAAAAGGATAATATGACATGGAAGAAGTAAGTATTGTCATCCCTGCTTATAATGAGAGGGAAGGGATATTACAGGTAATCGAGTCACTACAATCATTAAAGGTAAGATATGGTAATCGGTGGGAGATTATCGTTGTAGATGATGGTTCTACCGATGGCACACCTGAAATGATAAAAAATATACAAGGTATTTTATTAATTCAACATCCCTTAAACCGGGGTTATGGGGCTGCCATTAAAACAGGTATCAGACATGCAAAGTATGATACCATTGTCATATCAGATGCTGACGGAACATATCCTGTACATGATATCCCTAATCTTCTTATTCATCTGTCAAAGAATGAAATGATTGTTGGTGCAAGAAAAAGCAACAGTGCAAACATTCCATTCGTGAGAAAACCTGCAAAGTGGGCACTCAACAAGTTGGCTAATTATTTAACGGGAGTTAACATCCCTGATCTAAATTCAGGTTTCCGTGTAATGAAAAAAGAAGCCGTAAAGAAATTTATCCATTTATTACCAAACGGTTTTTCTTTTACAACAACGATTACTCTCGCCATGCTCACAAATGGTTGTGCTGTTGAATTTGTTCCTATTGAGTATAAGATGCGTTCCGGGAAATCAAAAATCCGTCCTGTTCGGGATACTATGAATTTTATTCAACTCATTGTCCGTACAATCTTGTACTTTGATCCCCTGAAAATTTTCTTGCCTGTTAGCATGTTTTTCTTCATATCCAGTATTGCTGTTCTCTTATTGAGTTATTTGTTCACACCAAGAATTATGGATATCACTACTATTGTCCTTTTTATCTCTGGTGTGCAGATTCTTGCTATTGGTATGATCGCTGACCTTATAGATAAAAGAAGCCGATAATGAAAATCCTTTTAATAAATCCTCCTTCTGAAAATGAATTGATTGGTAACAATCCCAGTATTATTGAAGAAGAGCGGGGTTATAATCCGCCGCTGGGAATACTATACATCGCTGGTTATCTGGAAAAATACACCAGTTTCAATGTAGATGTACTGGATACACAGGCAGAGGAAATTAGTTACGATAGTTTAAAAGACGTCATTTGTGCAAAATTGCCTGATGTTGTTGGCATTACTGCCATGACGTTTACCCTCATAGATGTTATAAAAGTCGTTAACATAGTAAAGTCCATTCGTTCAAATATAAAAGTAGTGTTGGGAGGGCCGCATGTACACATTTACCCTGAAGAGACTATAAATCTTCCTGGAGTAGATTTCCTTGTCTTAGGTGAGGGAGAAGTTACCTTTAAAGAGCTCGTAGAGAATATCCATGATGCTACCCGGCTAAAAAATATTCCCGGATTAGTTTTCAAAGAAGGGGATAAGATTATTAATACGGGCGTTCGGCCATTACATGAGGATTTAGACCGCCTTCCCTTTCCTGCCAGGCATATGACCCCTGTCCACAAATACAGTTCTCTCATGGCCAGGAGAAGCCCCATTACCACGATGTTTACTAGCCGTGGCTGTCCATACAGATGTACCTTCTGTGACAGACCTCATCTTGGAAAAAACTTTCGTGCAAGATCAGCACTAAACGTTGTTGATGAAATGGAAGAGTGTGTTAATCTCGGGATTCATGAATTTTTAATATACGATGATACTTTTACCATAGACAGACAGCGGGTTATAGAGGTTTGTGACGAAATCATAAGGAGAAAACTCAATATCGGCTGGGATATCCGGGCGCGGGTAAATAACATTGACAAAGATCTATTGAAGAAGTTAAAAGAGGCAAATTGTGAACGTGTCCATTATGGGGTAGAATCAGGCAATCCTGAAATACTGAAGATATTAAATAAAGGAATTACCGTGGACAGGGTAAGGACTACCTTTCAGCAAACAAAAGAGGCGGGTATTTCTATTTTGGCGTATTTTATGATCGGATGCCCAAAAGAAACACGGAAAGAGATTATGGAGACAATCTCGTTTGCAAAAGAACTGAAGCCTGATTTTGTACATATTACAATATTTACACCATTTCCTGCTACAGAGATATACAGGATTGGGTTGAGGGATGGTATTATCAAAAATGATTTCTGGCGGGAGTTTGCCAGAAATCCTACGAGAGATTTTCAACCACGCTGCTGGGAAGAGAATTTTACACGGGAGGAACTTCAGGAATTAATTGTTTATGCCTACAAGAGTTTTTATACCAGGCCGGGCTATATTTTGAAGAGGTTGACTTGTGTACGATCAATCGGTGAATTTACGAGAATGGCACGTGCTGGTCTGAAAGTCTTTGGAATGTAGTTATGAAAGGGGTTTTAGACAAAGATTATGCCGCTGCACGCCAGGTAAAACGGTCGCATGTTTACAGGCTAAAGCGACGAACCTTAGAAGTAGTGAATGATATAAAGAGGTTCTCTTACGGAAGGCCGCAGACGATTCTGGATATCGGAACTGCCGATGGTCTTATGTTGGGTAGTTTAAAAGAATCGTTTCCCGGTACACTCTGTACAGGTATTGAGTATGCTGATGACTTGATAGCCTGCAATCAAAATAAAGACATAAACATAGTCCGGGGAGATGCTCAGGCATTACCAGTGAGAACTGATGCATTTGACGTTGTGATTGCTGCAGCTATTATTGAACACCTGTCTAATCCAATCCAATTAGTCATCGAATCTTTCCGGGTCTTAAAGAAAAATGGCTTATTTATCGTAACAACTCCTCATCCATTCTGGGAAAGGATTGCCACAGACATTGGCCATTTAAAAAAAGACGACCACTCTGAGGTCATGACCTTAAACAGGTTACAATCCTTATTTAAAGAAGTGAGTTTTGAGGTGATAAGGATTGAGCAATTTATGATTTCACCAATTGGAATGCCCTTTGAAATGATGTTTGAAAGAATATTGAAATGCTGTGGATTAGGTTTTTTCTTATTGAATCAAATAATTGTTGGAAGAAAAACCGGGTGTTCATCATAGTGGATTATAGACATCCTGAAGGTGATAAACTATATACACATTCATTGCTATTAGAAAAGATATATATATATAGCAAGATGTTTTTGTAACAGCAATTGTTACCTGATTTTTTAAGAAGTCTGAGACCAGAAAGGGAAGAATGCCAACAGCGAGGTAGTATCTAAACAGCCAGGGTGTTTTGTCTAAGTTTTCAGGAAGGATTTCATGTAAAGGAACTGCTACAAGAACGAGAAGTAGTAAGAGCGCTTTTGCGGTACCGGGCTTTGAGATAAAATCCCTCAGAAATACCCCTCCGGCAATTGCCATAAACGGATATAAAGGTGTAAGAAACCAGCCATATGTCTGGGTATTTTTTGAAAGGGCGCAAATTGTCATAAGGAAAATAAAGGTTACGATTGGTACTATTTGATCCCTTTTTCCCATCGAGTAAATCATTACGAACCAAAACCACAGCAAATATCCCATGCCGAAGCTGACGTAGGTTTGTGTTAGTTTCGATTCTTTTATGTAGTTGAGCACTGTATTAAATGTTGTACTTTGGTGTACGCTTCGTAAACTTAATATTTTGAAAAATGCTTCCGGGTTTATAAGGTAGTTATATAGCATATAACATGCAGCAATGAAAAAGCCAATTCCTGCCGCAATGAAGGCCTCCTTTCTGGCGCCTTTTCTACCTAATAGTAAAGGAATGATTAATATTGCACAAATACCCATTTCTTTACACCAGAACGATAAGCCTGCCAGGATGCCCGCAAATATTACATATACTTGTCTTTTAGATTCAGAATATTTGAGAGTGCATAAAACGCCTGAAATGAGTACAAGCGAAAGCAGGGTATCCCCTTTTGCAATTCTTCCTGCAACGACAAAAAGCGGGACTGTTGCATAAAGTAAGCTGGCAATAACAGCAGTTGTATGCGACCGATATATTTTACGGGCTACAAAAAAAACTGGAATAATCGTAAGCGTTGAGAAAAAAATAGGAACAAGCCGAATGGTTAATAAACGGCAATCTAAAAAATCCTTTGCACCGAGGACAAATGATGGAATTCCTGCAAATATAGAAAATAAGGGAGGATGGGCTATATAGTTTTTAACTACAGTAAAGCCATCCCCAAACCAGGTAAAATATTGCTTTTCTTTATATGCTGGAATGAAGTAATGGTATTCCCATGACTTTGGACTTTTACCCTGGAGTATATGGTAACCATTCCAGGCTTCCTGATATGAATCCATTGTATCTCCGTGAGGTGGAATTACACTATAATTATCAAGTCTTAATGTAGCTCCGAGGATGACAATAATGATTAAGGCAACTGTAGCCCAATTCCCCTTTACATAAGCAGGATATCCTTGAATATATTTCTCCCTTGTCCTTTCCCGTATGCTAGTAAAAAAGGCGAGTCCGATAATGAAAGGAGCAGCAATAAATCCTGATCCATACCATATTTTTGCATTGTCGAAAGTTCTATTTTTCTCAAATGGCTGAAGATAACGCGAGGGAATGCTTTTGAATTTACTATCTTTATCACTTTGCCAAAGCAAATTTAGCGTGGCAAATTTAGCGGTATTAAAATAATTAAGTTGTATTGGTTTCCAGCCCTTTTCCAAATAGACTTGAGCCTCTGCACTCTCTCCAGGACGGTATTTAATAATTGGTTCTGCACCAATAAATAGAAATGTATCACCATTCGTATCGATTTTGAACGAATATTTGCCGTCTCTGGGTATCCAGACGTACCCCCTCCAAAGGATATTGTAGTTAGGGATATCTGTTGGTGGTTTGAAACGGTAGTTATCCCAGTAATTGACATAATTAGTTCTCAGTATACCACGATTATTAAATAAAAGCGTGGGATCATTTTTCTTAAATACAATCCGGTTTTCTTCTACAATATCTTCTGGTGCAATTCTTAGGACGTAAGGTATTGTAGGGTCTACCGCAGGCCAACCGTTAATTTTTACCTGATAGAATTGAGAGACCGGTATGACTGTACTATCTTTGTTTAAAAATCTCCATTTCAGGTATAGTATAGCTCCGCCGCCCTGATCAAAATATCTTAGATGAAATCGATAAAATCCAGGTTCAAGGAAGACCTGTTGGCTTTTTTCTCTAAGTTGATGAACACCTCCATTGTTTATGATTTGTTTCCCGTTAAGAAACAATTTAGCTCCATCATCTGAACCTAGAATAAATGTATAAAAGCAGCGATGTTCTATTTTCAGAAGACCGGTCCATTCAATGGTAAACGGAGACTTGTAAGATTTTTCGTTTTCTGATGACCATTTAAAGTTTATTGGTGTTTGTTCTGTTGTTTTTTCTATAACCGTTCCTTTAGGATAGCCCTCGTATGCCGTTTTTTTAAGACCAGGGAGTATTTCTTGAGAAGATATCTTTACGGGAAGGAGTGTGATATTTTTTCCCTTGGATTGATAAAGGTAGTAGCCTGTCAATCCGTTGGCAGGAAGAAGTATTCGGATCCCTGCAAATATACTACCTATTAAAAGTACAAAAAAAAGGGTTATTAACAGCCCCTTTGTTTTTGAAAATTGTGATGTGTAAATTACAGTTGCCCCAAAGAAAATATATGATGATTTATTATATTACTTTAGTTTTTTTGAAAAAGTACCAGGAAAAGCCCGTTAGGAGTATCATATTACTATATTGCTAGAGGATTTTGGTTTTAGCTATGCTATGTTAGGTTTATTGTTTAACGCATCGCTCCTCTGGAACTTCCAATGGAATTTGTCATTACTGGTTATTTATATTTTACACCTACGGGGTTATTTTTCAAAAAGACCAAATTGTTACAGAATGTATAACATATTTAAAGGTTATTTTGAAGAAAAATCAATAATTGTGGTCTAAATTTTAATTCAGCTTGCAGTTGCAAGTTTTAAAAAATCATGCATTCTTAATATTGCGTTCTACTTAAAAAAGCCTTATTATAATTAAATAATTTCCAGACAGATCCTAAAAAGAGAAAGCAAAGGAATGTTATGATATCTGTTATTTTATGTATTCTTATTTCTATGGTAACGGGATTTTTACTTACGTATTTTCTCACAGCGAAGTATTCCATGTTTGAAAGGGCTGCGTATGGATTAGTCATAGGGTTAGGATTGTATACGTGGATTGTTTATCTCTTCTCATTGCTCCTGGGACTTCAGTCCAAAAGTATTTATTCTTCGATTTCCCTGTTTGTATTATTCTGCCTCGTTATTTTAATAATCAAATGGACTTATTATAAAGAAAAGATTTTGGATGAAATAAGGGAAATAAAAGACGACTTTTTACACAACAGGGTAACATATTTCGTACATATTGCAGTATTTTCATTCTTCGCTACGATATTTTGGCGTTTGTTTTACAGAACGATAATCTGGAAAAAGGACGGGATTTATGTCGGTCTGACAAATAACTACGGTGATCTTCCCCTGCATCTCGCTTATATCACATCTTTTGCGTGGGGTGATAATATTCCACCGCAGAATCCCTCGTATGCGGGTGAGAGACTCGCTTATCCATTCCTCTCCGATTTTTTGTCTGCCATTTTTCTGGCATTGGGTTTAGATTTTAAGAATATGCTTTTCATTCCTGGTTTCGTATTAACTATTGCCTTTTATGGCATCCTCTATTATTTTACATATCGCCTAACAAAAAGGAGATTTGCTGCCTTAATTTCTCTGTTTATTTTTTTCTTCTCCGGGGGTTTTGGTTTTTACTATTTCTTTCATGACCTTGCGAATGCATCAGGGAGTCTGTGGCACTTTCTCATGCATATTCCACGGGACTACACAAAGATTGAACCTCAAAATTACCACTGGATCACACCGCTGACCTGTCTTAATGTGCCGCAGCGGGCGTTTCTTTTTGGCTTTCCGATTACCATGTTGATCTTTTCCCTTCTGTATGCGGGTATAGAACAGAGAAATTCCACATGCGCGAAAACGGGGGGATGGAAGGAGTTTTTGTTTGCCGGAATTGTTGCCGGGGCTTTACCTTTTTTCCATTCGCACAGTTTTTTGGCCATGCTTATGGTTACTATACCATTAGGTATTATATTCTGGGACTGGCGTAAATGGTTTCTGTTTTTTATGCCTGCTTTTATCTTATCTCTACCACAGGTACTGCATCTTTCCGGACACGTTGACGGGGGGAGTTTTTTTAAAATGAATTTCGGCTGGAAGGCAGGTAAAGAAAGTTTCCTGTGGTTCTGGTTAAAAAATACAGGCCTTTTCTGGTTACTGATTATTGCCGGGTTCTCCTTAATTTTTGCCTCTCATAGTAAAATGAGACGTATGGGATTTTACTCTATGCCTTTCTTTATCCTTTTTCTTTTACCTAATCTGATGCTCTTCGCTCCGTGGGATTGGGATAATATAAAGATATTAATCTACTGGTTTCTTGGTATAACGCCTGTTGCGGCTTTTATGTTAGCTCGCCTCTATGAGAATGAGCATTTCAAAATTCTTTCAAGAGCAGGTTTTTTCCTGATTCTGTTTGTTCTTACAGCAGCAGGGGGGATTGATGTCTTTAAATATGCCATAGCACCTATTCGTGGATGGAAGGAATTTTCCACAGAGGAGATAGAACTTGCCAGGCGTATTTCTGTTGAGACTCAGACAGATGCGGTCTTTTTAAATGCACCTGTACACAATCATCTTGTATTTTTATCAGGCAGAAAATCATTGATGGGATTTCCGGGACACATATGGAGCCATGGATATAGCGATGCATATAAGCGCGAGCAAGATATCCGGAGGATGTTAAAGGGAAAAGTCGACGCTGGCTCTTTAATAGATACATATAAACCTCGATATGTAACGATTGGACCTCATGAAAAACGTATTGGCGTCAATAAGGGGTTTTTTGATACTAATTATCCATGCATTATAACTACGAAAAATTATAAAATTTACGATCTCAGTATAAGAAACGTATTTGCTAATCAATCTTCACATTCTGGCAGCGAGCAAAAATTAACCAGTCCCCAATATGGACTGCATGTTAGTTATTTTAATAATATAAACTGGAGAGGTGAGCCGGTATATGAAGATATAGATAGCGATATTGGATTTCATTGGTCTACAGAAGATGAAAAGGAGATATCAAGCCCTTTCAGTGCCATGTGGAAAGGCTATCTTGATATCGATGTGCCTGGTAAATACACTTTCACATTAAGTTCCGATGATGGTTCCTGGCTTTACATAGATGATAAGCTGGTAATAAATAATGGCGGTCAACATCCGCTGCGGTCTGCTAGAGGTGCGGTTGCCCTGGAAAAAGGAATGCATAAGATAATTATTAAATATTTTGATGCGGGAGGAGGTGCGATTCTGAATCTTACATGGATACCGCCAGGCGGTGTTGAAGGGAAAATACCGGTAGAGGGGTTGAGGGTAAAAGAGTAAATATAAAGGGAGAATTTGAATTTGTTTCGTATTTCGTGCTTAGTATTTCGGATTTCCTTTTTGCAACAATGTCTGCGAAAAGATATAGTATCTTATAAAAATTACTTTTAAGTTTTCAGCAAAAAACTACCATGGAAGAACGACGAAAACAAATAATTCAGCTATTAATCGTTTTTTTTGTACCCATCCTTATTGCATCACTCATTCGTTTCTGGGATATTGGCCTAAGACCTTTTCATTCAGATGAGGGTGTGAATAGTTTTTTCTTGTTAAATTTGTATAATAAAAATCATTATCATTATGATCCCACCAACTATCATGGGCCATTTCTTTATTACATTGGATTAATTCCTTTCTCAATTTTTGGCTTGTCTGATTTCTCCTTCCGGCTTATGCCAGTTCTATTTGGTATTATGGTCGTTGCTATTTTGTATCCTTTACGGAGAAGACTTGGCAATATGGGATTGATGACATCGGGATTGCTTATTGCACTATCTCCGGCCAACTCTTTCTTTTCGAGAGATACTATTCATGAAACCTACCTGATCTTTTTTTCTCTGGCGGTTATCGTTTCTTTTTTTCTTTATTCTGAGACAAAAAAATCAAGGTATATTTATTTTGCATCGGCAAGTCTTGCGTTTGTCATTACGATAAAAGAGACGTATATAATAACCTTTGCTGTTTATATGATCTCTTTGGCAATTGCATATTGTTATGAGATGGTTTCCTCGTCAAAGGGCGTTCGTTATCACTATTTCAAGGGTATCTTTACTTCATTCGCACAGGCTTGCAAAAGGCACAAATATGCAATTGGTATCAGTATCGGCGTGTTCGTACTTATCAATTTCCTGTTCTACTCATCTTTTTTTACTTACTATAAAGGTGTTTATGGCATACTGACTACCCTGATGGTATGGTCTAAAACCGGTATGCACACTGTAGGCGGACATGCGAAACCCTTTTTTTACTATTCTAAAGTAATGTATAAATTCGAACTTCCCATGCTGGTTTTGGGAGTGGCCGGGTTTTACTATGCGTTCAGGCACAGGAGTAAATTTACTATCTTTATGTCAGCGTGGACGGTTCTCATCTATGTCGTCTATTCATACATACCGTATAAGACACCATGGTTGATCGTGAATATTTTACTTCCACTTGCTATTATGGGGGGAATTTTTATAAATGGTATATTCGGGATACTGAGAAAAACCTGGCATTATGCCATCTTCTACCCGGTATATGCGGGTGTTTTTGGCTTCATTTGCTATCAGTCCGTTATGCTGAATTTTGTAAATTACGATGATGAACGATGCGAGCTTGTTTATGTTCAGACGAAGCGTGATATTTACAATTTGTTAAACAGACTGGAATCCCTTTCAAATGCATGTGGAAGGAATATGACTATTAATATTGTTTCAAAGGAATATTGGCCATTGCCGTGGTACCTAAGGAATTACAAAAATGCAAAATTCTGGGGCACCGTTATTGATAATCCTAATGCCCCTGTTATTTTGGTGGATAAAGGTGGTGAAAGCAAGTTGAAGAGTAAATTAAAAGGTAACTACAAGAAAGAACGTTTTATATTACGTCCGGGTGTGTGGCTTGTAGCCTATATACAGGAAGGTCTCTTTGAATCTGCGTACGGTAAGGGGATTAAACCGGAACCAACTACTAGCCGTCCAATTGCTGAAATCTCAAAGGAGGAGTTAGTGCCGGGTTTGATAGGGAAATATTATTACAGCATAGAATGTATTGGAACGCCGTTTCTTACAAGGGTGGAAAGGGGTCCGGTTTCATTTGCTTTTAATGATGAAACAAAGAAGCCTTACCGGTCGCCGTTCAGTATTGAATGGGAGGGGTATTTATCGATTGAGAAGAAAGGGGTTTATCAGTTTGCTACGAAATCGGATGATGGTTCCCTTGTTTACATCAATGGAAATGTGGTAGTAGATAACGACGACCTACATCCTCTCAGATATATTTCCGGTGTTGTATCACTTGATGAGGGTATACATCATATACGGGTAAAGTACTTTGATGGAGGGGGAGGGGCCATTATGGAGCTTTTGTGGGCACCACCGGGAGAAGACGAAACGCTTATTCCAGGCCATGTATTATTTCATAAGAAACAATAGTATATTATTAAATTATGCCTTTAACACACCCCCTAACCCCTCTCAAGAGGGGAATTAGAAAGTCCCCTCTTGGGAGGGAACCCACCCCTATCCCCTCCCAGGAGGGGATTATTTAGAAGTCCCCTCCTGGGAGGGGATAGGGGTGGGTAAAAAGTCGTTGGGTTTTGTCTTTTAAAACCCAACCTAATTTAATTGTATAGGAATTTTCATTTTAAGCGGCTAGAGTTGGTTCAATCGTCCACGATTGAACCGAAACGTTTTGCATGTTTCATACGCCTGGAGTAAACCAAAACGTACAGGCCTATGCTAAACGAATGGTTCAATCTACA
>CAZPUD010000107.1:0-12211 GCA_964589115.1 uncultured candidatus Brocadiaceae bacterium | reverse complement strand
GACGTATGAAACATGCTAAACGTTTCGGTTCAATCGTGGACGATTGAACCAACTCGGAAACTCCATGGTTGGTTCAATCTTGTAGATTGAACCACGCGTTTAGCATTGGCCTGTACGCTTTAGCTTATTCCAGACGTATGAAACATGCTAAACGTTTCGGTTCAATCGTGGACGATTGAACCAACTCGGAAACTTTGAATTTTCTATACGTCAAGGCAGGGGTTCAAAATCTTGAACCCCTACAAAGGTTGAAATTTCTTGCGTTTAAATAGTACCTACGGCAAATTTTTTGGATAAAACGTTTCAATGTAAGGGCTGAAGATTTTTAGCCCCTATCTTTTCAACCCCTACTTTAATTTTATATCCAGCGTCTCGTCCTGCCCTGCCTCGAGTTTTATTTTTTTTCTGTAACGCTTATAACCTTTTTTTGTGGCCGTTACTGTATATTTTCCGGATTCTAAATCTGCGACTGAATATCTTCCGTCTTTATCGGTCATTATCTTCTTCTTAAATGCCTTCTTCTTAACGGTTACTTTTACCCCTTCCAGCGGCTTGCTCTTTTTTGCATCCGTCACCTGACCGGAGATACTTGCCGTTTCTGTGGCCTTCTTTAATCCTATGTTTTTTGTCGCGGTGCTCAGAGCATCCACGCGAACCGATTCTGCTGCTGTCTTATATCCTGACGCATTTACAGATATCTCATAGGTACCGGAAATGAGCTGTAAAAAATAAGCACCGTTTTCTGTTGTACTATAAGAACCCTTTGTCCCCTGTATGGTAATTGTAGCACTGGTGAGTTTTGTATTCGTCTCTTTATCATAGATAAATCCAACAACGAAACCCGGATACCCGTTTGCCAGTTTTGGTTTGAAACTGCTTGGGGTTACCGTAGTTTCCTGGTTGTCATGTTCCTCAAAAGAGCCTATTCTATACCTCATTTCCTCAGCTATTTTCTTCCCTGCAGTATTCAACTTTCCACTCACGCCGTCTGCATATATGGTGTCGCCTGACCAAAGGAGAGAGTATACCGAACTTTCATCCGTACCGTTTAATTTTTTAAGCATAATCTCCTTATACTTTGTCTCCCCTTCTCCCAGTTCCAGAATGTCTCTGTATCTACGGTAATACTCCTTCTCTGCCTTCAGACGGTATCTTCCGCTCTGAAGATTATCAAACTGGAAAAAACCCTCCTCACTGCTAAGAGCTACATACTCTTCCGAAGCACCCAGCATGCGGGTACGTATTTCTCCGGATGATATCGGGTCTCTGTTATCGTCTATCAAGTACCCTAGTATCCTGGAACCGCTTGCAGATGCCGTAGTCGTACCCATGGCGGTTGTTCCTCCATCCGCATCACTGGCAAGCACCTTCCAGTAATACGTGGCATCATCCCGAAAGCTCGCCGTCCTGTCTACAACTGCGAAACTATTTTTCAATCCCTTTCGCTGATAGTAAACAGTCGTAAAATCTTCATCCCGGGAGACCGTCAGGTCGTACGTTACCACCCTGTCACTATCGGGGTCGATACTGTCTTCCCAATCAAATATCAGGGCTACGGCCGTCTCCGTTCCGTAAATGGGAAAAATGGGATTGAATCCCGTAGGTGGTTTGTTGTTCCAGGAGTTCCTGAATACCTCAGATGTACGCAGTGAAGCGATCATATCCGTTTCGCCCCGGCGTGCAAAATACAATGCCCTGTATTTCCCGGATTCACTGAAGTTATCAAATGCCCCGCTGCTAAAATCGTTCCACCTATACCTTTTGTCCGTCCCGCTAAAATCGTTATAGCTGAAACCGGGCAGATCAATTGCCTGTTGTTCTGTAGTATCCTTATTATACTCCAGGCGATGATTGGGTGAGACGATTTCAATCCATGCAGATACCCCTTCGGTGTTGTTCACCTTTGCAGACAGTTCAGCTACTGAGTCTTCTGTAAGTGTGACTGCACCGGAAACCTCCGTTAATTCAAGAAGGGTTGATGACGTCCCAAAGCCTACGATGAGATTTGAAGCGGCCGTTCCATCACTGCTCTCCGAAGAAGAAAGCACTCCGTAAGTCCCTATACCGTCCCCGCTGTCTTCAAGAAGCGGGTGTTGTGCAGCGAAGTCGAAGTATTGTCCGTTACCTGCACTGCTGGCCTTTGTTATCTGGTCATTCTCGGTTGTTATCAGCCCATTTCCGTTCTCATTTTCTGTGTAAGCTGCAATCCTCTCTGCTGCCAGTTCATAACTCTTCTTTATGGTCTTGCCTGCGCCTGCATACTTCATGAATTCATAAAGGAAATAGTCACCATGCCGGAGTGTCTCATAGGGAGGCAGAGGTCCTTTATAGGCAACCTCTTCCGTATCACAACTTACAACAATAACCCTTCTCATGCCCGATGTATCTTTTGAGGCCAGGTTATCGATAAAACTACCGGAATGGTTGGCACCGATAATGATTATTACCGGTTCGTTTAAGGCATTCGTATTTAACAGGGACTTGAGACCTTTTTTCCCGTCCAGGGCGTTTGACAGGCTACTTGCATCAAGCTCATCCGGATACAAAAAGAATTTCTCTTTTTCACCATGCCCGACAAAGACGATGTAAAGCGGTGCAGGCGATTTATTCATCTTACCACTTGCCCAGGTCTTTATGGCATTCAGGACGCCGTTTTTCGACGGCTTTTCGTCCACGCCATTTTGAGTAGTGTTATAATTGAAATAATAAATTCCATCATCGGTAAAACCCCTCTCAAGGAGTATTTTATAGATATAATTGGCGGTTAAGTTATGTGAGCCCAGGCCGGAGCCGTCTTTTACATATCCTTCCACAAGGACAGCATACCCGGCTACGTCCTTTGCAACTTCCTGGACTTCGATTTCTTTATGAGCGGAGCTTGTGCCGATAAAACTCTCGTTGGTATCAAAACCGGCCCATACCTCCCAGTTACCCACTTCAGGCAAATTGATATCCTTCCATTGACAGCCGGGCTGGTCTCCGGATAAAACGGGGTGTATTGGCAGGGGTGCTTCATACTTTCCATCAGGGGTAAGAAGGAAGAGGTTTATTTCCTTCCGGAGGAACCTCTCCCTTGTCGTCTTATTGTCAGGTGTTACTGTTATTGTACCGGTTATGTTAACGACACCGGTGATCTGGACTGCAGATGAAGACGATTCGATAGAGACAGATGCCTTTATGGGATTCACAGTAAATTCCATGTTGCCGCTCTCTGCATCCTGATACTTTTCATTACCCTCCCATTTCGCCGTAACGTTCCATGAACCTCCGGACGGGGGGTAATAGTCCGACAGCGAAAAACTACCATCGGTGCCGGACGTAGTTTTTGCGGTATCTGTCCCGCCATTCCTGTTATTGAAAGAAAGTGTTATTTCTGTTTGAAGGGCAGGAGAGATGTTTCCCTGAAGTGTTAAAGACTCTCCGAAATTTATCTCTGAAGGGGAGAGCGAAAGTTCCAGGGAAGACTTCTTGCGGGATACTGAAATATAATCATCAATGGTCTTTGTATTTGTTGATCCGTCCCTGTCAGATACCGTAAGGCTTACGGTAAAATCTCCGCTTTTGTTGTAAGTATGGGAGGGATTCTGCGTGGTATCGGTAGTGCCATCCCCGAAATTCCATTTCCGTTTGGAAATATCACCCATGGATTGATCGGTAAACTGCACTGTAAGAGGCCATTCACCGGCCGTAGGAGTTGCCGTAAAGCCCGCTGTCAATCCTGCCTTTTTTTCCGTTACCGTAATGCAGTTTTTTACCGTCTTTGTATCAGACCCGTATGGTCCGGAAACGGTAAGGCTTACAGTATATTCTCCCTTATTGGAATACGTGTGTGTGGGATTTTGTACCGAGTCCGTTGTACCATCCCCGAAATCCCACTTCCAGAGGGAAATATCGCCAACCGATTGATCGGTAAATTTTACGGTCAGGGGCCTTATACCGGTAGCCGGACTGGCCGTAAAATCTGCAACGATTGGTATAGGCGTTGGTGAAGCCATAGGAGTAGGTGTTGGAGTTGATGTGAATATTGGTGTTGTCATCGTACCGGCGGTCGTAAAGCTCCACGTCACGTTTGCAGGCAGTGCATTACCGGCCTTGTCCTTTGTCCCCGTTGTGACAGTTGTCGTATAGGTGGTATTATACGCCAGTTCCCTTGATGGCAGACAGGTGGCAACCGTCACGGTACCCGTTCTGGTTGTTATGGTACCGGTTACCCCGTCGCTTAAGAAAAAGGTGGATGTACCAATGGTTGAAACATCCATGGCCTCGCTGAATATGGCAGAAATACTTGTATCTACAGCCACACCGGTAGCTCTGCCTGAGGGTATGGTACTGATTACCGATGGTGGTATTGTATCGAGGATTATGGAATCCCTGTGTGCATTTGATATATTTCCTGCTGCATCTTTGTAAAATACATATACCACCTTGCTGCCGTCGCCACTGCCGAGTGTGTATGAGACGTCTCTTGTAAAACTGGCAGCGGGAGTAACGGAGACCCAACTGGTACTTGTGGCAGATGGAACTGCGGTACTGGTAGAAAGAGAATAACCGGCCACACCGATATTATCTGTGGCCGAGAGATTTAAGGTAACGTCCCGTGTGGTGGTATAAGAGGCATCATTGTTAATAGTAATGCCGCCAACTGGTGCAGTGGTATCCGACGCTAAAGATCCCGTGGTAAAACTCCAGGTGTAGTCAGAGGCCATGGAATTTCCCGCCAGATCACTTGATCCCTTTTTTACCGTTACTGTATATGACGTATTGTAGGCCAGATTATTTGAAGGTTTAAATGAAGCGGTAGTGGCAGTGCCTGTACTTGTCGTTATGGTACCGGTCACCCCGCCGCTTAAGAAAAAGGTGGATGTACCGATAGTTGATACGTCCATTGCCTCGCTGAATAAGGTAGAAATGGTAGTATTCACTGCCACGCTGGTTGTACCGCTTGAAGGGGTGGTACTAACCACCAATGGAAGGGTTGTATCCAGGATTATGGAATCACTTACTGAGTTTGATACATTTCCCGATGCGTCTTTGTAAAATGCATAAACCGTCTTACTGCCGTCACCGCTGTTGAGTGTATATGAAACGTCTCTTGTAAAGCTGGCAGCAGAGGTAACGGAAACCCAGCTAGTACCTGTGGCCGATGGGACTGCTGCATTTATAGAAAGAGAATATCCGGTAACCCCTGTATTATCTGTCGCTGAAAGGTTTAAGGTAACGTCCCGTGTGGTAGTATAGGAGGCGTTGTTATTAATAGTAATACCGCCCACCGGCACCGTGGTATCCGATGGCGATGTTGTTGTAAAACTCCAGGTGTAATCGGAGGCAAGGGCAGAATTTGCTGCGTTTGCAGCCTTTGCATCGGTGGTGATTGTGGCGGTGTAGGTGGTATTATATGCCAGGTTTGATGATGGTGTAAAAGTGGCCCTGTTACCAGACGTGCTAACGGAACCACCAACGGTACTGCCTCCACCGGTTAGTCTGAAGCTGTCTGTAGTAAGAGTAGAACCGTTCATAGTCTCGCTAAAGGTAGCAGAAATAGTCGAATTTACTGCTACCCCGGTTGCCCCGTTGGTTGGGCTGGTAGATGTTACGGAAATGTACGTTATACTGCCACCTCCACCTCCACCGCCACCATCGTCCGACGGTGGTGATGATGTCGTGAAAGAAGTCTCATTCCCGTATGATGTGCCCGCACTATTCTGAGCTGCAATACGATAATAATAAGTGGTAGTCGATGAGAGTCCGCTGAGACTGGCGCTTATGGAGGTGGTGCTTGTCCCGGTTACCGACTGGCTTGTTGTCGTGCCCATGTAACTTCCGCTGCTTGCGCCGTATTGAAACCACGCCGTGGACGTACCATTGGCCTTTACAGTCCCGTTTAGTGTTGCAGAGCTTGTGGTCACGCCTGTCGCAGAACTTGTCGTCACGAGGGGAAGAAATGCCCAGTTTACATTATTGCCTCCATTTGTGGAATAAGAGGCGGTAATGGTTTTCCCCGATGCCTCGTTGGAGTAGCTGACGTCAAGATAGCTGACCGTGGTAGATGGTGTATCAAGATACCAGTTGGAAGATGCAGCGGCGGGGGCAAGGGTGATAAGGTTGCCCGACGAACCATTGACGTTAAAGTTTGACGATACGGTATGAACACCGCTGGTTCCGAATGACAGCTTCTGTACGCCAGAAGATGCTGTAAGGGTACCGCAGTATAGGGCATCTACAAAGGTTATCCCGGATGAATGAGAATTTGTTATAAGAAGGGTGGAAAATGTGGATGACGTACCGCCGGTGGTGACAGATTGTGCCTGTGAAGTGCTGTTCAGTTTAACGGTTCCATAGCTTGAAGAAAAATAACCTGAATTCAGCCAGTCGCCGCCCAGTGTAATTGTGCCGTAGTGTACTGTAACCGAGCCTGTGTTATTGATATCTTCATCGGGTATTTCGAAGGTATTATCGTTGATTTCGAAGATATAGCCGGTGGGGATTGTAAAATCGGCAGCAGGTGAAGAGGTTAAGAAAAAAGCAGCAAAGAGCACATTGGTCAACAATGTGTATAGTGTTATGCCCAACCGTATTCTGAGCATAATAAGATTTATTCCCCCTTTCCGTTTAAACCTTAATTGCAAACCAATGCAAACCTAAAGGTTTGCCCTACGTGCCTAAGCGTGTAAAAGTGTAAAACATGTAGGGCGAGACTTTAGCCTTGCCCTCCTACCTAGACTATTGCCCTTACCCCTTTTAACCCCTGTTGTTCAAAAATTGGGCGCATAGCAATACGCATCTACTTTTTTATCTGTGTTCCATACGTGGCTAAATTTGCTTACCGAATTGAAATAAATCCTTTCCCATAATCCTTTTGACAAAGCCAATTCCGTATGTTTAAATCAAAAGACAAAATTATTATAGTTGAAATAACAAACGCCTTTTCCATAATGAAAATTGATACAATAAATGTTTTTAAAGCATTCGATGCTTGAACAAATACGCCAGAAGATACTTACATGAAAGATAACTTGTGTGCCATCTGCGGAGGGAAACTCCGCAACCGGAAAATTTCCATTGACCGTCTTGTAAAAAAGAAACTCTATCTCTTTGAAAATGTCCGGGTTCAAGTCTGCGAACAGTGCCATGAGATATGGATACCAGGAAATGAAGCGGAGAGAATGGATAAAGCCATTCGAGGAGACCTCAAACCCCGTAAAAGTATCATGGTACCGGTATATTAAAAATACAGTCTTAAACATTTTAGTTTACTCGTTCCGTTCATTGGCAGGTGGTACCAATCCTAACGTGATGCATAGGAATTTCAAAGTTTCGGAGTTGGTTCAATCGTCCACGATTGAACCGAAACGTTTAGCATGTCTCATACGCCTGGAGCAAACCAAAAGTACAGGACAGTGCTAAACGAATGGTTCAATCTGCAAGATTGAACCAACCATAGTCGCTGCCCAAAGGCAGCCTAATTTGATTATTTATAAGTGTTCCGTATGTTGCTTAATTAATTTTTTTGTATTTAAATTTTCCTCATCCGTGGCTATATTTGCTTACCGAATTTGGTCTGCATTGTGTATGGGCTCAAGATTTTGAGCCCCTACATTTTTAGCCCCAACCTTTTCCTCCAATACCGTGAGCCGGACTTTCAACGTCTCATTTTCAGCTTTTAGCAGATTGTTTTCTCTACGGAACTCTCTCTTTAAGGCGTCATTTTCCTCTTTCAATGCATCGTTCTCCATCTTCAATTCCTTTATCGCTTCGATAACATAGGCATTGAACCCGTGCGGGAATTTCAGGGTCTTTACCTTTTCCCCCTCCGGTATTAGTTCCCTGTCCTTTCCCGTTGCATCTACTTCATTGACCCACTCAGGGAATATGGCCTCTACCTCCTGTGCAATGAGTCCCGTTTGCGTACCAGAGAGATGCCCGTGATTTTCAGGATGAATCCATTCGTAGGTGACGCCGTGCAGCATGGTAATTTTATCGAGTGCGCCGGTAAGGGGATTGATGTGTTTCTTCAGACGTTTATCGGAAGGCGCAATCCATGATGTATTCGCATTATAGGGATTTCCACCAACCTCGAGGTCGCTGGAAATAAACACCGTACCGCTGCCCACGCCGGTAATAACGGACGGCGTTCCCGTGCCTACCGTAAACATGGCTATTGGCGTCGTCGTTCCAATGGCGACCTGGTCGTTTGCAAAATCCCCGTAAATCAGGGTATCGAGTGAATTTGCGATATGAAGTTTGTTTGACCCCGTTTCATTGTAACCTGCATAATAACCGATAAAGACGCTTCCTGTACCTGTTGCGTTGAAGCCCGCCGCTGCGCCGATAGCCGTGTTATAGCTGCCAGCGGTATTTGTACCTAGTGCAAACATTCCATACGCGGTATTATAGCTTCCCGAAGTATTGTTGTTTAAAGCGGCATCACCTGATGCGGTATTATAGTTTCCCGAAGTATTATTGTTTAAAGCGAATACACCTACTGCTGTATTGGAACTGCCTGTGACGGTGCCTAATTGCATTGCATAAGCACCATATGCAGTGTTATAATTGCCTGATGTATTTTTATATAAAGCCGACTGCCCGGCCGCCGTATTGCAATTCCCTGTGGTGTTTCCCCGAAGGGCATTAGATCCAAGGGAAGTGCAGCTCGTACCTGTAGTGTTAGAAAAAAGCGAATCTACTCCAACCGATGTATTCCATTCGCCGGTGGTATTACTCCAAAGAGCATTTTCGCCAACGGCGGTATTATAGCTTCCTGTAGTGTTTGAGGATAACGCTGTGTATCCGACAGCAGTGTTTCTATTACCAGTAGTGTTTGTGCCAAGAGTATACACTCCAACCGATGTATTCCATTCGCCGGTGGTATTACTCCAAAGTGCGCCGTCGCCAACTGCCGTATTATAGCTTCCTGTAGTGTTTGCGACTAACGCTGTGTATCCGACAGCAGTGTTTCCATCACCGGTAGTGTTTGCGTAAAGAGTGGACATTCCAACCGATGTATTAAAGCTTCCGGAAGTGTTGTTACTGAGTGCATATCCTCCAACTGCCGTGTTATAGGTTCCTGTACCATTAGAGTAGAGTGCATTATCTCCGATCGCCGTATTCCAGTATCCCGTAGTGTTCATAAATAGAGTAGTGTCGCCAACTGCAGTGTTGCCATAACCGGTAGTATTGTAAAGCAGTGCATATCCTCCGAGTGCTACATTATTACTCCCTGTAGTGTTGTCACTGAGAGTACCGACTCCAACTGCCGTGTTTTGATTCCCGGCGGTATTGGCATAGAGGGCGCCTGCTCCGATGGCGGTGCAGCTTGTGCCCGTAGTATTTGAATAAAGCGATTGGTACCCATAAGCGGTATTATTGTTGCCGGTCGTGTTTGCCATACCGGCCTCAACGCCGAGGAACGTATTGGAAAATTCGTTATCGTCTGTTACCACTTTACTGCCCGATAGTATCGCCGTCCCCGCAGTCGAAATGTTTGCCACCGTCATGGAACCGGTATTGTCTACAACAAACCCTCCATTTGCTGCCGATATGGTACCCGTGGTGCTAATACTTATGTTAGATGCCAGGTCGCTGCCGGTTATCGAGCCGTCTACAATTGAGCTGCTGCTTACTGAATCTGCGCCAACCGATGCGGAAATACCTGTTAACCCTGAACCGTCGCCAGAGAAGTAATCTGCCGTAACCGTGCCGATTACGTAGAGTCTTGTTTGAGGTGTAGATGTCCCGATGCCCATCCTGCCAGTCGTTCCCGTGCCGTTCGGAAATACAAGGAATGCGTCTGCGGTATCTATTGAAACGGCAGAAGTCCCGTATCCCCACACAAATGACCTGTCGGCATTTGCAGTCAATTGCATATTTTTACCGCCTGCTAATGAATAGTCACCGACTGCAATATTGTTCTCCCCACCAACCACTATTGCATACCATCCTGATGCGGTATTGTTCATTCCTCCGTCTATTACAGAACTTCCACCAGATGCTGTATTGTAATATCCACCGTTCACTATTGAATAGCCTCCAGAAGCTGTATTACCCTCCCCGCCAACTACTATTGAATAATCACCTGAGGCTGTATTTGACTCTCCCCCACCTACTGTTGCATATGCAGCATTGAAAGTTGTAGTTCCCGTAGTACTGCTTACCCCTAGATTTACATGGGTGCTGGCGTCTGTTCCCAGCACAACACCGGTATTTCTTAAAATTGCCCCGCCTATGGTAACAGTGCCGATTGATGCAAGCGATGACGCCGTAGCGGAACCTGCGCTGTCCACCACAAACCCGCCACCTGCTACGGACATGGTACCCGTAGTGCTGATGCTGATATTTGATGCGAGGTCGGCACTGGAAATCGTTCCATCCGATATCTTATCTGTAGTAACGGCATCTGTCTGCAACATTGAGTTGTTGACGGAACTAGCACCCGCCGCCACACCTGTTAATCCCGAACCATCACCCACAAATCCTGTTGCCGTAACCGTACCGATGACGTGGAGTTTTGTTTGTGGAGTGGACGTTCCGATGCCAGCCCTGCCGGTTTCTCCTGTTGCGTTTGGAAAGATTAAAAAGGCGTTTGCCGTATCAAGGGATACTGAGGATGTTGAAGTTCCCCAAACGAACGTATTGTCTGCGTTGGAGGTTAACTGCATGAATCGCCCGCCAGCCCATGAATAATCGCCGACTGCTGTATTGCTTTGCCCCCCGCTTACAGTTGCACTAATGCCAGATGCCGTATTGTTGGTTCCACCTGCTACCGTTGCATTTGAACCGGATGCCGTATTAAGATTTCCACCACTTACTGCTGATCGCCAACCTGATGCAGTGTTGTTTTCCCCACCACTTATTACAGCACTATCTCCGGACGCAATATTGGTCATTCCCCCCCCTATAGTTGCGTCTAAGCCAGATGTCGTATTAAAACGTCCTCCACTGATTGTTGAATAATAATCTGATGCTATATTGTAATATCCCCCGCCTACCGTGGCACTATTACCTGATGCCGTATTGGTGTCTCCCCCTCCCACTGTGGCATAATAAACCGAACTTGTAGCAGTACCCGTTGTACTATTCATTCCCAAATTTACATGCGTATTCCCTGCCGTCCCCAAAACAACCCCGCTGTTGCGTACTATCGCCCCTCCTATCGTAACCGTTCCTGTTGCCAGTATATCCCCATCCACGGCGAGTCGCGCGGTTGGCGTTGTCGTACCTATGCCCACATTTCCCGTGTTCGTCACATAAACAGTACTTGAGCCGGCGGTGTTTTCGATACTTAATATGGCAGTTGACGATCCTGTACCGGCAATTTCCAATTGGGCTGTTGATGGCGTTGTGGTGCCTATGCCAACTGAACCCGTTGTGAAAATCGTACCGGTAGTGGCAATAAAAATATCCGATGAGAGATCGTCCCCCGATATGGTACCATCCGCTATTTTATCCGTCGTTATCGCATCAGCAACAATCATGCTGCCGGTAACTGAATTTGTTCCTATTGATGTTATCCCTGTTATCCCAGAACCATCACCTACAAATCCTGTTGCCGTGACTGTTCCGATTACATGCAATTTTGTTGAAGGGGTGGTTGTGCCTATACCCACGTTGCCGTCACCGAGGAAGCGGGCAGTGGTGGTGCCGCTTGCATTGAGTACGGAAAAGCCACTGCTTGAGGTATCGTCTTTGAGCCTCGCCGCCATATCGGCGGCATACGCGATATGGCTTATCCCGAAAAAGATTGCCCATACAACCAGCAGAAAATATTTCCCCATTTCATTTTTACTCCTTTTCTTTGTACTGAAATGAAATTTAAGGTATTGTCTTTGAGAAAGTAAGCGCATTAAATTAGCTTGTGCTTTTTAAAGAGCAAAACTCAGCGATCTTTTTACCCACCCCTAAATCCCCTCCCAAGAGGGGACTTCTAAATAATCCCCTCCCAGGAGGGGACTAAGGGGTGGGTTTTCCCTCCCGGAAGGGGACTTTTTGATTCCCCTCTTGAGAACATCTCCAATTCCCCTCTTGAGAGGGGAAAGGGGTGTGTTAAAGGCATAATGAAAAACTTTGAAATCCCTATACGTTTAATTAGGCCTTCGTCAACTTTTATGGTCTCTAAGGTTGGTTCAATCTTGTAGATTGAACCATGCTTTTAGCACCGGACTGTACGTTTTGGTTTACTCCAGACGTATGAAACATGCTAAACGTTTCGGTTCAA
>CAZPUD010000106.1:0-12252 GCA_964589115.1 uncultured candidatus Brocadiaceae bacterium | reverse complement strand
TTTCGCTTTCATAAATAATCTCTATTTCCTTTAATACCTTGCATGTTATGTCGGATAGTCCCTGATTTGCCCTCATTATATTCATGTCATGGTGGGGTTTAATTGAAAAGACGTCCAGGACGCTGTCAAGCATTTGCCGGTGTTGGGCGGTAACGGTGACGATGCATTTCAATTCGTCCGGGTATCGCTGTAATTCTTTGATCACGGGGGCGAGTTTTATAGCTTCGGGACGGGTGCCAAAGACGGTCATGATTTTATACATATACAATATCTTCGCCATCTGGCTATTGCGCACATATTTTACTGACCAGGATGCCTTCTTCGAAAAAATATAAATAATCAATGTTAGTAGACAAAAAACATTTAATTGCATCTTTGTTTCGAGGGTCTGCAAGGATGCTCCTGTTTCCCAACGCCCGTCTCCCGGATTCAGAGTTTTTTCCGAACACGGCTACAATATTTTGTTTATCGAGCAAGTCAAGCACAAATTCATCATCTGCCTTTTATGTTTTAATTTCTCCCTTATGCTTTTCTGTGCTTTCTGCAATTACCGTCTTATCGTAGCTTTTACCAAGATACATATAAATCCTTAAAAAACCTTTTCCAATCACCCAAAGCCGCCATTGCCATAACCGTTCCTGTTTCCAAAGGATTTTGGATATATGACCCTGATACCTCCTCCCCAGCCGGTATGTTCATGTGTAAAATAAAGTATCTGCTCATAATTTTTATAATGGGTAAAAAGAAATTCCAACACGTCGCCGGGAGATTCCTTAATTCTGTTATACCTCTCCAGTTCCGCATGGACAACTGGTATTCCGTCATCCAGAATGCTTAGAGTGTCAGTAATAAGTATGCTAGTGCATTTCACACCTTCTTCCTTAAAAGGTAATGCCGGTGCGGCAGGTTTTTTACAAGACTAAAGCCAAAATTCACAAAATCGGCCACTAATTCTTCTTCGGGTAATACATGGATATGCTCAACGTTTGGTGCGTTTCCTTGCATAAGGATAAGATGACCGTCCGGCTTGAGCACCCTCCATAATTCTCCTATCATTGCCTTATAGACAAGTGGTGGAAGGTGTTCTGTTACGTCAAGGCAACTGGCAAAGTCAAAGAACTCCGATAAATCGTTATGGGGAAGTTTAATGCTCTCGACACTCGCTTGCCATATAGCCGCCCTATCGGGGAAGGGAAATTGTTTTTGGCACCACATTACGGATTCCCGGCTAAAATCAAACATGTACAATTTTACCTGGGGAAATCTTTTGGCAACCCAATATGCAGTAAGGCCATGGTGACAACCGACCTCTAGCCACTCAGTTGTTTTTTTGGGAACATTTATTTCATCCAGTACTTGCTCTCGCATGATCCTATACCCACTCCGCTCAAACTGGTCATTTAAGGCGCTGAACCTCTTCCATTCGAGACCCATTCTGCCAATGTGGTATGCTTTCTCATACCATTCTTGTGAATAAGTAAACGGCATTTCTTCAGTAACGTCTGTGAGGGACACAGTAGGTATAGCGGCAGCAATTATCCTAGCCGTGTTTATGGGAAGCAACCTAATAGAACGGAGCGCCGCGTTGTGGTTCTGTTCGTTGATCAGGCAATTCAACCATGCAATAACCGTATCATCCATGTAGCCGAGTTCGAGAAACACACGGCCTAGATTGTACCAGGCATCCGCATAATCTGGTTTAAAGATAGTAGCTTGTCTCAGGTTCTGAATGGCCGCACTCCATTGTTCCGCTTCATAGTAAATTGTTCCTAAATTGTTGAAAGCCAAAGCATCGTGAGGCTTCAGCTTGATTATCTGTTCGAAACAGCGGATTGCCTGACCTATATTGCCAAGCTTCTTGCAAAGAAACCCTAATGCGTCGTAAGCTTCCGGCCGTCGAGGAGCAATAGCTATGGCTTGATAGTAGATAACTACAGCATCATCTGTGTCGCCTGAATTGGCCATGTCCTGTGCCTTAATTAAATACGTTTCGTAATCCATAGCAATCTACTCCGAAAGTGGTATTGTGGCACTTAAAATCAGAACTTCTTGAAGCTTTATAGTTACATTTTGCATTACTTTGTTAAAAAACATGAGATAAAAAAATTTTAATGTTCTATTTTACCCGAAAAGCCTTATTTTTTGTGCTAAAGAGAAAGAACTATACTAAAATTTACCTACACAAAACGGAGAAGACCTATTATTTTAAGCATAGAGGTTTATGATTTTAGATATATGATAGATTTTTTGTCCACTCTCCCCGTATCCCTTCTTCCTCGACTTGTCCATCTGGGTGGACTATACGTACAAAAACAGTTCTATCAGAAGGTCCCGTGGTAACGAATAGTTGTTTTCCCTTAAGGCGAGCTAAGCAGGTAGTAGTCAAACGGGTTTTCCACCATTCGTGGAATGCTGTGAGGGTTGTAAACCATACTCTATCCATATTGCGGCTTTGGTGAAAGATGAAATCTAATATTTCCGGGTAGCTTCCAAGACGTCCAATGGGATGGCAATAAAGGAACATAGGCTCTCCGTGATCATAACATTTCTTCATAATTTGGCTCCAATACGCTTGTACCTCCTCAACACTGTAGCCTGCCTTGAGCATATTCCCTAAGCAGATGACATGAACTGGCACCTGCAATACGCGCGAAAGCCGTTTTTCGTTGATGATTGGATAAAAAGGTAGATCATCGTAGGCTAACGAAAATTCCGATGAATAGGTAATGCCACATCCTTCCATGGCCCGATTCAAATTGGGATGCCACGTTCCAAAAGGGGCAACGAAGCCAACCGGAGAAAGACCATAATTATACATTACTTGTTGTGCGGCCCGAATGTTTTGGAAGTTTTGTTCATAATCATCAAAAGTCTTATGAAGAAAGCAGTGTAGCTGGATATCCTGTCCTGCGGACCGGAGCACTTGTACATGGTTAAAGTGGTTAATCTGTGCTCCTACATCGATGAACCAAGTCATAGCAATGTTATGAGACTGAGCAGCCTCAAAGGTACGCTGAAAACTATTTGGTTCGTAACCATCAGAATCTACACGGAAGGCGAATGCACTACGGTAACTTCCGGGATAGTACCAGAGATGAACATAGGGGAGATTGCGACGGGCAAAGAGATATCGAAGTGCGCGTGTAACAAGTCGGCGTATACCGCCTTTGCTAACAACAGACATCACTTCTCCAGCATTCTTATTATTGACTTCTGCCAGGTAACGATATGTACTCCGTGTATCCATGATGGCAGAATCCACGTCGAATGGAAGGGCAATAATGTGTCCACTTCCAACTTGACGAACCAACACAGCAGAAGTACCATCTGTTAATGTACCGAAGTTGGCGGCAGAAGTGATATAGCCAGGCAATTCTAGGTACAAAGGTTCTGTGTGGCGGAAGAGATTATCATTTGTTGGTTGAATCACATTGATTAAGCAAGGGGATATCCTTATATCGGTAAGAATTTTGGTGGCATTGGGAAGGTCGGTTAGTATACTTCCGCCATTGAGTAAGTAGGTCCGTACTCCTTCAATTTCAGGAGAACTAAGAGTACTATTGACGATAAATGCAGCGTAGCGTGTTGGGCTAATTTTCTCCGATAAGTTGTATATTTCAAAAGGTATTCCTTCTTGTTCCAATATCTGTCGCCAGCCGTAGGTAAGTTCAGTTAGGGCAACGGTGAGCCCTTGTATTTCTTCTTTTCCATGTTTTCCCAGCACTTGTTCCTGCTGAATACGCAAATATTTAAGTGCTTGCGAACACTGCCGTTCTTGTGCTGTAGGAGCGGTACAGTAAATAACGCCATTTGTTTGTTGCGGTTTGCGCTGTACTTTGTCCTGTTCGATTATATTTAATGCCTCCTGTAGCGCTTCAGCGCCTGCGATCATATTCTTTTGACGCAGAGTATTCTCATTATCACCTGGGTCTACTGTCGTTTGACGTTGTAAAATAATATCACCGGTGTCTACCCCTGGATCAATATAGTGAACCGTTACACCAATATGCTGTAAATCGTTATAGTGAAGCGCCCAGAATTCAGAAGCGAGTCCCCGGTACTTAGGCAAGATACTTGTGTGCAAATTGATTACTCCTGCTTTAGGTATAGCGATAGTGTCGGATTTAAGTACTCGCCCTCCTATGGTTAGCAGAAGATTTGGTTTCAATTTTCGAAGGAGTTCTTGTCCCATCTTGCTGTTAATATCAGTTATTTCTTCCCATGTGATTGATTGGTTATCATGACACAATGCCTTGAGAAAGTTTTGTTTGCGTTTCTCATAGTTAGGATCTGTATGGCCCTGTGGGCGCTGTACCAGTATGGCTATGATATCATTGCGGGTTTTACATACGTGGCGGACTACATATTCTGCTTCAGATGAGAAGTGGGTGGTAAGTACTATACCTAGTTGTGAGTGGGAGCAGGTATCTTGAGAATGTATAGTTTCGATATTGCTAGCAGAGTTATTTGATGCAGGAAGAGATTGTAATTTTTGTTGAACTTTTTCAAGGTTATTTTGTGCTTCTTGATAATTTGCTTCAAGAGATAATGCTTTTTTAAAGTAAGTTTCTGCCTCCTCAAGAAGTCCTTTCGAGAAATACAATACCCCGAGATTATTATGGGCAGAAGCATTTTGCGGTTCGAGCTTAATACATTTTTCAAAATACTTTATTGCAAGGTTAATTTTGTTGGTACGATAATAAGCAAGAGCAAGGTTATAATAGGTATTTACAAGGGTTGCATCTGCTTCAATTGACTTCTGGTAGTACGGTATGGCCTCTTCGTATTGACTTTTTTGTGCAAACTGTTCTGCAATATTAAAGAAATTTACTGCATGTGTTTTTGATTTATTCAATAGGCAATGAGTATTTTGATTTAAATTATGGTTTGAAAGACCAACAATAGAAAGAATAGTTTTGAATTTATGAACCCACGTATGTTCGCGTAAACATCGATTTCTTCCGGCTACTCCAATTTTTAGTGCAATATCTGGATGTGTTATGTAATACTGTAATTTTGAAAGCAATTCTGTCTCATTCCGGTAGCAGTCAATCTCTTCTCCGATGGTAAAACAGTTTTCCAGATCTTGATTATACGTTGTTAAATAAAGTCCCTCCATCAGAGGGACTTCAAAATCTCTACCTTTTAACCCCGTTACCTGGGAATTTCCAATATAACCGAAGCCAAGGTTTATCAGTGAGCGGGAATAAATTACGTTCATGTCCTGATGTGATAATTCAGCTGAAGACCAGCCCTTACCGAATGTTTGAACAGAGATACCATGGTCTTTTAACCATGTGATGATGCGAGGCCTGTTGCCATAACATTGACCAACGAAAGAAACGGGAATATCTCTTGGTACATATAGGGGGGAGAAGGTACGGGGATTAGCTCCTGGCGGAAGAAATAAGGAGCGTGCGCCAATTTTATCATATTTATGAACATCCTCTGCAGATTGACATGTGATACAGAAATCAAATTCAGGTGCAATTTCAGCATTTCCAGAAAGGCCACTTGCTTCCTGGAATCCCCAAAACTTTAGTTTGTCATCTAAACTAATATTGACTGTTATGAGGTTCATTTTGCCAATTGTTTGTACCGTTTCCGGATAGACCCATCTTCCTGAAAGGTAAGCGAAAAAGAGATCAATTGGTCTCTCACGATGGGCCAGTTCAACGCGCCGTATTAATTCCATATTGAAATTTGGCTTGCCTTTCTGATGCCAGTCAGGGGCATATTGGTCAAAAGAATCTCCCCATTCGTAATGGATAATATCGGCAATCTCAGCCCATCCATCTACTAATCCATGTTTTTCCCAATTAACATGATGTACAGCAACAAAGATACGAGGCCTATCTTTAGGATAGGCGGGCATTTTACCAGTCTTAATAAGATGTGCTCTGATCTTCTTAATTTGTTCTTTCAATGAGGGATAATCTATCTTTCGGTTACATTCTGTATTGGAATTAATAAGTTCCATATTCGTATATTTCCGTAAGTTATAGATAAACAAATAAATTGTAACGGCTAAGGTTCAGAGATACAAAGAAGAGGGTAAAAGTTAAATTCCCTTATTCAATCTTCTTATGTAAAATTTCTTCCATGTTTGTTTCTATTACGGTTGCCAATAGTTGATTCATTCTTTTTTCAAAATTATGTTGCTCAATCGCAAAGCGATGTCCTTTTTCAGATATCCTTTCCCTTTCATCTTCATTAAGGAGATAATAATGGATTTTTTTTATGAGATCTTCAATATCTCCTTTATGCCATTGTATGAGGTGTTCTCCATTGATAAAAAGATCTTGACTAGAAAGCTCTTCAGTAAGAAGGAATGAACCGGAACCAAGTACCTCACCTATTCGGGTTTCTATATTAAGTAAGTCAGAAAGGTGTATGTTCAAGACAATTTTTGATTCATTAAACACTCCATTAAGTTCTTCACTATCCCATATATTTGGAGTGAAAATGTTAAAATATTTTTCCAAGGCAGTAAGTATATTCTGACGACGATGTGTTCTACTTCCAACAAAGGTAATATCGTATTTTTTAGGAACGTTAAGCTTCTTATGAACCTTCGTATTAACTGCAGCGGAAGGTAACCAAGTAACATTTCTGCAACCAAGATTTTGATAAACTTGTATGTTAGCCTTGTCATGAGAAAATACGTAATCAAAAGCAGTTACGTTATACGATAATTCCTTTCTCCTGAGAAGCGATTCGTAATCTACTTCTCTTTCGTTACCGATCTGCTCACAATACCATAATGCAGTTGGATAAGGGAGTGATTGAATCAGTCCTGGTGAAATAAATTCACCCTTACAAACAAGAACAAGATCAGCTTTTTGTTGTAAGAGTGTTTGGAGATTTTGCCGTTCCTGTCGAAAGTCTGTACTGATGACTTTGCACTTCATCTCCTGTAGTGCTGAGATTACATGATTCTCAAGACCCCATGGATAATTTGTTTTTTGCGCACCGACTAAATGGATTGTCAGCATCTTTTCACCACGGAATGTTTTCTCATTTTATTCATTACCAAAATTTATGTGTAATTTGATTACTATAGGATTGTAGATAAAATATCATTAAGCTTCTTTTTCAATGTATGTAAATGTAAGTGTTGTTCAGCATATTTCCGGCTATTATCTGACATATGAGCTTGCAGTTTATCGCTCTGTGCTAATTGTTGCATCCTTATGGTTAGATCATTTATATCGACAATCTCTTCCGGGAATGCAATGTTGTCCTGTCTGATGAGCTTTTGGGCAACTTTGACCAAAAGACCATTATGGCCATTTTGTACAAATTCATTCATAGGCGGTGCATCTGTTGCAATGGCAGGTAAACCACATGCCATACCCTCCAGGAGGGGTAATCCTAATCCTTCCAGTTTACTTGGGAAGACTAAAATTTTGCCCTTATGATAGAGACCCGGTGCCGGGACGGTTTCTACGTGGTATGTGATCCTAGGATTGTTACGGACGATATCAATAATTTGTGATGGAAGTCTTTCAAGTTCTGCCTGGGCATGGACATACAGGGTAACATCAGAGCTGCTTCGGGAAATTGCGTCAAAGGCGAGGATAACGGCAGGTGTCATTTTCCGGTAATTGATGCCCAACCACCCGGCATTGTGAAAAAAGGGATGTTTTTCTCCATTATTATTTATTGGTTTAAAAAGTTCTGTATCGATTCCCCATCCGATGTAATAGGCATTGCAGAAATCTTTCACTAAATTAAATGTCCTTTTTGTAGAGCAAAGTACGGCATCATATAAACACATATAGGGTTTCCAATCATCCTTGTAATAATCGAGATATGTGATAATTTTGATACCCTTTTTCTCGCAAAAATTGATAAGTCCCCAGTCATATTCTTCATTAAAAATTACTATATCAATAGCATTATCATCTATCCACTTTACGAATACTTCAGGGGGGATGACATAATCATGAAATGTTGTTAAATTAGGCACTGCCCATATACCATCGGTTTGGAGTAAGGGGCGGCCATATACACCACCCGTTCTTGCGAAGACAAAGGTCTCATATTTCCTTGCAATAACATCCCGTAAAGTTTTGGTTACATACGATTGCCCCCGTTCAAACCATATGCTTACAAAACCGACCTTTAAAGATTCTCTATAATGTAAGCCTCTATTTGTAACTTCTTGTAGCTTTTGCTGGACTTTTTTCAGATTATCCTGCGCTTCCTGATAATCCGGTTCAATTGATATGGCCTTTTCAAAATGCATTTTTGCCTGAATAAGATTATTATCAGTAAAGTATATTACTCCCAAATTGTTATATACTGAAGCATCATGAGGGTCTAGTTCGATTACTTTCTTAAAATTAATGATAGCGTTATCAAATTGCTGGATTTGGTAATAGAGGAGTGCCAGATTGTAATAGGCAATACTGGAATATGGATCAGTTTCTAAGCTTTTTTTATAAGATTCAATAGCTTTTTGATAAAGTTTCTTTTCCTTGAATTCCTCTGCCTCATGAAAATATTTTTGAATAGTAGTCATTTGCAAATACGTATTGGAATTTTAAAGTTGTAGAACGAAGCGATTGCCTTGCTACGAGCGAATCGACACTTCGTTCTACATTTATAACAATTTTTTGAAAAAGTCAGAGTATTTCTTTTTGTAATGTACACAATAATTATGCCAATAGGGTGAAATAAGCACTTTCACTTGGTGGGGGACCTGTATCTAGTAGGTAAGTATACGAAATATATAAGGTAAGAAAAATTGAAGTTTATAGAGTTTTTATATCTAAGTGTAGGTCTTTTGTCGGGGATATGTACAGAGTTTATAAAAATGTTGAAATATTAAACATCTTTTAGATTAGTCGTATATAGTATTACTCTGTAAAAACTTCTTTATTGTGCTTATATAGTATTAATGGCTAGCGAACCTAGGATTTCAGATGCGGTCAATTCTGCCTCTGGAAAATTTTTAGGGGTTACCTTTTGTTTATGCCGGCATTGAATAGTGAGTTCGTAACCTTCTGATGATGGAGAATGATATATTTCTACGTAGTTTTCAGCCAGATTTACCAGCCAAACCTCTTGAATGTTTGACCGTGCATACATCGGGATTTTCACGTTTCGTTCGTATTCGATAGAACTTTCTGCAACTTCTACCAGCAATAACACATCTTCTGGTCTCGGATGATGTGCAGCATAAAAATCGCTTTTGTATTTTAAAAGCATGATATCGGGTTGTGGTTCAGATAGATTGTCTAGTTGAATGGGGTTCTGTACGCGTACTATTACTCTTTTTTGCAGTTTTATTGTAAAAAAGTTATTTAAACGGTCTACACAGGAAGCGTGCCTGCTGCCTATGGGTGTCATATCAACAATCCTCCCTTCAATGAGTTCTACACGGTTATCTTCACGGAAGATGCCTGTTTTACCCATTCGGTGATATTCATTTACAGTAAAACGATGTATCAGTAATGTTGTATTCATAATCGGTTCCTCAGTGGTTTTATTAAAGTAACCTGAACGTATAGGAATTTCAAAGTTTCTCATTATGCCTTTAACACACCCCTAACCCCTCTCAAGAGGGGAATTGGAGATGTTCTCAAGAGGGGAATTAGAGAAGTCCCCTCTCGGGAGGGAATCCACCCCTTAATCCCCTCCCGGGAGGGGATAGGGGTGGGTAAAAAGAAATGTCGTTGGGTTTTGTCTTTTAAAAACCCAACCTAATTTGATGCTTAGGAATTTCAAAATTTTTCATAATTAAGGTTGGTTCAATCGTCCACGATTAAACCGAAACGTTTAGCATGTTTCATATGCCTGGAATAAACCAAAACGTACAGGCCTATGCTAAACGAATGGTTCAATCTACAAGATTGAACCAACCTTAATCGCTGCCAAAGGCAGCCTAATTAAAGCCAATGTCAGGTGCGAAATGGCTTATCTTTTAAAAAAGGCAAACAAGATACCGATCATCACCCCTATTTGGCCTGCCCAGAATATAAACATCAAACGGATTATTTCGGCCTTTGTTTCTGCAATGTTTATGTTCGTTTGTGCTATCTTTTCTGATAAAACAGTATTCATTTCAGCAATTTTTTCTAGTAATGAGGTATTCGTTTTATCTATTTTTTCCAGTAACGATGTATTTGTTTCAGCAATTTTTCCTAATAATGAAGTACTCGTTTTGTCGTTTTTTTCAGTAATTTTTGATAATTCTTCCGTCAGCCTTCTTTCAAACTTTTCCTCTACGAATACCAGCACATCTTCTTTTACACCGGCATCTGCTTTATTTATTAATTCTACCAGAGAATCAGCGCCGTCTTCTCCCAATTTTTCTCTGAGCACCTTGGGTACTGTTATCACAGCCGTAATAATGCCCTCCTAAAAAATTTGTTTATTTTAAAGAAGATTGTACCACAATATTTCCTTTTTAGAAATAAATATTGCCGACTTTTAAGACCATTTCAACGAATGAAACAAATTTATCAACCATGTAGGTTGGATTGAGGAACGAAACCCAACAAGTTATCTATCCATATAAACTTATGGGTTGCAAACCTGAATCCACCGGTAAATAGAAGCAGTCAGCTATTACTAGTCAGAAGGTATTCCCATACAGACAACATCCTTATCCTTACGCCATCTTTTATAATCTCGTCTTTTTTATCTATATTCAGGATATAGCCTGTATCAATTTTAAGAAATTTGCAAACCCCTGAAAGACCATCAATCTCTCTTTTTAGCGTTGCCTTACCCTCCAGTTCGTAGCTTATCTGAAACACCTTTGACAAACCATCCCTGCAGGCGATAAAATCGCACTCTTTTTTGTTTTTGTAAAAAAAGACTTCGTCAAATCTTAATGTAAGCTCCTTAAACATAAGATTTTTAAGCAGTTTGCCGAGGTCCTGCTTAAATTTGAAGGTTATTGCATTAACAAGCCCGTTATCAACGGTATAAACCTTTTTTGCCCCAAGTTCCGTCTTTAAAACAGAAGGAGAATACCTTTTTAATAGCCTTATCAGATAAACGGCTTCTGCGTTATCTAAAAACTCATACAGGCTGTCCTTACTGACCTTATATCCCTGTGATTTAAGCTCATTGTAAATATTGTTTACTGAAAGAGGGGTTGTTATGCCCTCAATCACCCTTTTTAAGAAATATTTTAAAACAGGTATATTTTTTATTTCGTATCTTTCAATCAGGTCTCTGTAAAACATTACCTCAAAATATTCCTGAAGTGTCTTTATTTTTAAACTTTCATCCCTTAAAAATACGATCTCCGGAAAACCTCCATATAAGAGATACTCATAAAAAGCCTTTGTGATCACTGCCTTTATTTCTGTACTGTAGAGATCTTCAGGGATAGAGATAAAGATACCTTTAAAGGATAAAAACTCTTTGAACGAAAGGGGATATAATTCATATTTTATGGTTCTTCCTCTAAGGGCAGTGGCAATTTCTGAAGAGAGGAATTTTGAGTTTGAGCCTGTTAAATAAATCCTCTTTGTGACCTTGTCATAAACCCTTCTTATAAATCTTTCCCATCCATCAAGATTCTGAATCTCATCAAAGAAAAAATATACCTTTGACAGGTCTTTAGAGGGATAGAGTTCTCTGTAGGCCTGAAGGAGTAAATCTGCATTTTCTATTTTCAGTTCCAATCTTTCATCTTCAAGATTTACGTATACAATTTCTTCTCTGCTCTTTTCTTTTATTAGCTGCCCTATGGTTTGAAGTAAAAGGTAGGTCTTTCCGCTTCGCCTTGTGCCAACGACAGTGATTATCTTTTCTACGTTCAGGGGTAAAGAGAGCGCCCTTTCTTTGGTTTCCGGCAACCTGCTTGTATGAAAGTCTCTTATAATTTCCTTAATGATTTCTTTCCTTCTCATAAGGAAAGTTATACCACAATATTTCCTTTTTAAAAGTAAATACTCTCGACTTTCAAGAATGAAACAAATTTATCAACCATGTACGGTTTCAATAAAGGTTGGGTTGAGGAACGAAACCCAACAAATTATTTAACAATCTCTGCGGCCCTCTGGTGTTCTCTGTAATACAAATTTGTAAAACCTTGCTTTTTTAGCAAAGTTTTTCTTCGTACTACTATCTGTCAACTTCTTGTTTTTTATGCTCGTTTTTTAAAACGACATAGCCATAAGGCATTGATTAGACGAGGCTTACTTAAAGTTTAGGGCATTGAGTTTTTTGTACAGCAGCGAGCGGAGGTAGCGCGGCGACGCGCCTTCCGGCTGCTGCTCTCGACGA
>CAZPUD010000105.1:0-12374 GCA_964589115.1 uncultured candidatus Brocadiaceae bacterium | reverse complement strand
CGTACGGGTTAGGCTTTGGTACACTAATTTCAGGAGATACTATTCCCTTTGGATTGTCTTCCAATAATGTAAACTGCCTTACCAACAATGGACTGCGGCGGTTTGTAGATTTAACCCATACAACATTAATAAGCCCTTCATTTATGTTTACAGGTAATTTATTACCTGAAAAGGGGATTTCCAGTTCAATTTTCCGGTCCGGAGGTGTTGAAAAACGGCAAAACCGGAATTCCTTGGGTAGGGTAGTCCATGTCCGTAGATCAGCCTGGTTCGCAGCAACCTGATAAATAGCTCCGGCAATCAATACTGCTATCCCTGCTTCCATGTTATTTCTTCCTCCCTTTGTTACACCTGTATATGCTCCATATGTAGAAGCTGCTTTTATTGCAGATGCAATAAGTGTTTTTGTAATAATAACCGGTAATTCGTTTTTAAACTCACGGGCGATGACACTATCCATACTGGCCAATAACATAGTAGATTCACTCGTTCCACCGTGCGAGACGTTAAGGTTCGATATATAATCATCCTTGTATTTGAGTTTCGGAAACGCAGCACCTACATACGGTACGCCGGGCGTGATCAGAAAAAGTGGCAGATCAATACGTACTCTGTCCCGTTCCGGAGCTTGTCCTGTTTCAAAGAAGACGTACGTTGTTTCCGCAATTTCCTGTCCATTAATAACCTGCTGTACAGTCTCTAAATCTTTTCGGACAAACTTATTTTCACCGATCATCCCGATCACCCGTTCAAATGAATTACGGGAACGTTCCAGATCGGAGTTCCCTGTCGCATGCATCAGGAAAAATAACCCATCCAGATAAACTGTTGCAGGATTTACATAATCCGCATAAGCCCTGAATTGGTTAAGGTCTGCATAATAACTGTCAAACTGGTTCTTAAATCGTTTATCATTATTGACCTTATTCATATTGACATTAAGGTTTTGTTTTTTCCCTTCTTCCTGTGCCCTTTCGATGCGTTTTGAATTAATATGGACGGCATCTTTCTGTCGTTCGTATGCACGGATGAATTCAACCCGCGCCTTTTCATAGTCTCCCAGTTCCAGATAGTTCAGCGCCTTATAGGTATTCATCATTATCTTATCATATGCAAAACCTTCATATGGCAGTGCCGTAAGGTTTGTAACAGTAGCCAATGCCTCGTTGGAGATTTTAATCCTGGCTTTTTCTTCATATTTGTTTATCTTTTCTTCTGCCTTATCAAATGCTTCGTTACTCTCTTCTAACTTCCCTGCCGCCCTTAAAACAGCACCCTGTTCTAATCGCCATATTATGGCATCCTTACCCTCTCCACGCTTATCTGCCTCAGCAGATATCTTAGCTGCCGCTGCCTGAATATTACCCAGCTCATAATTTTGATTTATTTTTTGAGTTTGTGCGTTATAGCTTGCGCATCCGCCAGCAAGCCAGACAGTGACACATATAATCAAAACAATTCCAATAGGGGCCTTTACTTTATTACAAACGATTTGCACTACCTGATATCCTCCTGTTGCATATAAATGCCTTAAAAAACAAAACTGTTATCCGTTATTTTCTCTATTACAACATCTGGAATTAATGTCGTATAGTATTAAGGAAATCCGAAATCCAAAGCATGAAATCCGAAACAAATTCGAAAATACAAAATCTCAATGAGAAAAACCTCGTTTCGAACATTTGAAAATTAAGATTTTGGATTTGTTTCGTATTTCGACATTCGAATTTCGATATTCGGATTTAGAATTTAGGCGCTTCAGCATATCAACAAAATCTTGTCGATGTTGAGGTGCTAAGCGCCTATATAATCACCAAGAAAATAGTTACTCCGCCTTTCTCAAAATAGCCATTTTCTCAATCCCGTAATCTTCTAATATCTCGGCAGATGAAGTCTTGGGCAGGATATTCGTTATTTTTACCTTACCGACAAGAACCTCTTCCCTGCCAAGATTCTCTTTCGTGTCAGGATCTATTAACTCTTCACCTGTAGCGAAAACATTCCATATTTGACCAACAGCGATGTCGGTACCGTCGCCTCTGTTAATAGTTACCTGCTTATTTCTCCTGCTAAGTATCTTAGGCGGAAAAATCACATCCGCTGCGCGGTTTGCAATCTTCTCCGCCATACTCCTGGCAATTGCCACTAACAGCTCGTCACTCAGCATTCCATCCTTTGTCGAATATGCCCTTTCTTCAGAAATATCCTTGTTACTGATCTGGAAATTAGCAGATTCTAATAATTTCCCGGTGGTGGTATCGTAAATTTTACCTACACAGGAAAATCTGACAACACGTTTTGTAGCACTTCTCCCTGTACCCTTGAAGGTTGCCGTCTCAATATAATCCTGAAAGTCATCCACAGTCGTAACCAGAATATATTTAGCCCCGGCCATTTTAAACTGCTGCGGAGCAGCCCCGTCACCGGTGTCTACGTTACCTGAACCGGAGAAAGCCTGTTCCTTTAACACTTCTTTCAGGTCACTCCGCCCCACAACCTGAAACTTTCTGGTTGCATTGATGCGGTCAATCAGTTGGCCGTCCAGCGACTGTACAACACGCTCCATCTCGATCTTTTTGCCGGCCTTTGCCGCACTCTGCACTACTGCCGGAGTAAGTTTAACCGATCCGACGCCCAGGGTCTCCAACTGTGCGCTGGCAGCCATTGGAGCCAATAATACGAAGCTGCACATCAAAACTGAAATCTTTAGGTTAGATAATATTTTCATTTTTATAAAATTCTGCATGTTTTATAGTGTTAGTCTGTTTTTATAGTGTCAGTCTGTATAAACTTCTTTTTAGGACTCGTGATCCGTAGCCCGTGATCCGTATTAATCCGTAGCTAACTAAATTGTTGCGAGGTAATGCAGGATGAGTGAAGCAATAGCGCACCTGTCAGATAATTAAGCCATGGATTAACACTCATTGAATACGGATAACGGTTTCCGTTTCCCGGTTCACGGGTTAAGGATCACGGGCCACGGTTTCTGTTTTATCCATAGCCTAACTTCGATTATTTCTTATATTTAACATCACCCTTTACATCCACTTTAAACCCGCTTTGCCGGAACATCTCACCGATTCCTTCAATCGCCTTCACCTCTGCATCCGTCAGTTTCTTACCATTCTTTAATTTCTGGAGAAATGCAGTGTTATCCTCCCATCGTGCATAGCCGTCATCGCTCATCTGTAAGGCTACTTTCAGTTTCTGACCTTCAATAACGTTAATTGTCCTTTCCCAATCCCTAAAACCCTCACGGGAAAGACGGATTTTACTGAAACCGGTAGGTACCTTAAATGTATCCGGAGCAGAACCTATCACTACCCCGTTTAGTTCAACAGTAACATCCAATAACTGCACTTCCAGCTTATCTTCTCCTAATACCACTTTACCATCTTCTGTCAGTCGTAAATCAGGAATGCTTACTGGAAGATGTGTCAGATCCTGCATGCCACAAGTAATTGTAATTTCAACAAGATCAGGTTTAGGAGACGGCGGAATAATTTGCTTTTTACTTAAACTTTCAGTAATCCTTATGGAGGCATCATGAAGCATTTCATTGATCATATCACCATCTTCAGTACGGTTACCTTCTGTAAATCCGGCTGTCCTGCTTATCTTTATGGTATCTGCCACTAAAGAACCTCCTTCAGCCACTTCAAGGATCTTGTAGCTCACGCGTAAATTATGGACAAGATTAATAGTTTTTACCCCATAGCCCTCAAATGTTTTTTTCTCCGTACCGAAGGAGGTTATAGAAACCGCAATAATATAATCTGCTCCCATCATTTGCGCCAGCCGTAAAGCAGAACTACTGCTGCTTAATTGCCGGTCTAAATCAATAGGAGAAGCCTCATGATGTAAGGCTTTGGGATCTTTTGCAGGAATATTCTTAAAGGCGTTGACCACTATCTCCCTGCTTAGTATGCTGAACCCCTGTCCGGTTATATTGCTGATAATGAAATCCTCTAATACAGCTACTTTATCATCAAACATTTTATCCGCACGATTCTCGACAAAGATAGCCGTCTTGCGTATAGGCTGATCGCTTAGCTCTGCTGCTAATGAGATATGTATAAAAAGGATAGAAACAATAACCGATAGGAATGCGCAGGCTTGTATAAGAAATGAATTATATATTTTCGTATGTAACATATTACAACACATCTATAAAACGGGAAAACTAACGCCTAACCCGATGGAAAGGAAATCCGAAACAAATTCAAATAAAAGATGAAACCACAGATTTCACAGATGACACAGATGTAAAATACGAAATTCGAAATCCGAAATTTGAAACAAATTCGAAAATACAAAATCTCAATGATAAAAAGGATTTTCTATCTGTGTAATCTGTGGTTCCTATATGTTTTGGTCATTCAAACATTAGAATTTAGGATTTGTTTCGTATTTCGATATTCGAATTTAGACACTTCTATATATCGACAAAATTTTGCCGATGTTAAGGCGCTAAGTACCTAATAACATTTGGGTGCTAAATATAAACGCAGGAAATAGACATGTCAATAGAATTTTAAATGAATATTTCTATACAACTAAAATATAATTGTTATCACAGGTAAATTTTATTATCCTTACATGTGTCCATTTTGTATTATAATGAAAATTTGCCTCATGACAGGATAATCCTCAATAGAATATATGTATCAAAAAGACGTAAATGGCAATAAGTAATAATCTGGTTAGGCAAAGAGCCCCTGATTGATGAAAAAGATTGAAACCAAAGATTTCAGTAGATGAGAAAATGGGTAAATGAGTAGATGGGTTAAATACACATTCACCCATCCACTCATTTACACATCTACTAACTTTGCAATCTGTGGTTCCAGTAATTTTTTAAAAACTTGATTCATTCGTAATGATAAATCGTATACTTTAAAGCATTTAATGAAAAAATATATAATTCTTGGAATCTCCTGTCTTATTGCCGTCACAATAACGATAATTTACTTTTTTAGCGGCAAAGATGCCATCCAATATAGAACGGAAAAAATTGAACGGGGTACGATCAGTAAATATATTACAGCAACAGGCACCGTAAATCCAGTAAGGACTGTGATAATAGGCAGTCAGGTTTCGGGACTTATCTCCCAACTATTTGTTGATTTTAATTCTGAAGTCAAGAAGGGAGAAGTTGTAGCACAAATTGATCCCATACCATTCGAGCTTGAGGTGAAAAGGGCTGAGGCATCACTTGCCACTGCCGCAGCCACCCTCGAAAAAGCAAAGGTCACTGCTAAAAACAACAGGAACAACTACCACCGTGCAAAAAAATTATTTGAGAAAAAAGTCATTTCCATTGAGGAACTTGATGCAGCACGCACAACGTATGAGGCAAGCACCGCCGATGTACAACTGGCAGAAGCCCAGGTACTACAGGCAAAAGCAGCCCTTGAAATCGCAAAAACCAATTTAAGGCATACGGTGATTACCTCACCGTTAAATGGCATTGTAATTTCAAGGGAAGTTGATGTTGGTCAAACCGTGGCAGCCACTTTTCAAACCCCTACACTGTTTACCCTTGCCGAGGATCTCGTACATATGCAGGTCAATGCCAATGTTGATGAAGCTGATATTGGCATGGTTAAAGTAGGACAACCTGCAAAGTTTACCGTAGATGCCTTCCCGGACGATGTTTTTAAAGGAACCGTTGTTGAAATCCGTAAGAACCCCGTTATCTTTCAGAATGTTGTGACATACAACACAATAATCAGTTTTGACAACTCATTATTGAAACTTTTGCCCGGAATGACGGCAAATACCTCTATTTTAGTAGCAAAGGCAGAAGATGTATTAAAGATTCCCAATATCGCCCTCCGCTATACTCCATCCGAGGTATTGAAAAAAAGGGCGGATGAACTGGTTGTATCCGAAAAAAAGTATACAAAAGAAAAAGGTCAGCGTATATGGATGCTTGAGCATGGAGAACCAAAAGAAGTGTTTGTAAAATTAGGTATTAGCGATGATAATTATACTGAAGTTATCGAAGGAGATCTGAAAGAAGGCCAGGAGATTATTGTTGACGAAACCACCATTAAATCGGTTTTTAAAGGTACAAAACAGAGGGTTCCCTGGCGCGGGCGTTTTTAAAATATTAGTTAAATAGCGAATAGTTATATAGTTAATAGCCATTTAGCCATTAAGCTATCCTTGGTTGGTTCAATCTTGTAGATTGAACCATGCGTTTAGCATGGGTCTGTACGTTTTTGCTTATTCCAGACGTATGAAACATGCAAAACGTTTCGGTTCAATCGTGGACGATTGAACCAACTCCGGTATAAATGGCTAAATGGCTATTAACCATATAACCATTTAGCCATTCAACCATTCAACTATTCACTTTTTAAGTAATTACAATTTATGCATGATATTGTATTATTAGAAGATGTACACAAGATATACGAGATAGGAGAGGTTAAAGTACCGGCATTAAGAGGTATATCCCTCTCTATAAAAAGGGGAGAATTCGTGGCCATTATGGGGGCATCGGGTTCGGGCAAATCTACCTTAATGAATATCCTTGGATGTCTTGACCTCCCCAGCCGTGGAAGCTACTATCTGGACGGCATCAATGTCTCCCGGTTCTCAAAGAATGAGCTTGCGGAAATTCGCAATAAAAAGATCGGGTTTGTATTTCAAAATTTTAATCTTTTAAGCCGGACAACCATTATAGAAAATATCGAGTTACCATTAATCTACGCTAAAAAGATATCTAAAACAGACACGGACAATATACATGAAACCGTAAGAGCACTGGGTCTGGAAGGATTAGAAGAACATTACCCAAATCAATTATCCGGTGGACAACAGCAAAGGGTCGCAATTGCACGGGCTATTATAAATGACCCTTCATTACTCCTCGCCGATGAACCGACAGGAAATCTCGATACCGCCACAAGTGCAGATGTTATGCATGTACTTCAGAATCTCAACCGCCAAAAGGACATCACTATCGTTCTGGTAACCCACGAAAATGATATAGCAAGATTTGCACGGAGAATTATCACCTTAAAAGACGGCGAGGTGATTCGTGATGCACCCTCATTATCTGATATCGACATTGATGTATCAAAAGCGGTAAAATAATCTGCGACTGGGAAAACCTTTTCATCGATAAATGAAGTCATCCTAATAACCACGAATAATCAATTTCGAAATTTAAAGATGTATGCAAATACTTTTTAAAATAGCCATACGGGCAATCATGAGAAACAAGCTGCGATCCTCGCTGACAATACTTGGTATCGTTATTGGTGTTGGGGCTGTAATTGCCATGGTTAGTATTGGACAGGGAGCAAAGGTTATGGTAGAAAAACAGCTTGAGAGTCTCGGAACGAACGTACTCCTTATTTTTCCTGTTAGTACCCTGCACACCGCTGCCAGGGGTACCGAGGGCGGTGTTACCCTGACAGCGGAAGACGCCTCTGCAATAGAACGGGAATGCAGTGCAGTAACTTATACTTCCCCCGGTATCAGGGCAACTTCACAGGTCGTTTATGGAAATATGAACTGGGCAACTTCCATCCTGGGCGTGGGACCCAATTACCAGATTATAAGAAACTGGCCTCTTAGTTCAGGGCGGTTCATCAGCCAGCAGGATGTACATTCCATGACAAAGGTATGCGTCCTGGGACAAACCGTTGTAACGAATCTTTTCGGAACGTTGAACCCCGTTAACAAGATGGTCCGGATAAACAATATGCCTTTCAGAGTAATCGGGGTACTAAGCGTCAAGGGAGAATCTGCAATGGGACGTGATCAGGATGACACCGTTTTGGTACCGTATACGACTGTACAGAGGAAGATCATGGGCATAACATACGTAAACATGATTTTTGCCTCCTCAGTAACAACAGAAGCCAGGTTTGAAGCAATTGACCAGATTACCACACTATTACGGCAGCGCCACCGCATAAGGCCAAATGAGGAAAATGATTTTCAGGTCATTAGCCAGGTAGAATTTGCTTCAACGATCATAGAGACAAGCCGGACGATGACAATACTTTTAGGAAGCATAGCATCGGTATCCCTGATTGTCGGCGGTATCGGTATAATGAATATCATGCTGGTCTCAACAACAGAAAGGACGAGGGAGATCGGTATCAGGATGGCTGTAGGCGCTAAAGAAAAAGATATCCTTTTGCAGTTTTTGATTGAAGCTGCTGTTCTGAGTTCAATCGGCGGAGTAGTGGGGATTGTTTTTGGCGTTATTCTTTCAAAATTAGTTTCCTACTTTGGAGGCTGGCCTTCGCAGCTGTCACCGGTATCGGTTGCTATTGCCTTTCTGTTCTCAAGTATGGTTGGCATCTTTTTTGGCTATTACCCGGCTCAGAAGGCATCCCGGCTTAACCCTATTGATGCCCTCCGTTATGAATAGAACTAATACAAAAAATACATATATCAGACTTTTAGGCTATCTCAAACCCTATTGGCACAAATCTGTTATTGTCCTTGTCTTCTCTGCAATCGGCGCTTATATTGCCGTCCTGCCAACCCAAATATTAGGTATAGCGGTGGATGAAATCAGGATAGCTGATAAATACCTGAAAAATAACATTAACCATCCCGGTGAATTACCCTCTGATAAGGCTAATTCAGACGGGCAAAAAAACTCCATCCCCCTCGCAAAGCCCTTGTTAACTATCTCTCATACTATTCACAAAAACTGGTTTGAGGGGTATAATCCCACGATTATTACACTCATCTTTCTGGCTGTAAGTTTCATTCTCCTTCATACCCTCAGCGGGGCTATTACTCTGGCCCACGGTTTTATTACTTCCGAGCTGGGACAGAGGCTAATTTATGATCTGCGGAACCAGCTTTACGGCCATATACAGTGTCTCCCCCTTAACTATTTTGAAAACAACAAGACAGGCGACATCATGAGCCGCATTATGAACGATGTCAATTCGCTTGAGCAGGCAATTGTGGGCCCGGTCATCACTTTTATTACAGATATGTTTAAATTTGGCTGGATATTGTATTTCTGCCTGAAACTCGACTGGCAGCTCACCAGTATTGCCTTATTTGTCTGTCCCTTTATCTCGCTCTGCACGTATAACTTTGGTAAAAGGATCAGGAAGGTCTTCCGTGCACTGCGCGATAAGACAGGTGAACTCAACGCCTTAATCCAGGACAACATTTCAGGTATACGGGTCATCGCAGGGTTTGCAAAGGAGAGAGAGGAGATGGAACGCTTCCGGAATAAAAATTATGAAAACTATGCCCTGTATGTCCGGATATTAAAACTTGTTTCCGCCCTGAGACCCATTGTAGATTTAATAACTGAAGTCGGGGCAGTAGTCGTTATTTGTTTGGGCGGGTATAAGGTATTGCAGGGGCAGCTTTCCGCAGGAACATTTGTGATATTTTTCCCTTATCTCCAGATGATGTACGGTCCCATCACCGGTTTAACGCGTTTTTATAATCAGGTTCAACGTGCCATTGCTTCCACCGAACGTGTTTTTGAGATTTTAGATACGCCGGACGGTCTAACCATTACTCCAAACGCAATAGATCTGCCTCCTGTACACGGAACCGTAGAATTCAGACAAGTACATTTCATGTATAATAAGGGAATGGAAGTCCTTACGGATATAAACATATGTGCACGTCCGGGCCAAATGATAGCACTTGTTGGTCCCAGCGGCAGCGGGAAGACCACTCTCACAAAACTCATTCCCCGGTTTTACGATCCTACAAAAGGAGACATATTCATCGACGGGTATAATATCAAGGACACTAAATTATACTCACTGCGCGGGCAGATGGCCATGGTACTTCAGGAACCTTTTCTCTTCAATGATACGATAAAGGCAAATATCTCTTACGCCAGGTCAAACACCCCGGATGAAGAAATTGAAAAAGCCGCACGTGCTGCCAATGCCCACGATTTTATCAAGGGACTGCCGCAGGGATATGACTCTGTAATAGGAGAACGCGGTGTAAAACTCTCGGGGGGACAAAAACAACGTATCGCTATTGCCCGTGCCATACTCGCTAACCCACGAATCCTTATCCTGGACGAGGCAACTTCCTCTGTAGACACTGAAACGGAACAGCTTATCCAACACGCCATATACCGTCTTGTAAAAGACCGCACCACCTTTGTAATTGCACACCGGCTATCGACCATACTGCATGCAGACCTGATCGTGGTCTTAGACAAAGGAAGGATTGTTGAAACAGGGGTTCATCATGAACTTCTTGTAAATGGGGGACTTTACAAAAAGCTCTTCGAGATGCAGTTTAATGCTCAGGAACGGCCGAAACCGGAAATTACTGAAACAGAAGCAGAAAAGACAGAGGTGGTTATACCACAGGAACCACCTCTGGATTTAAACGGTTCATCACAGAATGCCAGGTGGTCATAGGCCCTTGTAATAACGTCAGTTAGTAAAAAAAATAAAGTGTTATAAAACTGAAGTTGATATGGAGTAATGGAGTATTGGAGTAATGGAGTTTTCTCATAACATAATCTCTATGGTTGGTTCAATCTTGTAGATTGAACCATGCGTTTAGCATTGGCCTGTACGTTTTGGTTTACTCCAGACGTATGAAACATGCTAAACGTTTCGGTTCAATCGGAACGATTGAACCAACTCTGAAAGTTTTATGAAAGTACCATGTGTAGGGGCTGAAGATTTTCAGCCCCTACCTTTTGTATGGTTTACAGACTTTTTGGACAACCCCAACCCTTGAACAATATAACCTGGTTGATTATATTACATAAAATATATAAAATTTTATTGAGTTAGAAAGCAAAATAAGATTACGAAATCAGGAGTTAATTATGGAACCTCCATTAAATCAGGATACAGAATTAAAGGTGTTCATTTCGAACCGTGATTCGACCTGCAGCGAATGCGGCGAAAATCTTAGCACAAAGGCATGGATCACTTTAACTAAAGATAAAGGGGCTTTATGCCTTGCCTGTGCAGACCTGGATCATCTAATCTTTCTACCTTCCGGTGATGCAGCCTTAACGAGGCGTGCCCGGAAGCACTCAACCCTGGCTGCAGTCGTGTTAAAATGGAGTCGTGTCCGGAAACGGTATGAACGGCAAGGACTAATAGTAGAAACCGGGGCACAGGAAAAGGCTGAAGAGGAATGTCTGGCCGACAGTGAGGTGAGGGCAAGGCGAAAAGAACGGGAGGCCGCCCGGAGAGAGGAATTAGACCGCCAATATGTGGAGAGTTTTGCAACGCGGGTAAGAGAATTATTTCCCGGATGCCAGACAGGAAGAGAGACACAGATATCCGAACACGCCTGCCTGAAATACAGCGGACGGATTGGCCGGTCAGAATCAGCAAAAAATCTCGATGCGGAGGCCGTGCGATTAGCGGTAACGGCTCACATTCGTTATACAGAGACAAAATATGACAAACTCTTAGCGAGAGGCTACGAGAGACGGGCGGCAAGAGCCCAGGTAGAAGAAGCAGTTGACCGGGTACTGAGAGAATGGGAAATCCGGAAATGATTTTAGGTATTACTTTATTTGTAGGTACGACAATGACAACCGTAACAAAAAAGGGACAATTAACAATACCCAAACCCTTCAGAGACAAACTTCAGATTCAAGAAGGCGATAGTATTATTTTTGAAATAAAAGATAATTTGCTGATTTTAAAAAAGAAAGAAAAGAGATCGATACTAAGCCTCGGTGGAATTGCCAAGGGCAGGAAGGTTGGAGTTGGAAATGAAAGAGAATATACAAAAAAAGTTGTTGCGAAATAACTAAGTTGTTACAAGCAAGGAAATACTATGGATAAAGATTTTTTAGAGAAATTACAATCTATTACCGAATGGAAAAAATTGGATGAAAAAAGCAGTACGACGGAATACTCCTTTTCATTCCCGGACGGGGAAGACGGTCTTGTCATGATAAAGTCGGATAAAGGAAGTTTCACTTATAAACTGAAGCCATTACATGAATTATTTTCACAGGCAAGTGATAAGATTACTGAAATAAACTGGGAAGATCGGCACTATCTTTCCCTTCTTTATACTATTGAACGTGCGATAAAAAGGCTTTATAAGGCGAATTACACATTAACTGATTCCGATATTATTCCGGCACTGGAAACATTAGCAATGAAACCTGAGACCGTAAGTAAAAACATCATCGTGATTGCAATTAACCAGGAACTCAGGGTACTGCTCAGTATGTATCCTTATTCAAGGCATGAAGTAAAGATGGCAATCCGCAAAGTGCTCAATTCCGCGAAAAGACATAATAAACAAGGCGGGTTAAGGGGTTATCTGGATTTCATCATGGAATATGTTCCATAAATCCTTTAAGTTAGGCTGCCTTTGGCAGCGACTAAGGTTGGTTCAATCTTGTAGATTGAACC
>CAZPUD010000104.1:0-12432 GCA_964589115.1 uncultured candidatus Brocadiaceae bacterium | reverse complement strand
ATCTTTTGCACGTTTTATCTGTAGAAGAGAGGATATAAAAATGAAAATTGTCTTTGCTGGAGGTGGTACAGGTGGACATTTGATGGCAGGATTAAGTACCGCGGAGGAAATCCGCTCAAGATTTCAAGACGCAGAAATTATTTTCTATGGAACGGATAAAAAATTCGAGAAGCGGTGTGTAGAACAGCGGGGCTTTCAATTCAGACAAATACACGCAAGAAAATGGGAAAAATCATGGAAACGTATATTGATGTTCATCAGTACACTATTCATGGGTATTATTGAATCACTCCTTGCCATGAGAAGATTTAATCCTGATGTTGTGATTGGTTTAGGTGGATATGCTTCCGCTGCACCGATTATAGCCGCGAAGCTGTTAAATATCCATTCTGTCTTACTGGAACAAAATTTAATTCCAGGAAAAGCAAACCGTTTTTTAGCAAAATTAGCTGATGAGATATACTGCCATTGGCAAGGGTCTCTTAAATGGTTTAAAAAAGCAAAGTTTGTCCGCGTTACTGGAACACCGGTAAGAAGTGATATTTTACGCAGCCAAAGATCAATCTCCTTTGAAAAATTCGGGCTAAATCCATCTAAAAAAACCATACTCATTACCGGAGGAAGCCAGGGTGCACAAGCAATAAATGAAGTCATAGTAAAGTGTTTACCTAAGTTGGAGCCTTTATCGGACAAATTGCAAATAATCCACTGCACCGGTGAATATGGATATGAGATCGTAAAAGAAGCCTATAAACAATCGAAAATAAGTGCATTTGTCTGCAGTTTTATCGATGACATGGGTGCTGCCTTTAGCACGGCAGATATTGTCATTTGCAGGGCTGGTGCAACCACTATTGCTGAAATCACGGCAATAGGTATTCCCGCCATATTAATACCATATCCATATGCTGCAGATAATCACCAATACTGGAATGCAGTAGAGCTGGTAAGCAATGGTGGTGGATACTTACTACAGCAGATTGATTTGACACCTGAAAAAGTCTGCGAACTCATCACAGACCTGCTTAACAATAAAGAAAAGTATGACAGGATGAAGATGTTCAACAGAGGAATGGGCATTCCAAATGCCTCCGTAAATGTTGTTGACAATCTATGCAGAATAATAGGTTTTAAAAACGCTCTGATTGCCTGGGGCGTACGGTAATTTTATTTAATAACCTAGTTGGCATAGCTACGACCAGGACCCTTGGTACGAGTGATGGAGTAATGGAGTGCTGGAGTGTTGAAGTTTTTTCGCAACACTAATCCATTACTCCAGCGCTCCATTACTCCATATTTATGTATTTGCGAATAGCATAAAAACTTAACTCATTTGTGGAGATAAATCACAAAAAAATTACACCTTCCTGAACTAAGGAGCAGGCAATACCATGAATCAACTAAATAGTATAGAAAAGATGGTAATGTGTAGACCTTCATTAGATGGCCAGTTTGACTACCGGTCGTTACGCGGTCACTGCATATATTTTATTGGAATCGGCGGTATCGGCATGAGTGCCATTGCACGTATTCTGCTGAAAGAAGGCTGTATAGTGGAGGGTTCCGATATACAATCGTCTCCATTAACCTCCACACTTGAAAAGATGGGAGCCAAAATTAATATAAAGCAGGATGGAAGCTTCATGACAGAAGAAACGAATATGGTAGTAATTTCCGCAGCCATCAGTGAGGATAATCCGGATCTTAAGACCGCTCGTAAAATGGGAATAAAGGTAGTAAAATATTCGCAAATACTTGGCTCATTAATGAAAGAGAAATGTGGCATAGCAATAAGTGGTACTCACGGCAAAACGACAACCAGTGCAATGGTTTCTATTATTTTAAAAGCGGCGGGACTGGATCCAACATTTGTAATCGGTGGAGAGGTACCCGATATCGGTGGAAATGTCTATCTGGGTAAGGGTAATTTATTCGTAGCAGAGGCATGTGAGTACGACAGATCATTTCTTAATCTTAATCCTCAGGTAGGCGTAATAACTAATATTGAAGAAGATCACCTGGACTATTATGAGAACATTGAAAAGATAATAAATGCCTTTGGTGATTTCGCATCTCAAATTTCAAAAGAAGGCTTGCTCGTTGCGAGTGATTGTGATAATAATATATCCTTTGCAGTACAGAGAGCGAAATGCAAGACAGAAACATATTCTCTTAACAACTCTTCTGACTGGTCTGCTGAAATCCTTCCCATAGAGAACGGTGTAAACAGATTTAGAGTCTTTAATAAAAATAAATATTTTAATGATTTTTTATTAAAAATACCAGGATCACATAACGTGCTCAATGCATTGGCTGCAACTGCTGTGTGTACATTTATTGGAGTAGATAAAGATACAATCAAAACGGCATTAGCATTTTATAACGGGACAAACAGACGGTTTCAAATTATCGGTGTGAAGAACGGGATTACAGTAATTGATGATTATGCCCATCATCCAACCGAAATACATGTTACCTTAAAGGCGGCACGAGAACTCTATCCTGAAAGGAGGATCTGGTGCATTTTTCAACCACATCAGTACAGCAGGACACGTCACTTGTTAAACGGGTTCGTAAAGTCTTTTCAAAATGCAGATAAAGTAATTTTTACAGAAATCTATGCAGCACGTGATAATGATTTTGAGAAAGCAGCAGTAAACTCCAAGATGTTGTACAATGAAGTTTGCAATGCTGGTATGGATACGCAGTATATTCCACAATTCTGCGATATTACAAGCATGCTGCAATCAAATCTGCGGAACGATGATATCGTAATAACTATGGGTGCCGGAGATATATGGAAAGTTGCTTATGACCTAGTATCAAAATTATAGAATTCTTTGCGATTTACCCACCCCTAAATCCCCTCCCAAGAGGGGACTTCTTGATTCCCCTCTTGAGAGGGGTTAGGGGTGTGTTAATGGCATAATGAAAAACTCTGAAATTCCTATACGTTTAAATTATATGAGGAGGACCGAGGTGAACCCCAAAAATATTGCAGTATTAATGGGAGGAATATCCCTTGAACGAGAGGTCTCTTTACGCTCCGGCCGTGCAGTTGCAAAAGCATTAAAAGATGCAGGATTTTCTGTCTTTTGTATTGATGTAAAGGATGAGAAGATTGAAGAATTGGACCATATGAAGATAGACGTTGCCTTTATTGCCTTACATGGATATTTTGGTGAAGATGGCGGTATACAGCAAGTACTGGAATCAAAAGGAATTCCGTATACTGGTTCAGGCGTCAATGCCAGCAGACTCGCAATGGATAAACTGGCTACTAAGAAACGTTTTATCGAAGCAGGTTTAAAAACACCAGATTATATAACAGTAACGGAGTTTCAGGAGTTTGATGAAATACTGCATGAAGCAAAGAAACTCGGTTTACCCGTAGTCCTAAAACCTACCACCAGCGGTTCCAGTATTGGTATCACGATAGTCAGAGATATCAGTAACCTTCAAGCAGATTTAAGAAAGGCATTTGAGTTCGGATACGAATTGCTTATTGAAAAATACGTCAGGGGTAGAGAATTTACTGTTGGAATATTAGATGGCAAAACACTACCCATTATAGAAATTAAACCAGTGGCAGAGTTTTTTAATTATGATGCAAAATATAAAGACGATAGAACAGCATATTTAATTGTGGAACAAATATTCCAGGAGCATCTGAATAAAACCGAAAATTCCTTCCAGAATGGAAGCTATCTTTCACCTTCACTGTATAATGAAGCACAAGAAATAGCCTTACATGCACATAGAGTACTTGGTTGCAGAGGGTTTTCCAGAGTAGACATGCTGTTGGACAATAACGATACTTTTTATGTACTGGAAGTAAACACTATCCCTGGTTTTACAGAAAAAAGCTTGTTACCCAAGGCAGCAAAAGCAGAGGGTATATCCTTCCCTTTGTTATGTAAAAAGATTGTAGAGCTTGCCGTACAAAATGTTCTTATCAGTGCGGATGAAACGATACAGAATTCATGATCTCATAAATAAGATATTCAACCTTAAACCTGTTGTAGATACCTTTTTAGCTAGAATAAGGAAACTAAAAAAGGTACTGTATTCTTATTTATTCCAGTTTTCCGTACTCATATGCATAATATGTCTCGCAATTTGGGGAACAAAGTGGCTGTGGTATTCTTTAACAGACTTAAACATCTTCAAAGTGAGCCCTCATACATTCTCCTTTAATACACCATCCTGGGTAACTGATCGTTTCTCAAAAGATTTAAAGCAAGTAGCGGCCTTAAATGATCATTATAGAATGTATGAAAACGACTTAACAAGCAAAATAGCAGATATTTATGGTGGAATTGTCCTTATTAAGAGCGTAGACTCAATTAAGAGAATATTCCCTAACAGGCTGAATATTAAGCTTATATTACGCAAACCTGCTGCCGTTGTTAAAAGTGGAAATAATACCTATCTTGTAGACGATGAGTGTGTTCTACTGCCAAAAGAGTATTATATATTACCCAATCCAGAATATGACAGTCCCCTCATTCGAAGCAATAAACTCGCACGGCTGCCATTATATGGCAGTAAATGGAAAGACAAAGGTATTGAAGTAGGGGTAGAATTAATAAAATTCTTAAGAACAAATAACGTACACAGTCTATTTAAAATCCTGGCGGTAGACGTGTCAAATGTATGCAAACGAAGATTTACAGGCAAGAGCGATCTTGTTTTATGGACGGAAAACAATACTCAGATACGCTGGGGATGTTCTCCTCTTTGCAACGAACCAAATGAACTCTCGGATGAAAAAAAATTGCAAAATCTCCTTAGCATTGCAAAGGCAGAAGGAACAGATTTAAAACACATGGAATACGTTGACGTTCGCTGGGAAAAACCCATAGGTAAGCGATGGGTAAAGGTTAATGATACAGAAGAATAATTACATAAAAATTATTAAGATTTTAGATTTACGATTTGGGATTTGGGATTTGGGATTTAAAAAATCGTAAATCTAAAATCGTAATTCGTAAATTTTTGATAAAAATATCAAAATTATTTTTGGAATATACTACAGGTTATACATTTAAGGCAAATCCGGATTTTCTGGATCCCAAATCAGTTCTTTCCCTGCTTGCCTGTTTGGCCAGCCTTCATTTGTTGTCCCATCTGAATCTCCATTCTTTATGCACTCTATGTGACCGTCTATAAAAAGGATATTTGCAGCCTTTGAATGCCTTTGCGCAACACTTCCGTATAATCCATCAAAGTTATCCGCAACCCCGCTACTGTTAATGCGCCCGTCAAATAACAACACCGTTTTAGTTGTGTCTTCAATGGTTTCAATAGACCTTTGGCATTCAGATGATGATACAAGACTTTGATTCATCTTTATTGTACGCGTTTTATCTTGCTCGGAAAGAGGAACTGTTTTAAAAACCGGATCCTGTTTTACCAGTAAAAGCCTTTCTTGCAGTGAAATTTCATCCCTCTTGCCGGGAAGCTGCAGTGCCGTTAAATATCTATCAACGGCCTTGAACCAGACTTCGGCATTACAATTCTTTGACCCGTCTTTACTAGTACTACTGTTATTAGAACGGGGCAATAAGCCGTTGTTGTCATTCGTGTACTGCTCAATGGCAAGAAATATCTGTCTCAGATTATTGGCACATGTCATTTGCTGTGCTTTTTGCTTAACTTCTGAAATTACAGGTATAGTAATACCGGTTAAAATACCAATAATGGTGACAACTACCAATAATTCTATAATTGTAAACCCATTATTTTTTGTAACCATTTACTTAAAACGAATGAGGGAAACAGAATGAAGTAATGGAGTACTGTTGTAAAAATCCTAAAGGGTAGCCCTACAACAAAACTTTGAATTTCCTAAATATCAAGTTACATACCAAAACATGGTATAAGAGTAACATAAATTTTAATACTATATTTAGCAAACACTTATAAAGTTTACCTATAAAAAATATCCTATTGTAAAAATAAAAAATAAATTTAAAATGACAAAAAATGTATTCCAACGGTACATAAATGTAATACTATAACGCTATTTAATTAAAAATATTTGACTTTTTACTTAGTAATGATAAAATTACTAAGTATTTTGGGTCTAATTAGATACGAACAATCCTATGAAATGCGGAAGTGGCGGAATCGGCAGACGCGCTAGTTTGAGGGGCTAGTCCTCGTTGAGAGGGTGGGGGTTCAAATCCCCCCTTCCGCACCACTCTGTATACCTACCATAAATAGTTAAGGCTAGATGTAAGGCGCACTTAAAATTAATTTCAGTTGCAATTCCTGGTAATACATGACATATAAAAATAACATAGTATAATAAAAACTCACCTATTTAGGGAGATTTAATCAATGAATAGATATTCGTTCTTATGGATGGCGTCTCTTTTACTGTTTTTTATTACAGGCTGTAAAGAAACCCAGATAAGACGCTCTGATTTTATGCCATTTAAGAAACCAGTCACCCTCTCAACTACAATAGATGAGGTAGGAAAAAAGTCCTGGGAACATGAGATCCCACTCCAAAAAGAGATTGAGGGTGAGAAAAAAGAGGACATACCAAAAGAGTTTGTGTATCCAGCGGTATCCGGAAAACCCGAGCCTTCCCTTCAGAGACCGGAATATACAGGAGATAAAATTGACATTGCATTTAATTTCGATAATGCAGAAATAAAGGACGTCCTGCATGTAATTTTAGGTGAGATACTCAATGTAAATTATATCCTGGATAGAAGAGTCGGCGGCACAATCAATCTTCACGCTACCGGGCAAGTTTATAAGGAAGAACTCCTTTCGATGCTTAATACATTACTATATGTTTATGATTTTGCTATCATAAAGGAGGGTGATTTGTATAGAGTCCTTCCAAAAGCAGAATCACGCCAGGAGACAAATATTATCATTTCCGGAGATAAAATCCCTGAATGGAGCAAAAATATAATAATACAAATAATCCCTCTTCAGTACGAGAATCCAAAGAATCTCAACGCAACTTTAAGACCATTCATGACCGGTATTGGGAATATAGTCACTCACGGTGACTCCCCATACATCATAATTATCGAAACAGCTTCAAACATGGAAAAACTGCTTACTTTGATAAAAATCTTCGATGTTCCTTTTTTTGCAGGGAAGGCAATAAGGTTTTACGATTTCAAACATGTCGATGCGAGAAATATGGCCAAAGACCTTAACACCCTTGCACAGTCGTTAGGGGGGAAATCCGGTAATGAGGGAGATTTTAACTTTGTACCATTTTCAGATACCAATAAGATGCTCGTAGCTACGAAATTACCCGAACTCCTGCCGAAAATTGATCTCTGGATAAAAAATATCGATGTCCCCCCTACCCAGCAGGATGAAATACCAAAGATTTATGTATATAAAGTACAGCATCAAAAAGCCGAAACTATCGTACCGGTCCTCACACAGGTTTACAGTGAGAAAATGGCTGCACAACCGAAAATGTTAGGAAAAGAGCAGATTGAACCGATGAAGATTGTTGCTGACCCAAAAACAAATTCTATCGTTGTTAAGGCATTGCCAAGCGATTACAAAGGCATAAAGGCGATCATTGAGGCAATAGATGCAACACCGCAACAGGTGTTTATTGAGGCCTTAATCCTGGAAATCACTCTTGAGGATAGTTTGGATTACGGGACGGAATGGGAATGGGATATGGGATCTTTAAATATAAGGGGTCTTGGGGATCTAAGAAGAACGGAAGGTAGACCCACAATAAGAATTGCTAAAGGTAATTTTGAAGTCCTGATGGATATCATTGCAACAAACTCTAATGTAAGGGTATTATCGGCACCACACCTCCTCGTACGGGACGAACAACCTGCAAATATACAGGTTGGTAGTGAAGTACCAATTCTCTCGAGTTCCGGCCAGCAAACGGGTACATTTGTTACCTTTGAACAAGTACAATACCGCGACACCGGTATTATCCTTACGGTAACACCTCATATAGCTGAAAATGATTTTATTACATTAGATATAAAGCAGGAAGTAAGCAATGCTGAAACAACAACAACAGGTGTTTCTGATTCACCAACATTTTCTACCCGTCAGGCAGAAACCTCGCTTGTGATAAAGAGTGGGCACACGGTAAGCCTGGGTGGTATAATTGAGAACAGAAATGAAAAAAGTGTTAGTAAAATACCCCTCCTTGGTGATATCCCCTTTTTAGGGAACTTATTTAAAACTGTGTCTATTGCTAATACAAGGACGGAATTGGTAATGTTAATTACCCCATATATTGCAAACAATGCGGAAGAAGCTGATTCATTAACGAATGCATTTCAAAAGAAATTAAAGATGATAGAACCGCTGTTGACCCAAAGTATAGATAAAATTGACGAAATTGACGAAATTGAAAAATACTAAAATCAATGTTCCGGACAACCCTTCTCTTTTGGGAAAAAACACTCTCTGTTTACATAAGGATAAAAAAAGAATAAAATTAAAGATGTTAAAACCTTATAAAAACCCTTTTGAGGGGTTTACTATCCTCGAAGTTATGGTTGCATTAGCAATTGTAGGAATCTCTATTGGTATATTTTTCGGTTTAATAGGAAATTCTTCAAGACTAAGAGACAAAATAGACCGGCATACAGAGCAATTGCTCATTGCCAGGAGTAAAACTGAGGAGGCCTTTCTCGGTATACTTGGTAAAAAATACGTAAAATTAGAGGGAAAAAAAACCTTTGAAGGTACGACGAAAGATGGCGTTCCATGGAAAGTAACAGAAACAAATAAATATAAAGAAGCGAGAAAAAAGATCAATATTAGTTCACTTGATGCAGATGAAAAGAGAATAGAACTTCCGCCCAAGGGAACAACAGTGCTCAACGTACTTGTTGAAGGGATAGATATTGAAACAATTTTCTTTCCTCAGGAGGATAAAGAAGAATCCTTATTAGAAAAGGATAAAGATACCGACGATATGGAAGAGGATGAGTACGAAGACGAGGAACCATATTAGCACAATTGTAGCAATTTAGTCTTTTGGAAAATTTACAACAATAACAATGTATTACATATCGTAGGGGCAGGTTTGAAACCTGCCCCTACGATAAATATCATTCATACATGAATTTCAAAAAACTAAATTATTACGAGCAATTATATTTCTTATTACTGTTATAAAAGGTGTCATTGGTGAAACAGAAAGAGGGTTTCACATTATTTGAATTACTTATAGCAATTTTCATTGGAACCATCATAATCTTTTCCGGCGCTTACGCAATAAGAATGGGCTTATTCTCTTTAGAGAAAGAAGAAGCCTGGTTTAATGATTCGACAAAAGAAAAAGCGGTTTTTGACTTCTTTTGGCAGCAAGTCTCCTCGATACGCATTGAAAAAATTCCAGATAATGATACCCTGCTAAGTAAAGAAAGTATAAAAGCGGGTAAAAAGAACACCATTTATTTCAGAGGAGAAAAAGATTCCCTGTCATTTGTATCACCTCTTTCCTTCAATAAACATTATAGTCAGGGATTGGTAATAACTAATTATAAGATTAAAGTAAATGATAACGGCCTGTGGAACCTTATATACTCAGAAATACAGGTTAATCCAATGGCATTAACTACTTTTTCTAAAGAATCCGAAGGCAAACTACTAATGGAATTCAGGATGAATAAAGAACATACAATACTTCTTAAGGACTGCAGCAGTATTTCATTCTCATATCTTGACACAAAGAAAGATGTGGAGACCATTATAGACGATGAGGGCGGGGAAATTAACACTGAAACTGATATTAGTTCAATGATTCCAGATGCTGAAGTTATAGAAGGTACTGATTTATTATGGAAAGAGAAAATAACCACAAGAATCCCTCGGGCAATAAAATTGCTGGTGTCAAAAAATGGAAAAGAGCAGGAACTTATAGCACCAATTATGGTTACGTACTCATCTTTAGTTTATGGGCAATAGTAATTTTTGGTTTTGTCGCTTTAAGTTTTACCCGTAATACAGGCATTGCAATAAAAACAGAAATTGCTTTTACAGAACGCATAAAAAATATCTATGCAGCACGGGGGGCTTGTATTTATGCAACACAAATGATGTTGCTGCCCCAAAAACAGGTGAGAGAAAAAAAAAGTGGCAAAATTAAGAGGTTAAGGGGAGACAAAAGAAGAAAAAGAAGAGGCCCATGGTTACCAAGTAACGAGCCTTATTCTATAGAAATAGGCGGAAGAAGTTGCGACGTACTTATTACCGACGAAGGCGGAAAGGTAAACATCAATAAGTTAACCGACGATACAAGAATAGGCTTTATCAAATTTCTCAAAAGCTATAATCTGGAAGAACTCACCGCTGAGACAATAACAGATTGTATATTAGATTGGCTGGATAAAGATGATTTACACCATATCAATGGTGCAGAAAAAGATTATTATGTCACACTGCCCGAGCCGTATGAACCCAAAAACGGACCGTTTGATTCTATTGAAGAACTCACACTAGTTAAAGGTGTTACTCCACAGATATTTGAATTGCTGAGGAATCATATAACAATTTATGGGTCCGGCAAAATCAATATCAAATTTGCATCCAAAGAGGTAATCATGAGTATACCCGGAATGACCCCTGAAATAGCAGAGGCAATAACTATCCTCAAGAAAAAGGGGAAGGACATTAAACAATTTACAGTTTTAAAAGAAATATTTAAACACTTTGGTATTATCGGCTCTGATTTTCAAAATATCACAAAGTATTTAACACTATCAGACTCTGGATATATGACAGTCAACGCAGTAGCTTCTACAGACACTATGAAAAATTCGTACAAAGTCATTGTCAAAAAGGGTGTAGGTAGTTGTAAAATTGTTGCAGCATATCCTGAATAAAAGGACAAGGTACTGTAGTAATTATGAGTAAGATACCGTTTAGCAATTTATTTTCCCAGAGTGCAATGGGTTTATCCATCAGTGGAAATGACCTTATTGCAACAATCGTTCATAAAAAGCTTATAAAATATTCGCAAGAAACCTTCAAGGTTAAAGATTTCCTGTTAAAAGATAACCAGCAATTAAAGAATAATGTAATACACCGGAAGAAATTTGCCGGAGAAATTATCCTATCCATACCAAGGGAACTTACTATTTTTAGAGAAATAGAATGCCCCTATTCGAACCTTAAAGAATTAAGGGAAGCACTTCAATACCAATTAGATAGTTTTATTCCGTTTGGTAATGAAGATGTCTATTTTGATATCCACCCATTATCCCAGGTAAAGCACAATGTAAAAGTCCTCATAGTAGCGATAAAAAAAATAGAATTAGATAACATCCTGTCAAAATTGCAGTCTCTTGATATCACTCCCTCGCGAGTTATCATTTCGTCTTTTGCCTTTCTCCCTATACTGGGAGAAAAAAGAGGGGTTGTCGGTCTGGTGAATAAGAATATAAAAAATTATAATTACAGCTTGTTTGAAAATAACCAACTAATTTTATCGTCAGTAGCAAGAACAGAGGTTGAGTTGGCGAACCAAATGAGGGCACGTTCTCCTGATGAGATATTATTAATAAACACTGATGATGGTTTTTTACCGGATGAACGTGAAATTCCATTACAATTTTTGGATGAATATTCTGAATCATATGGTGCAGCCCTGTACGGCTTATCTGATTATTCATGTAACCTGAGCTTAGTCAAATTCCGGAAAAGGCGCTTAAATGCCCAGGTTTTATTAATGTGCTTTTTAACAGGCGCCCTTATATTTTTTGCATTTCTTATTCCTTATATTCAAAAAATAAATAATCTTGCAACGCTGAAAACAGTAAACAGCGGAATCAAGGCAATTAAAAAAGATGTCTCAATCGTTGAAAAACTACAGGAACGTATCGCAATACTGGATGAAGCCGTTAATAAAGTTAACGGTATAAAAGAAGAATATATCCAAAGAATTGATGTAATTCTGGAATTGGCGAAGATACTTCCCAATGATGCATGGGCAAAGGCCATTACCGTCATAAATAAAACCTTTGAAATAGAGGGTGACGCAGTATCTTCCACAAATTTAATACCTATTTTAGAAAACTCGCCCCTCTTCTCAGGTGTAGGGTTAACTTCTCCCGTTACAAAAACGCAAAGTGGCAGAGAAAAGTTTCGAATAAGAGGAAATATTGAGAAATAAAGAAATATGGAAAAACTTTTAGAATTATTCAAGAGGTTTAAGACCAGGGAGAGGATACTCCTGATCGCCGCCATAATTGTCCTCTTTTACATCAGCCTGGACAGGATCGCTATTACCCCCTTTTTTAGATCAATTAATGAAACAAAAGAGCGGCTTGAGACACAGAAAAAACTACTGAAGAAGTATTATTCATTTGTGGCAAATAAAAAACAATACGAAAACAGGCTAAATGACCTCGAAAAAAATTATGTAAAACTCCAGGAAAAGTTTTTGTCTGAAGAGACAGA
>CAZPUD010000103.1:0-12498 GCA_964589115.1 uncultured candidatus Brocadiaceae bacterium | reverse complement strand
AAAACGTACAGGCCCATGCTAAACACATGGTTCAATCTACAAGATTGAACCAACCATGGGGGTAGAGAGAAAAGCCATTGGGTTTTGCTTTTAAAACCAACCTAATTCGCCCTGGATTTTTCAAAAACTAAAATATTGCAAAAATATAGAGGAGGAAGGGATTATGGAAAGATTTATACAATATTGTATGGTAGTTGCAGTGCTTCTCTTTGTGGGCTTTTTATCTGTCTTTCAGGAAAAAGCAGTATTGGCAGAACAGCCGGGAAAGATAGGTGTATTGATACTTGCACACGGAATGCACACTCACGGACATGGGGAACACGCATCTGAAGAAGTTCCACCATGGAATGCCACCGTACTGGAGGCGGTTAAGCCGCTGAAAGATAAATATCAACTGGAAGTAGCCTTTGGTATGGCGGAACTGAAAACGATAGAGGAGGCCGTCCGGAAATTAGAAAAGAAGGGTATTACTGATGTAATAGTAATACCCCTTTTTATTTCTTCTCATAGTCCAATCATCGGAAACTCCCGGTATATTTTAGGCCTTCAAAAAGAACTGCCGGTCACTACATATGTTAAATCCCTGCCCCGTCTGGAGAGTAAGATAAGGTTTCATATGACGGACGCCTTAAATGACAGCATTTTTGCAGCAGAGATCCTTTTGGAGAGGGCAAAGGAGCTGAGTTCCGATTCTGCAGGTGAAACGGTTATCCTTGTCGGGCACGGGCCTAACGATGAGAGTGAAAACAGGCTCTGGCTTAAGGATATGGAAAAGCTTGCCTGGTACGTCCGGGAGAAAGGATATTTTAAGGAGGTTAAGGTTGCCACCTGGAGAAGTGATGCCCCTAAAGAGATTAGGGATAAGGCTGTTCAGGAGCTAAGGACGATAGTACAAGCTAGCGACAAAGGCGGAAGGGTAATTGTCATCCCACATTTAATTTCTTCGGGTGGCGTGGAAGGTGAGATTGTGGATGCCCTCAAAGGGCTTACCTATGCCTATAATGGAAAGACTTTGTTACCTCATGAGAATATAACTAAATGGATAGAAATGAAAGTGGAGGCAGAGCTGATAAATTTGAGGTGAGTGGTATCTTCCAAAAATAATTTTAATATTTTTAGCAAAAATATTCAGATTTGTATTACAGATTACACAGGGCCAGGTAAACACAAGGGACGAAAGACGATGGACGACGGACGAGGGATGAAGGCGTCTATCGTCCTTCATCCCTCGTCTGTCGTCAATAGTCTCTCGTCCATCGTATTTTTCCCATTTTGTAGTAAGACAATTACTAAATTGTTACATTTTTTTATTGGCATAAACTCTTTTGTATGCCATTAATTACTTATCAGTTTAGTTTTTTTCAAAAGCTCTATAGAAGCGACCTGTTTGTAGTAGACAGGATGCCATATAACAGATATTAGCTCCATCAGGAGCGGCCTGTTTACTTGCATTGTCTATACAAATTTCAAAGAGATGATTCATAGGCAATATCCTGCAATTCCCGTAATTAACACGTCAAAATAATTCGGAAAGGAGTTTATTACCTTGAGAACATTGTCAAAATTCTTGCTTGTAAATGTGGTATTTTTTTGTTTGATGCGAATAATTTACGCCGGTGCAGCCGATACAATAACCCTGACTGATGATCCTGGCAATTGGTTCAAGAGCAGCAGAAGCGGCACTTCTGTGTCTATAATAAAACCCGGTCAGAGCATTGATTTTAAGATTAACAATTGCTGCACGAATACCCGCCATACGGTTACGCTTCTCATCAAACCCGAAAATTCAGATCTTACTTTAGACCAGGATCATTCTAAGAATGGAACGATTTCTGCCACCTTTGACGTCCCCGGCGTATATGTATTTATCTGCAAGGTTCATCCTTACATGACAGGTGTAGTAGCCGTAAAAGATGCTAAAGGGAACATTCCTGATGTTACATCAGGTTCTTTACCATTTATTGGCGGTTTGGGAGCAACATCATTGCCTGCCGGGACGGTATTATCTGTTCTCAGGACAATCGCTGCTACTGATGCCGATAAGGAATCTAAATGGGAAATTTACGGGGCTGCCAATGAGGTAATTCCAAAGATACCCGGTGTTGGAGAAGTATGGATCAGTTCCCAATTTGAACGAGTAACAGGGCAAACGGATGATCGCGGGGTTCTTAAACCAGGAACAATTACAGTAGTGGATGCAAAGACTTTCAGGGTAGAAAGGGAGATCAATGGTCTTGCAGCAAAGGGATTATGGAATAATCCTCATAATATGTGGGCGAATTTTGCGCTGGATACCATTTACAATGCCAACTGGTTTGGCAGGTCTATTAACAAGATTGACCGGAAAACGGGTGAGATTTTACAAAGTATTGAAGTTGGTGAGGCACCAACCCACGTCGTAACTATTCCTGTACCTAACTCGCCTGATTACGGTTTATTGACTATACCCTTGAGTGCAGAAAATGATTTTGTGAAGGTGCAAGACGGGAGTGATGGACTGAAGATTGTCGATAAAAAGCCTACAGGAGAGGACCGTAACCATCCCCATGCCCAATGGCTAACATGCGGCACCGGAGATAGAATAATCGTTCCTAATGTATTTAAAGGGATTGGTACCGGAGGCTCAATCAGCATTATCGATACCTTAAGCGGAGAGATACTAAAGGAATTTGTCCAGGATCCAAATGACTCCCTGCTGAATGTGCTTCATATGCCAATTGCAGCAGGCGAATGCCATGTTAAAGGCATTAGCAAGGCATATGTTGCTAACCTGGCATCAGGTTATGTGACTGTCATCGATGTTGATGCAATGAAAATTCTCAAAAATATTCCTGTAACAATGACGCCCGATGGGGAAACAGGAAAAGATGTTCTTGGCACCCTTCAGGTACCTATCCAAACACCTGTAAGTCCTGATGAGAAATTTGTTGCTACGGCCGTTATGTCGCTTACTTCTGTTTCACGTACTAGCATAGGTTCTGCTGATTATGTGGCGATTATTGATACTTCCAGCGATGAGATAGCAGCACGTGTGCCAACCCCTGCGGGTACACACGGTGCTAATTGGGGCGCGAAACTGGGAGGTAGTTATTATTTATATCTGACAAGCCAGTTTTCTAATGTATTAACGGTAATTGACCCTGACCCCGATGGAGATGGAAGCGGTTCTGATGCTGCAGTTGTGGGTACAATCCTGCTTGCCAATGGTAGTAATGGTGCCGGGGTAACTGATGGGACCGGTGGTCAGGGTGTTAAGCCAATACCTATGACACACGATGGCTGGATTCAGCCAACTGTCAACCTTGTTGGCACTGGTGTCCTTTCTGCCGAGGTTGAAGATTGGATAAATGCATTGACTACTGAACAGAAGAATCCATAAGGGCTGGGATCAATAATTAACTGTAAAAAATTATAGAGTGGGGTTGTCTAAAAAGTTTTATAAACGTACCATATGTAGGGGCTGAAAATCTTCAGCCTCTATCTTTTGTATGGTTTGCGGACTTTTTGGACAACCCCACTTTATTTTTATATTCCCTGTAATGGGCATGAAGTTTGCCTGAGAGTTATATGTTAATTTAACGTATAGAATTTAAATGTTTATTGCAGGGGCAGGTTTGCGGTAAGATGGATTAAGCGGCAGCGAATCCACTTTTCCTGATCTGTACGAATTTTCTAAAGGAGTTTTAATTATGGTTATAAGGAATCATTTTATTTTCATTGCTTTCATATTCAGCTTTCCGTTTTTTTCATATCTGTCTTTTGGACAATCTTTTCTTGAGGAAGAAGAGCCTCCAGAAAACTATCAGATTCAGGTTTTTTTAGAGGAGAAAGACGCCTTAGATAAAATATTTTCGGTTATGATGAGATTGAGTCTGAGTATCTTATACTTTCCCCTAAAGGAAGCGAGTTTTTAAAAGGGCTACTGAAAAGGCAAGACATTGAAACCTCCTTTCAGATATATTTCGGGAAAAAAAGAGGTGTAGTAAACCGTTATGCTATTATTACTGAAGAGATGGGCTGTTTTCATCCAATTACATGGATTCTAAGTGCCGACACAAATGGAAAGATTCTTGATATCGCTGTAATGGTTTATCGGGAGACACGAGGACATGAGGTTTCCCGAAAGAGGTTCCTTAAACAATTTGAGGGTAAGTCGTATAATGACCCTTTCTCAACAAACAAAGATATCATTAAGATTACCGGGGCTACGGTTTCCGTGCATGCGGTGTGCAGAGGCGTTAAAAAAATGCTCACGGTTATTAATGAATTTTATATCAAAAAAAATCCTGCCTCTGCCGATTTAGCCTGGCGGCTGACCCCTGAAGAAGCTAGTGGTATGCAGGCATCCCGTAAACAGTTATTTACTACAGCGAGGCTTATTAATGGGGTGAAAGCAATCGTGTCCGCTGAAATGGACAGTGAAAGGCAATTTTTTTCTCTAACCGATAAGGCTTTTAGTGAAATGGAGCGCATTGAAAAACTTTTTACAAAAGAACTCAAGGCGTTAAATTCTGTAGCTGGAAAAAAGGCTTATTCTTGTAATAAAGAGGTCTTTGATATACTAAAACGTTGTTATCAATACGCAGAACTGACAGAAGTCGCTTTTGATATAACAGTGGCACCATTATTAAAACAATGGGGAATATACAAGGGTACAAGAAGGAAGATTAAGGGTAAAAAACTTATATCCCTTAAGCCTGCTGTTTCATATAAAAATTTAATGATTAATAATGAAACGGGAATCTCTTTTGCACATAAGAAAACAAAAGTAGATCTTGGGCCGGTGACAAGGGGATATGCGGTGGACAAGGCGTTGGAGATATTTGAGAGTTCCGGGGTAAGCATCATCTGCATAAATTATGGGAGTATTACACGTATGTTACAACCACCTGCCGGGAAAAGAACATGGAAGATCGGGATACCCCATCCTGAAAAAGAGACCGCTGTTGTAGGTTCTTTACCATTAGTTAATCGGGGGGTTGCATTTGTTGCAGATTATTCAAGATTTCCTGCCGTGCAGGATAAGTTTTATATACATCTTATTGACCCAAAGACAGGGAGACCGGTTGAAAATGAGACCCTTGCTGCTGTATCAATAGCCGGTACCGCAGAAGAAGCGGCAATTCTGGCTACGGTACTTTTTGTTACCGGAGCAGAAGGTATGCAAAAGTGTTCAGATGTTTTTCCAGACAAAGAGTGGCTCATACTCATGAAAAAGTCCGAAGGTAATATAGCATTCCAAACATCTCCGGGAATAGAAAAAAGAATGACGAAAAGGGAAGAAAAGATTTATAAGTTTGGTAAAGGTTCTGGTTGTCCCTTTAGCCCTTAACTTGATAGTATAGGAATTTTCATTTTATTTAAGCGGTTTTCAGGGTGGCACGGACAAACTTGTTTGTCCATGCCACCCTGCTGTTATAAGTTGCCGAAGGCCTAATTTAACGTATAGGAAATTCAAAGTTTCAGAGTTGGTTCAATCGTCCACGATTGAACTGAAACGTTTAGCATGTTTCATACGCCTGGAGTAAACCAAAACGTACAGGACTATGCTAAACGAATGGTTCAATCTACAAGATTGAACCAACCATGATAAAGTCGCTGCCAAAGGCAGCCTAATTTGAAAGGAGTACTATTATGTATATTACTTCACATGTTAGAATAGCATCGATGACTCTTGTTTTGTGTGTGGTTCTGTTTTTACCAAATATTTCACATGCACGTGATATTAAGGATATAAATTCTACACAATTAAAAGAGATCATTAGGGAAAATAAGGATAAGGTATTAGCCGTAGCCTTCTGGGCAACGTGGTGTGAGGTTTGCCGGGAACATCTTCCTGAGCTTAGTGATCTCTATGAAAAGTATAAAAAGAAGAATGTGGAAATCATAGGCATCTCATTGGATGATCAGGTAAAAGACGTAAAGAATTTTGTTGGGAAAAAAGGAATAGCCTTCCCTGTTTTTAAAGCCAGAGATAAGGAGGAGATGAGTTATATTTACAACATTAAAAAAATCCCTGTAATATGTTATTACAAGGACGGAAAACTTGAGCATGTAGAAGAAGGTTATACCGAACCAGATCATATAGAAGAAGATCTGCGCAGTTGTTTGGAAGGGTCGCAGCCTCCTGCAAAAGAAGCTAAATCAAAAAAAGATTAATAATAGAGAAAGGAGAGTACCATGCCTACTATTTTACTATACAAAAGATTATGGGTGTTTTTTGTTTTGTTTATAATTGTGTTTTTCCAAAAAGTCTCTTATGCAAAAGTAGTAACCTCCTCACAATTAAAAGATATTATAAGGGCAAAGGGTGATAAGGCGGTAGTTGTGGTCTTCCTAACGACAGAGAACCACTTTTATCAGGAACATCTTCCGGAACTCAACTCTATGTATAAAGATCATAAGAAGGATAATGTTGAAGTAATAGGGATGTTACTTGATGATACAGCGAAAGAATCAAAGGATTTTAACGGGATAAAGGGAGTTAACTTCCCGAGTTTTAGGGCGAGGGATAGTGAGGAGATGCGTTATATTTTTAATGTCAGAAGGATTCCTTTGGTATTGTATTACAAGAACGGAGAACTTGTATACAAGGAGGAAGGCTATGAGGAACCTGAGCATTTAGAAAAAGACCTGCACAATTTTTTAGAAGGTCTTAAACCACACGAAGCGAAGTGAGGTTAATAGGCGCTAAATTCTAAATTCGAATATCGAAACCAGAAACAAATCCTAAATTCTAAATCTTAAAAAATTTTTGATGTAAAACGAGGGGAGTTGTGGTATCTTGAGTTTCACAAATAAGGATTACAATTTTTGGTAACACTTTAGTTTTTGTACCAATTTTATAAGAAAAAGGAGGAAAGAATGGTCATGAAGGGATTGAAAAAGTATTACGGCCTGTGCGGATTTTTTATCCTGCCGGCACTGATATGCTTTTCTCAGGGAATTACCGCTGTTTATGCAGACGGCGCAGCGGGGATGGGAGAAGGACCTGCTGCCGGTATGGAATCCCCGGCTCTTTCTTCAGAAGTACGCCTGAAGCACGAAGATTGGGAGAAAATGCAGCGTGCAGTTCACGAGACAGTAGAGAGGCATCTGGTTGGAAGAAGGTTTATAGAAGTTTATGGCCCCTTAGGAACAGGTGTCCAATGTGTTCCCATTGATACATACTCACTTCCCTCCTGGGCAAGTATTGATATGCTCGGTGAAGGTGATTCTGCGATACATCCACTGAAAAGAGATATTGCTCATATACCGCTTATCTACAAAGATTTTTGGCTTTTTTACAGGGATATCGAGGCTACAAGAAAGTGTGATACACCCCTCGATATCAGCACTGCGATAGGGGCTGCTGTTGCTGTTTCCAGAAAAGAGGATGATCTGATTTTTAACGGTGTGCCGGAAATGGGTATGGCAGGGTTATTGAATGCGGAGGGGAGAAATATCATGAAGCTGAGCGATTGGTCTACGGTCGGGAATGGCTTTCAGGACGTTGTAGCCTCCGTAGAAAAGCTCATAAGTTTAGGTTTTAACGGTCCCTTTGCCCTGGTGGTAAGTCCAAAATTATATGCATATCTCAACAGGGTGCATGAGCGCACAGGACAACTGGAGATAAAAGGGGTAGAAGAACTTGTAAAAGGTGGTGTATATCAGAGTTATGTCTTTAAAAGGGATGTAGCTCTTGTCGTTGCAATGGGCAGGCAACATGTGGACCTCGCTGTAGGGACTCCTTATAAGGTAGAGTACTTTGGACCTGAGAACCTCAACCATCGTTTCAGGGTTGTGGGGAGTTCGGTGCTCCGTATCAAATGTCCCCAAGCCATATGTACGCTGGAGTAACCTGCTCACATCGTATAGGAATTTCAATCTTTTCTTTTTAGAAAGATGGGATTAAAGGCTGTATAAAAGTGAACAGTTGATAGTAGTTAGTGAATAGTTAAATGGTTATATTGCTAAATGATTAATAACCATTTATCCCCTAACCGCTATCAATTATCAACTTACCTTTAAAACAACCCGGCCCTTTTTAAAGTGAAGATAATAAGTCGAGTAGGTTGTGTTGAGCAGAGTGAAACCCGCTTGAGGGTCAAGTAGCAAGGGTCAAGGTTTGAGAGCCTTTTCCTTGACCCTTGCTACTTGACCTTGGCAGGGACTTTGATTTCATTCCTCCGGGTTGGTTCAATCGTCCACGATTGAACCGAAACGTTTAGCATGTCTCATACGCCTGGAGTAAACCAAAACGTACAGGCCCATACTAAACGCATGGTTCAATCTACAAGATTGAACCAACCATAGGGACTTTCATGCTCTTTGAGCACGCCTTGCAGATAAAGTGATGGTAACCCAGAAAAGAGGTTCTGCGTACGAGAAGTTTTAAGACGTTGATAATGATACTGAGTCGGATAAGGTCACGTGTTTCAGAAACAGTTTCCACCAGTTTCGATTATCCAGGAAGATGGTTTTGAGCTTTATGCTACTGACGTATTCCATGTGCGTCATTTATACTTTACTCAAAATGTAAATTCAAAGAAAAAAGCCGTTGGGTTTTGCTTTTTAAAACCCAACCTAACTTAAAAACTGAGCGTACTTCTATTTGCTTATTCGCAAGGACTTATTCAGAAAAAGGGAGGAAAAATTATGATTGCTTTGAATAAGATAAAAAAATTAAATAATTTAGCAGGTCTGTTTGCCTTGCCGCTGTTGTTCTGCTTTACCATCGGTTCTTCTACCACCTTTGCAGAGTTCACAAAAGAAGACGATTGCCTTTCATGCCATCCTACACAGGAATTGATGGATATCCATAAAGAAGGACTATATGTAAACCAGGGCTGCCTTATGTGCCATAAAGCCCCCGAGACTTCATCCGGTTCAGCAAAGGAAACAGGCGCACCTTGTGCCTGCCCATCAGGCTCCGGTGAGAAATCCCCTAAGAAGGAAGGACATAAGTTCGCAGAAATTACCTCAGAAATAAATATTGGTCACGAAGATTGGAAGAAAATACAGCGCGTGGTTCATGAGACGGTGGAACATCATCTTGTTGGAAGAAAGTTTATAGAGGTTTACGGTCCATTGGGGGACGGTGCCCAATGTGTGCCATTCGATACCTATGCTGTACCCTCTACGGCAAGCACTGATATGCTTGGCGAGGGTAACGAGGCAGTACATCCCCTGAAAAGGGATATCCTCCGGATACCTCTTATTTATAAAGACTTTTGGCTGTTCTGGAGGGATATAGAGGCAAGTAAAAAATGTGAAACCCCGCTGGATGTCAGCGCCGCAGCAGGTGCGGCCGTGGCTGCTGCAGCACGGGAGGACGATCTCATATTTAATGGTTCACCGGAAATGGGTTTGGCCGGGCTTTTGAATGTTGATGGAAGGAATATTCTGAAACTCAGTGACTGGAATGTAACGGGGAATGGCTTTCAGGATATCGTATCGGCTGTGGAGAAACTAAGAAGCTCCGGGTTTTTCCCCCCTTATGCCCTTGTGGTGAGTCCGGGACTTTATGCCCTTCTCCATAAGGTTTACGAACGCACAGGAAGACTGGAAATAGATGGGGTGAAGGAACTGGTAAAGGGTGGTGTATACCAGAGTCCTGCATTGAAAAAGGACGTTGCACTGGTAATCGCAACCGGCAGGCAAAACCTCGACCTGGCTGTAGGTACAAATTTTAAGGTAGAATATTGGGGACCTGCCGATCTCAATCACCGGTTCAGGGTCGTAGGGAGTTCAGTACTCAGGATCAAATGCCCTCAATCCATCTGCACACTGGAGTAAATTATGATAGCCAGGCGAAATATTGGTCCAGAAAATCCGGAATGGAGATGTTCTGTCATTTCACTTTTAAAATTTGCAGTAATTGCCGTATTTAGAAAAGCGGGGAGTTTCGTCTGTTATTTTGCAGCGGCGTTAGTGTGTTTTCCTCTCTGGTCTCAGTGTATGTATGCAGAAATTCCTCTGCTCTTAGATAAGAACGGGATTGTCGATCTGGAGATGGAGGCGCGGCCTGTAGCAATAGAGCTTAGACCCGGTGTATTCTTTGATGCCTGGGGATATTGCCTGAAAGGCGAAAGGCCTGCCGTCCCCGGCCCCACTATAAAGGTGAAAGAGGGAACAAAGGTAAGAATCCGCTTCACGAATAAATTGTCCGTTCCTTCCTCTCTCCATCCTCACGGCGTAAAGTATACCGCTGCTCACGACGGCGCCAATATCTCAGGGAACCCTTCAAGTATTGTAGAACCAGGATATTCAAAGATATTCGAGTGGGATACCTCTGGTACACCGGGTACATGGTTTTACCATCCTCATGTATTTGAAATGGGCGGCGAAAAAGGGCTGCACAATGGATTATGGGGGGCGCTTATTGTGGTGCCAAAAGAGGGTGATCCGGAACCTCCCGATAAAGAGTTTGTTATTTTTATGCACAAATATTCTATCGATGGAAAGATCTATACAGCCTTTAATGATAAAACCGGCGATATAGAATTTATGAACGGAGTCAGTTCTGCTTTTCCAGGTCTTGTTCAGAAGGCAAAAACAGGAGAAAAGGTAAGGTTCCACCTTATCAATTCTGATGAAGAAATGCATACATTCCATATCCACGGTCACCGCTGGATTGATAATGTAAGTGGAAAGCTTACCGATACGGTATCGGTAGCGCCCTTTACTTCCTGCGTACTGGACTTTACTGCAGGTGAAGGTGTTGGTACCGGCAATTGGGCATTTCACAGTCACTCTTATGAACACATGATGAAGGGAATGCTAGGGGTTTTCATAGTAGAGGATAAAGATGTTTCTCAGTCATCTCCTGTACAGAATATGCCGCCTACCCTTGGAATACCTCCGGCCTCTTTTACCTATCCCGATCCATCACTGAAGAAGATGTTTGAGGACTTTGTGGGTTTATCACAAGGCGACGGCCCGTGGGCGGAATTTTATAAACCTATTCCCTTTTATCTGTATTTCAATCCTGCCAGGCATTATTTCCCAACGGAAAGCCATAATTACGAAATGCTTTTGGAAAAATACAGACCTGACCAGTGTGTGGAGTGTCATGAGGAATCCTCGCCCGGCATTGTCGAACAGTGGAAGATGTCGAACCATGCCAATCCCAAAAAGAACCCGGAAGTTGCAGCAGAAACGGAAGAAATTGAGGAGATCATTGGCAAGGATTTGAATAACTGGAAGCCCGGTACAAAGAACGGCGTATATTGTTCCTACTGTCACGGAAGTGACCATAAGAACCTCTTTATGCCCACGGCAGATAATGCGTGTGGTATATGTCATCCAAAACAGGCACAAGAGTTTGCCAGGGGCAGGGATTACGGTAAGCCAAATCACCCACAAAGCTGGGAGGGAGGATTATCCACACCGTGGTATGTTGAGAATTACCGCCGCGGCGAAAAGTTTTCTATGATTGGGTGTGACCAGTGTCATCAAAGCATGTCATCGTGCGACGACTGTCACAGCCGTCATCGGTTTTCGGCAGCGGAGGCGCGCCGCCCGGAGGTATGCTCAGGTTGCCACATGGGGCCGGATCATCCTGACTGGGAAAGTTATATCCATTCAAAATGGGGAATTATGTATGAGACGTCCGGCGACAAATGGAATTGGGAAAAAAAACTTTCTGAAATAATTCCGGGCAAAGATTATCCTGCACCTACATGTCAGTACTGCCATATGTATGTAGGTAACGGTACCTGGGAAATGAACGTAGAGACGAAAGGCATATGGCGGATGGGCGTTATTCCTCCGAAAGAAGTGGAGTTTAAATCCGGAATCAGGGATTTCCCCTACGGGATTAAGATTCCTCCAATGGATAAGAAGCTCGAGATATACTCCCCGGAAAGCACTGCGAGGCGCCGCTACTGGATAGAGCTTTGTGCGAAATGTCACAGCAGCCGGTTTTCAAGTATGTGGCTTGATTCCCTGGATCAGTATATGTTTGAATCATGGAAGCGAATAGATGAGGCACAGCTCATTATGGAAGAGCTTTTTGCTAAAGATCTTGTACAGCCGTCCCCGGAAGAAAGACCTCCTTTCCCTTTAAGCGATTTAATAATCAAGATACTCGGTCCTGACAAATTAGGTCCGGAGATTTATAGCCTTTTTCAAAAGACCAGCGGGCACTTGCCTGTTGTAGGCCCGATCCTTGGTGCTTATGCAGTATTTTCACAGAAGGATGGAAATCCGGGCGGGGTAGAAAGGGACTATGCAGAGATGTGGTTCTGGTATCATTTGCAGGGGTATAAGGGGACAGCCCATGCGCAGCAGGATATAAGCTGGTGGTGGGGTACTTCTCAGACAATGGGGAAAAAAGCCCATATATATGATGAAGCAGAAAAATTACGGCGCCTGAAGGTACTTGAGGATGAGGTAGTGAAATAAGGGAGTGGTGGAGTAACCGGCATAGAGTAATGGAGTGGTGGAGTGATGGAGTAATGTAGTACATAGTCAACATAATTGTTAATAATAGTATCTGTCATTGCGAGGGCGTTT
>CAZPUD010000102.1:0-12535 GCA_964589115.1 uncultured candidatus Brocadiaceae bacterium | reverse complement strand
ATCAGTGCAAGAAGATACGGCCCTTCCACGGGGAACAGGAATGCCATGTATTTTAAGGATATTTTTTGATTGGAACTCATATAACTTCAAAGATGTTTTTATAATTTATCTGATTTGACAAAATTTAATAAGTGGAGACGTACCTGTTCCACCATTTCTTCATCAGAAATAGAAATAACTCGCCCTTCATCATACTGCTTGTCTATCCATTCTTTTATCTTCGCAATTCCTTCATGGTTTTTGGGAATTTGCTTATCCCCTTCCAAATTGAAAAAGATATTGATCCATTGTGCAATCCCGGCTGCACCGGATTTATCAGTTACCGAAACACCAATAGGCCTGTTCAAAAGTTTCTTTGTATCAAAGATATTATAGATTTCTTCATTTTTCAGCAACCCATCGGAGTGAATGCCGGCGCGGGTAATATTAAATTCAGAACCTACAAAGGGTTGTGTTGGTGGAATTGGATATCCGATTTCATTCCTATAATAATCTGCAATTTCTGTAATCACGGTAGTATCGATTTGATCATCAGTACCCCGTAAGGCAAGATACTCAATTACCAGTGCTTCAATAGGTGTATTACCTGTACGTTCGCCCAAACCTAATAAGGTACCATTAATTCCACTACATCCGTAGAGCCATGCAGAAGTGGCGTTACTTACCGCTAAATAGAAATCATTGTGACCATGCCATTCCAGGTATTCCGGTGGAACACCTGCAAATTGGTTAAGTCCGTAGATAATACCGGGTACACTGCGCGGCAAAGCAGCGCCGGGATAACTAACGCCCAATCCCATAGTATCACACGCACGGATCTTTACCGGAATTTTGCTTTCTTTGGACAGCCGCATAAGCTCCTGGGCAAAAGGGACAACAAAACCGTAAATATCGGCCCTCGTAATATCCTCAAAATGGCAGCGCGGCACAATGCCTTCTTCCAGTGCAGCCCGTACAATATCCAGGTACATCTCCATTGCCTGTTTTCTGGTTTTATTTAATTTTAAATAGATATGGTAATCGGATGAAGAACATAAAATTCCTGTTTCCTTGAGTCCCATTTCTTTGACTAGCTTAAAATCACTTTTTACCGCCCTTATCCATCCTGTTACCTCCGGGTATTTATAACCTCGTTCCAGACATTTTCTGACTGCTTCCTGATCTTTTGCGTTATAGAGGAAAAATTCGCACTGGCGTATAAGTCCCTCTTTCCCTCCCAGCCTGTGGATTAAATCAAATAGATCTACTATCTGTTTAGCCGTGTAAGGGGGGCGTGATTGCTGCCCGTCCCGAAATGTTGTATCTGTAATCCATATTTCATCCGGCATGTTCATCGGATTGAGCCGATAATTGAATGGTATTTTTGGTATTTTATCATAGGGGAAGACGTGCCTAAAGAGATTAGGTTCTTGTGATTCTTGCAGTTGAAAAACGTACTCTTCAGGTTCTAATGTATTACGGCGTTTATTAAATCGAAGCATCTACAATTTCCCCTCTAATAATTTTTTAACATCTGACTCATAAAGATTTATAACAAAGACACTATGGATAAGTTAATCCTCAAATTTTATATGTAATGTTTTTGCAAGTCAAGTGAAATGGTAGAAAATTTATAAGAGGTTGACATTGCGGGAAAAAATTGTGATACTAACCAATTCACAATAGTGAAGTATGTTTCAAGACTGTTAGTAAGAAGTTGGTAATAGTTAAATACACCACGGAAAACGCAAAGGTAATCAAGGGAGGGAAATATGTCATTAAACGCCGGCACATATCATTTAACCGCTAATTCTGGTAAATTGTCTGTTTACACCTATAAAGAAGGGTTTCTCAGTGCTGTAGCACATGATCTTTTAATTGAAGTAAACGATTTTAAGGTTAACATAAATACCCAGGATGCTAATACTATTAATGCGGAGGCAGAAATTCAGGCAAATTCATTAAAGGTATTGTGCGCAATGAAAGATGGACAATGCCAGTACGATACACTAAAAGAAAAAGATAAGGCAGATATTGAAGAAGCTACTTTTAAGGACGTATTGCATGCCTCCAAGTATCCAATCATTACTTTTCGTTCTCAAAATATTACGCAAAAAGATGAAGGGATTTACCGTATAAAGGGGGAATTAACCCTGCACGGAGTTACACGCCCGATAGAGTTTGATGCAAAAACTACAACGGGAAAAGATTTAAAGGGAAAAGTTACCCTTTCACAAAAAGATTTCGGAATAAAACCATACAAGGCATTACTGGGAACTCTCAAGGTTAAAAATGAATTGGATGTTGCTTTTGATCTAACATTGGCTCCTTAATAAGAATATTGCTGGAAAGGAGACGAATTTTACTTTTTGATTTTTGGCTTTATTTTTATAGAAAAAGCTTATAGAATTTATTTTTTACCTGTCTGGAAAATACAGAAAATAGAGGTTTAGCGTTATACTATTTATGAAGGAGGAAGGGGATAAAAAGGTGGAAAAAAGCAGAAGAAGATTCCTGAAAATTCTATCGCATGCCCTGGGCGGCACTTTAGCAGCAGGTATAATAGCACCGTTGATAGGATTACTGGTACATCCTTTAATAAAGAAAACGGTGTATGGCACCGAGGACTTTATCAACATTGGCAAGGTGGATGATTTTCCTGTCGGGGTACCGAAAAAAATGACTGTTACATCATCGAAAATGGATGCATGGAATATTTTTGAAGGGCTTGTTATGGGATCGGTATGGGTAATAAGACAGGAGGATAACTCGCTTAGTGTGTTTTCTACAAATTGTCCCCACCTTGGCTGTGGAATAGATTGGGGGCAGGATGAAAACAAGTTTCTCTGCCCATGCCACGGAGGCATCTTTGATGTCGATGGCAAAACGCTTGCAGGTCCTTCCCCGCGTGGTTTGTATGCCTATGAAACAAAAATTGAAAATAATAATGTATTATTAAATTATACAAAAATAGTATAAATAGAAAAATATAATCAAGTCAGGGTGATCTAATCAATGGCAAATAAAATACGTGAATGGATAGAAGACAGAACGGGATTAAATAATCTTTTAAAGGTAGCGCTGGATGAACCGGTACATGGCGGAGCGAAATGGTCATATGTCTTTGGAAGTGCACTTGTATTTCTTTTCATCCTTCAGGCAGTTACTGGAATAGTAATGGCAAGTTATTATTCACCTTCCTCAACCGCAGCCTGGGGTAGTGTATACTATCTCCAGGAAAAAACCTCCTTTGGCTGGTTTGTACGTGGCATACATCATTATGGCTCAAGCGCCATGATCATTTTAGCTATCGTCCATATGTTCCAGGTCTTCATCTTTGGTGCATATAAAAAACCGCGTGAACTTAACTGGATCTCCGGAGTAATTCTTCTTTTATTTCTCATGGGATTTGGTTTAACCGGCTATCTTTTACCCTGGGACCAAAAGGGGTATTGGGCTACACAGGTTGCAACAAATATCATCGGTACTATTCCCGTAATAGGTGAACATATTAAAGTATTACATCAGGGTGGTTCTGATTATGGAAATTTTACCCTTACCCGTTTCTATGCGCTTCATGTATTTTTATTACCAATTTCACTCCTATTTTTTCTATTTATCCATATAGTACTCTTTCGCAAACATGGTGTAACCCCTTACTGGAAGATAAAGGAAGAGGTACTAAAAAGCCGTGTTGATCCTTTCTGGCCTGATCAGGTATTTAAGGATATCGTATTTGCCATGATCGTGTATGCTGCTCTTGCCGGATGGGTATTTTGGAATAATGGCGCAGAACTTTATGGACCCGCTGACCCAGCATCGAATTTTCTTGCCAGGCCCGAATGGTATTTTCTGTTCTTATTCCAACTTCTAAAATACTGCCAGGGTAAGTTCTTAATCGTAGGAACCGTAATTATACCGGCACTTGCTGTTATATTTTTATTTGTCCTTCCATTTATCGATAGAAACACATCCAGATCCCCGTCAAAAAGGGTACCATTTTTCGGTGCGGTGTTTTCCGGACTTGCAGGTGTTGCTGCTTTAACTGTAATCGCTATGGTCCAAGACAGCCGTGATATTCATATCATCCACCAAAAAGAGGATACAGAGATACAAACTGCAAGGGCAATGAAACTTGCGGCCAAGGGTGTTCCGCCAACAGGTGGGATGTCTATCTTTCTCAATGATCCTGTATACCTCGGAGAGAAAATTTTTAAGGAAAGTTGTATTGGCTGTCATATGTTGAAGGAAGAGGGCGGAGATACAGGACCTCACTTTACCAACTTCGGCTCCAGAGAATGGATATCAGAACTGCTGAAAAATCCTAAAGACAAAAGATATTTTAAAGAATCAGGAAGCATGCCTCCAACGAGGCTTCCAGACGAATCGTTGTTAGATATGTCTGAATTCTTACTTGCTCAATCGGCAGATCTGCATAATAAAAATTCCGATAGGGTAGAGCGGGGAAGGGAGCTGGTAATGAAAGGGAACTGCGTTGTCTGTCATCCTATCGGTGATAAAGACGCAAAAAAAATTGCACCAAATCTAACAAATTATTTATCTGAAGAGTGGTTAAAGGAATTTATTAAAAATCCAGGTGATCCCAAATTCTATGGTACCAGGAATAAGATGCCGAAATATGATACACTTACAGATAAGGAACTCGACGCTCTTGTAAAATACTTACTTTCCTTGTCAAAGGACCGGATCCTTATCACCGAGAAAAAAAGTGAAAAGAAAAAATATGTATTCGGCTTGACGATTCCAAGGGCAGAGGCCTACTATACAAGGTAAATTTAATTGTATAAATATAAGAATTTTCATTTTATATCAGTATGTTTTCAAATTAACCGGTAATGTACTGAAATACTCAGATATTTAATTGAAGTTAATGAGAATTTTTAATAACCACCTCATTTCCCAATAAATATCAAGTTCGCTATAACGACACGGACAAACAACCTGTTTAAAACATACAGGGATAAGGTTTGTCCGTACCACCACGAAATCCGCTTAAATAAAGTAAAGATTCATTACTATCGAGTTCACGGTATTTCTGATTGTATTTCTGTACTTGATAGGGCAAAATACCTTGTGGCTAAAATCAAAGTATTTAATGACCATGGCAATAAATCCATTCTGAATTTTATACCAGATAATCTTCCATTCATCTTCAAGTATGTCTTGACTTTACTATGCACGTTGCAATATATTGTGAAGTTATAATGTTGTATATAGCTATTCATCCCTTGAACACTTAATGGTTACGAAGCATTGATAAGCCATAAACTTCGATACTTGAAAGGTAAAGAAACAAGACATGAACAGGAACAAGTTAGAAGTAGCATTGATAACTGGGGCATCAAGCGGAATTGGTGCAGCTTTTGCGAACCAATTAGCTGCTAAAAAGAAAAATCTTATCCTCGTTGATAAACAAAAAGAGCAATTGACAGTTTTAGCTGAAGAGTTACAACAACATCACTCCATCAATGTTGTGACCTTATTTGCTGATTTATCGAACCGCACTGATATTGAATACATTGAAAACTATATTTCTGAAGCAGAAAATCTGGATATATTGATTAATAATGCAGGTTTTGGTACATCAAGTAATTTTATTGAAGCTAATTTATCAAAACAAATTGATATGATATATGTCCATATCATTGCCAGCGTACGGTTTTGCCGGGCTGCTTTGCCAAAAATGGTTACCAGAAATAAGGGAGCAATTATCAATGTCTCTTCGATCGGCGCCTTTAAACCGATTCCTGGAAGCGCTACTTATTCCGCCACAAAAGCTTATCTCATTACTTTTTCAGAAGCATTACAAGCGGAGTTAGTCAGTACTGGTGTCAGGGTTCAGGCCCTTTGCCCGGGTTTTACTCAAACTAATTTTCATAGTACACCAGAATTTATAAATTTTAATCGATCACGAATTCCCAAAGTATTTTGGATGTCAGCAGAAAAAGTAGCGGCAAAATCGTTAAAAGCTTTAAAGCGGAACAAGGCGATATATATTCCGGGATTTAAGAACCGTTTGCTTGTAACATTAGCCCGCATTGCAGACCGGGCAGTATATATACCGGGATTCAAGAATCATTTATTTACAGCCTTAACTCGCATTGTGAAAAGATACAGGCAAAGAGACAAAGATAAATACGAGCAAAATTTTTCTATAACAACTTAAAACGGTTATTATAGTTTTCCAGCAATATAATAATAAAACACTTGAAATTACATTAAAAACTAGTTAAAATTATCCTGTTATGTATCCCTTTGGGATATAGATACTGATATATATCGTTATTTTAAAACGAAATTAGAACATATTTACCAGTTGTGATTCGGCTGTTTGTGTTTACTTCATAACTGGGTGTTTAATTTTGAATTATTGAATTCTGGGGCCGTAGCTCAACTGGTTAGAGTACCAGACTGTCGATCTGGATGTTGCGGGTTCGAGTCCCGTCGGCCTCGTTTTAACTTTCCTATATTAACAAATCACAAGGCTGCCCCACTTCTGGTGGTTTTTCCACCTTCGGTATCCCTCTTATGGATTTCAAAAAGATAGTTTCTTTTTTATGGTTGTATAATGTTTGTTCTTGTAAATTCATATAATTTAGAAATAGTTAAAATTACATAATATTTACATAGAATCCAATTTTACCACGGCTTTCTCCTCTTCATCTATGCGCTTACTGCTGGCCCTTAAAGTTTGTTTCCCTTAAAATATCCATCTTTTTCTGTTTTTAGAATAAAATGATGTTAGTATATTTCTATGGAAACATGGCAAATCATAGTTATTTTTGCTGTTGGTATCACTGCAGGGTTTATTAATACCCTTGCGGGCGGAGGCTCATTACTTACCTTACCGGTACTTATCTTTATGGGCTTACCCGCACCTGTAGCGAATGGAACAAACCGTTTAGCAATTGTAGTTCAGAGTATATTTGCAGTTGCCGGTTTTAAGAAGAAAGGTATCGCAAATTTTCGGTTAAGCCTTCTCTTATCAGGCCCTATAATATTTGGAGCTGTTTTAGGTGCCCGGCTCGCTGTAAATGTATCTGATATCCTGTTTAAGAGAATACTGGCCGTAATTATGATACTTGTTCTCGGATTTATCTTGTGGAATCCTATACGCAGAATTTATGGAAATGTTAAATGTAATTCAAATGAAACTAACACGCGCTGGAGCAGTTATATTGTTATGATGATTATTTTCTTTTTTATTGGAATCTACGGTGGTTTTATTCAGGCAGGTATAGGTTTCTTAATAATTGCAGCACTCACTACGATTGGAGGATTTAATCTCGTAGAAACTAATAGTCATAAGGTATTTGTTGTAGGTATTAATGCGTTATGTGCATTATTGGTATTTATCTTTTACAGTAAAATACATTGGTCTATAGGTTTGGCCTTATCGGCTGGCAATGGTCTCGGAGGATGGATTGGCAGCCATATAGCAGTCAGTAAAGGAGAGCGGTTTATCCGGTTAGTACTTACTGTGTGCGTTATCGCAATGGCAATAAAGCTTTTGGTTTAGTTATTATTTGAGTTTTGACCACACGATATATGTACATGCAAAAGACATGGTTATTTTTCAGAAACAATCTTAATCTTTTCCTTTGCAATTTCAATGTTAAATTTTGCTTCCAAATTCTCAGGGTCAATAACAAGTACTTCCTCCCATTTACTGATAGCTTCTTTATAGCTCCCATTCCTGTATAACGTCAGGGCATCTTCCAGAAGCTTTTGCAGTGCCTCTTTTTGCTGATTTACAACTAATGTCTCTATTTCCTTATCTGTTTCATTTATCTTTTGACCAGACTTTGCTTCTTCAACCATTTCCCGTCCCTGCTCAATCACCTCCTTAGCCTCTTTTTTTATAGTCTCGTTCTGCTGTTCAATATGAGGACTCAGAGTACGGGCTCTCTGAGATTGAAGAGCCACGATTTGATTCTGTAAATCAGTTTTTGCTTTTTCTATTTCACTTAATTTTGCCATAAGGTCGGCTACATTTTTCTGTGTATCTGAAATAGTCGTTTCAAGCGATTCGTCTTTTGTTTTAACTTCAGAACTGAACCCATCCAATCTATCATTGAGTTTTGAATAATTAGTATGTATATCAGCAGTTCTCTGTGAGAGTTCTTCAATACGTTTTTCGAGATTCTGATCCGAGGAATTCAGACTTGAGAGTGATTGTTCAAGCTCCTGAATCTTTTTATCGATATTAGCAAGGTGTTGTTCCTGAACCTTATAGAATGAAGAAAGTCCGGTACATCCATAGAATGAAAATAGACTTAATGTGGTAAGAATCAGAGACATGTATTTTATCATAAATTATCCCTTTCTATTTTATTCTAAGGAAATCTATTTCATTTTTGACAGATCAAAATCATATAAGATTTCTTCACCACCCGGAGCGACAACTATGAAGGTAATCGTGCTATCCGGGTTAATATCCTTAGATGGAAATTTAAAAACAAGGCGGGCTGAGTAGCCGGGAGAATCCGGCCAAAATTCGCTGGCATCTGCTATTTCGGGGGTAAATTCAAATTCAGGTTGTATTACAATTTCTTTTTGATGAAGCATGCCTGAATAATACATAGCAAAGTCATATTCATCACCGTAGACAGTTACCGAAAAGGTAAGGGCATCTCCAATTTGCAGTGCCTCCATAATTTCCCTATTGGTAAACTCCCTGCGTTCCACTGCAGATTTTCTTGCCTTATATGCAATGTTGTGGTAAGGGGTAAACAAGGTGGCAAACCCTTTATATTTTTCCTGAGCAACAGTCCACTGATTTGAAAATGTTGCTATATCTAAATTTTTGTTTTTCTGCCCATATTCAATTGCTTCCTGTATTTGTTCTGGTGTTAGCTTTAAGAAAATGGCATGGGTTGGCTTCATGGCACAGAAAAGCGCAATAAAACAGAAAACAAGCGGGATCGAGATCGAAAATATCTTTTTAACCACTGATTTTTCGTCCTTTTAAAAAATATTAACTGTCTTGAAATACTTGGTACGATAAAATACTAATGGATGTACTTCTGTCCTTATTTTCCTATTAGGATAATCACAATTACAACTTATTCTTCCTCAGATTCCTCTGTTTCAGATTCTTCAGTAGCAGCCTCCTCTGTAGCAGTCTCTTCTGTAACGGCTTCTTCCGTAGCAGCTTCTTCCGCTTCTCCCGCTTCTTCTCCTTCTTCTACTTCTGCTGCTGGTCTTACCACATAATTTTTACCTGTTTTCATCAAACTTGCGCCGCATACGATAAATAGAATACCAAATGTTACGGCCCCAATAAAACAAAGTACTCCCCCAAGGTTATTTATAAATCCCTCTACTTTTTCATTTTTCATAATTTTATCTGATGTTTCTGTGATTTTTTCGTTTAATTTCTCCAGCATTCTGTTATTCCCTCCTTTTGTGTTTTAGCGTTTAGCTAGATCATGATACCTGGATAACTCTTTATCAGCCTCTTCCTTCATCCCTTTTTTACGATAAACAGATTCCAAATTTTTATACGCCTTAAGATACTTTGGATTAATTGCAATAGCTTTTTTGTATTCGTTTATTTGGTTATCGAACATCTTCTTTTCCCCGTATGCAATTCCAAGATTAAAATGCGCCTCCGCACTATATGGATTCAAATGCAGCACTTTTTGGTATTGCAGGATTTCGTCATCCAATAAACCCTTTCTGCCATAAGAAACACCCAGATTAAAATGCGCATCAGTATAAGTAGGATTAATTTCAATTACCCTTCTGTATACAGTTATGGCCTCATCGTGCATTTCTTTACATCGATAAGCGTTCCCTAGATTATACAAGGCTTCAAGGTTTTCCGTGTCCATCTCTATAACTCTTTTATAAGCACTGATCTCATCGTCCACAAAACCCTTAGCACCATATGCAAGTCCCAAATTGAAATATGCTTCTTTATAGTTATTATCCAGATCAATCGCTTTCTTATAAGAAGAGATTTCCTCATCAAACAATCTCTTCTTGCTATAGGCTACACCTAAATTATTATAGGCTTTTGGATTACCGTTGTTTATCTCAATTGCTTTTTTATATTCTACGATCGCATCATCAACCATATCACGGTTATTATATTCATTCCCTAACTGGTAATGTATTTCAAAATCACCGAAATCATCTGTAGCATAGGTGTTGATAATACAAATAAGATTTGCAAGAATGAGGAAGAACAAAAAAAGAATATTTTTCATATATTTCTTTAATTTTTGAAAATTAATCATGTATGGAAAAACCAATGCACCTTTTCTTTATCAGTACAAATCTCTTTAACAATATTATAGTATTCAGATTCAGAAAGATCACCCAATTTCTTACCATATTTCTTAATAACTTCATTAAATTTCAATATATTCTCTACCAGGCTTTCATGTGTTTTTTCGGAACCACCAATTATATAGAAATTCTCACCTGTCGTGATCCTTTTGTGATTATCTTCATTATCAAAGGCGAGACCGCAAAGAATAGAATCTCCCTTCGACGGTTTATCCTGATCGTTCAAAAATGCGGCTCCTTTCTCCTTAAATTGAATACCAAATAATAACTGGATTTATACAAAAAATTAAATAAAAGGATACCATTCCAAAAAAAGAAAGTCAAGTATGTTATCCTTATTGGGTAGTTACGACAAGTATCCTCCTCGCTATTTCGAAATAAATAACCAGTCCTGTGGCATCAAGTAATGTAGCAATGAGTGGTGCCGATGCAAAAGCAGGGTCTATTCTTATGAATCTGAAAAATAAGGGTACAACCACGCCAACGATATTTCCCACACAAACAACAGCAAACAAAGAAATTCCTACTGTTATTGCTACTGAAATCTGACCCAGGGATACAATAGCAATGGTAAAGGCAGTGGATCCCGTAATGAATCCGAGTGCAAAACCGACTCGAAACTCTCGCATGAGAATTCGCCACCATTCTCCGTACTTTACTTCTCCTGTAGCTAAAGCCCTAATGATCAGAGTTGAGGACTGCGATCCTGTATTGCCACCGGATCCGGTAAGCATCGGTATAAAATAAGCAAGAGCAATCATTGAACTCAAAATTTCGGAATAGGTTTTCAGGATAGATTGTGATACGGTAGCCGCAATAACCAGGATAACAAGCCATGAGACCCGGTTACTTATACGTTTTGAGAACCCTACACGGAAATATTCTTCCTCGATAGTCTGAATACCAGCCATCCTTTGAAAATCTTCAGTTACCTCCTCCTGTACAACATCTAAGATATCGTCTACGGTAACAATTCCGACAAGCCTGTCTTCATTATCTACCACAGGAACCGCCAAGATATCGTATTTTTGAACTACCTGTGCAGCCTTCTCCTGATCATCCGTGGTATGGACGTAAAAGACGTTTTCATTCATAATATCCTTAATGAGCTGGCCCGGATTAGCAAGAATGATATTTTTCAGAGAGGCAACTCCTCTGAGTTTTTTTGTTTCGTCAACAATGTAACAGATGTAGATCGTCTCACGGTTAGGCCCTGTTTTACGGATATGTTCGAGTGCCTCTGCAACTGTCATATCCATACGTAAGTCTACATACTCTGGTGTCATTATTCGACCTGCAGAGTTATGAGGGTAATTGAGTAGTTCGTTAGCCTCCTTGCGGTCTAGGGGCGGGAGCAGCTTCAGGAGTTTTTCTACAACGTGTGCCGGGAGTTCATCAAAGAGCTGTGTCCTGTCGTCTGGCTGCATTTCTATGAGGATTTCTTTTGCATGCTGTTCGGTAAATTGCTTTAGAAGTTCTTCACGCTCATCAGGTTCAAACAGGGCAAAAACCTCAGAAATCTTGTTCTTGTCGAGTAACCGGAAGCTCATTACCCGTTCTGTAGGATCAAGCTCTCTCAGAATGTCTACAATATCGGCAGGATGACGTTCTCTGAGGAAATTACGCAGCCCCTTGAAGTCCTTATTTTTGATAAGTTCCTTGATCTCAGGAATGAGTATCTTTGTCCACTGCAGTTCCATAATAATTACTTCAATATTTTTAAGCAGTTATAATTTATTCTACTTTTTCAACCCCTAGGGCCTTTGCCATACCGAGAAGTGTCCTTCCCAACAAGGATCGCTTCATTTCGATCGCATGGAAATCACAAACTTCATCACAGCAAAAACAGCCGATACATTTCGCTTTATCTACCATCACCCTGCCATCATCTTTTGACATAGCACCGGCAGGGCAATTTCTTACACACTCGTAGCACCGGGTACAGTTTGAATGATTCACTGTAGAAAACGTGGAACATGTGCTGTCAAACATTGTGGCCAGTAGAAAATTTGGCAAATACTTCCCTGCAAAGGCCTGGGCACCGCTAGAAGGTTTCTGGAAATCCGGGACGGCTACATTTTTGATAGTTTCACCCACGATATTGACAGTATCTAGTTCTCCAATACCTAATCCACGCTGGTGGGCAAATCTTATGGTTGGTATGGCCATAGGCTCAAATCCAATAATATTACTGGCAACGGCATCAAGGGCTACACTGTCCAGACTGGAGAGGATTAGT
>CAZPUD010000101.1:0-12708 GCA_964589115.1 uncultured candidatus Brocadiaceae bacterium | reverse complement strand
TCGAGTTCTTGGTTTCGAAGGCATCAAAAGACAGTTTACATTATTATGATATTTGCAATGTTTGTATGGGGTATCAGCTACTCTGCAATGGAGATGATTCCCAAGAAACCTATAGGGAAGATATTCGGCAGAAAAGTTACTCAAAACGAATTTGCAGATATGTTGGGCCGATGGCAAAGATTGTTCTTTCCTCAGGAAAGTAACTCGATTGTCTCTTTGGTCTGGAAACAGCTTATGTTTGTAGAAGAAGCGAAAAGAATGGGGATCGCGGTAACAGATCAGGAAGTTGAAGACGGTCTTCAGAGGATTGCTCTTCAAATATTTGGCGGGCAACAGCAGAACATAGGCAGGACAGAACTTGTTCAGTTTCTCTGTACTAATTTTAGACTTAACCAGGAACAGATAGAGCGTACACTGAGGGAGGCACTGCTTGTGGAAAAACTGGAATCCATGCTGCGATCTTCTACGAAGATGCCGTCTGAAGAGGTTTGGCAAAGATATTCCCTGGAAAATGAAAAAGTGAAGCTTAAGGTGCTTACTTTAAGAGCAAAAGATTTTATAGATTCGGTTCAGGTAACTGAAGATGAGATTCGTGCTTATTATGAGAAGTATAAAGATGATGAATACAGTACGGATCTTGAAAAACCCGGATACAAGGCCCCCGAAAGAGTTAAAATAGAATGTCTGATAGCAAAGTACGATGATATTGAAAAGCAGGTATCGATTACTGATGAAGAGATGAAAAAGTATTACGATGATAATAAGGAGACACAATTTAAGGTCGTAGAGGCGGAATCTAAAACAGAGGATATAAAGGAGGACGAGTCCGAAATACACGATGCCTCGTTTACTGAAAATAAGAGTTCAGCAAAAGCCGGAAAAGAGGCCGTTAAGGAAAAGAAAGAAACTTCTCCTTATAAACCTTTTACTGAAGTAAAGGAAGAGATTCTAAAGACACTCGCAAGGCAAAAGGCGATGGAAAAGGCTACTGAAATAATGAGTGTATTGGATGAAGAAATATACGAGACCCTGGATAAAGCAGAACGTCCGGGTTTTAAGAATCTGGCAGATAAATATAATGTAGCATATGAGATCCCGCAGGGTAAGAAATCCGGAAGTGATCTACTGACAGAAAATGATTTATGGGAAATATTCCCGGGTTCAGATCAAATTATACAGGCGGTATTTGACAGGAATAAGTTTGAACCTTCCATTCCCTTTGAGTATATAGAGGGTAAGGTTATTTTCCAGGTCGTCGATAAAAAACCATCGGCACCGATACCATTAGACGAGGTTCGGGATAAAGTGATTAGTGATCTCAAGCTGGAAAAGGGGCTTCTTAAAGCTCAGGAAATTTCTGAAAAATGCCTGGGCACAGCAAAAGATGCTTCTTTTGATGATGTTGTAAAGTTAATTAAGGCAGAAATTGGAGATGTGGATACGCCAATTTGTGAAACTGATTATATTACCCGGCCTATGAAACTTTTCAATAAAGATTCAAGATATATTGAGGCGCTGAAAGCTGACCGGCCAAACGTGGCAAAAAAGGCATTTGAATTGAAACCAGGTCAAATAGGGGTTGCAGTAGAAACACCCGAAGAAAAGGCTTGCTACGTCATAAGTATAATTGATAAGCAGCCTGCAGATAAAGCAGCCTTTGAGAGAGATAAGGAAAATGTAACGAAGCGGTATTTGTATGAAAAACAAGAAACCTTCCTGGCCGAGTGGCAAACTGACCTTAACAAAAATATGGAGATATATGTAAAATTTTAGTAAAAGGGACTGAGCTGAATTTACTTTGGAAACTATTTATGGCATAAAGGAATTAACTAGAAAAATTCGCAATCCTGTGGTCACCCTTGGAATGTTTGACGGCGTGCACCGGGGACATCAGAGGATTATTGAGAACGTAAAGTATCATGCCATTGAGAAAAATGGTGAATCAGTAGTAATCACTTTTGACCGCCACCCAAAAAGTGTTATTAAAAAAAGACCACCCTCATTCATTACTTCCTTAGAACATCGGTTGGTACTATTTGAGCGACTTGGAGTTGACTGTGCTATTGTGCTTGCTTTTGATCAGAAGCTTGCTCAAATGACGGCTGAAGATTTTATCGGCAATATATTGGTTCAATGGTTAGGTGTAAAGTGTGTTGTGTTAGGATTTAACTGTCACTTTGGAAAAGACCGTGAAGGGGACATATCTTTGGTTCGTAAGCTGGCTGACAAATATGGATTTGAAGTTTATGCATGCCCTCCGGTGATATATCGCGGCCAGGTAATTAGCAGTACTGCTATTAGAGAGGCAATTCATAAGGGTGCACTGGAAAAAGCAGAAGGGATGCTTGGCAGGCCCGTTTCTATCCTGGGTACAGTAGTAAAAAAGTCAGGCAGAGGAAGATTGTTAGGATACCCTACAGCTAATTTGAATTTACATCATGAGATCAGACCGCCCCGGGGTGTTTATGGCACAAGGGTCAATCTGTATGGTCAGGAATATCTTGCTTTGACTAATATAGGCTTAAGGCCTACATTTGATAAGGACGTACTTTCAAGCGAAGATGAGACACTGGAAATAGAGGTGCATATACTTGACTTCTGTGGGTCTCTTTATGGGAAAGACATCGAAGTACAATTCTTGTTTAAGATAAGAGATGAAATCACATTTAAAACAACAGAAGAGTTAAAGAGCCAGATTGAAAGAGACAGAGAAATGCTCTTAAAAAGGGTATCAACTGCACGGTGCTGAAAAGTATCTGTTCTATAACGGTATCCATTTCGGCAAAAATATTTTTACTTTTCTGCGCCGGTTTCTGTTAATACACCTTCGGACCAATCGATAATAGACCCGATGTTCACAGGCTCGCCTCCAATAGACATCTTATGCTGCCGGCCTTCTAATAATTTTTTCTCTTCTCCTTCTAAGAGTAACGTAGCTTCACCTTTTATTGCCGTTACAATGGTAATAAGGTTTGTTGCCTGAATATTTAACATACCCTTATTCGTCCGTATCCTTCCGTTCGGAGTGTCGATTTCTACAGGTACCTTTGAGTCTTTTACAGAGATAAATATTTGTCCGGTTTTAAGCTGAATCCTCCAGGGATCAATGAAATATACTTCGGTGTTTATATCCATACCTACACCTGTACCCTTTTTAGTAGATATTGCGGTTCTCCCTTCACTGCCCGTTTTTAAGGTAATACCATTTCGAAAATCGATATGGTTTGATATCTTATTCCATTTTGTATTTCCCGGATAGAGAAGCTGAACATCTCCGTATGTTTTCAATAAACTGATCTCTCCGCCCTTATGGGTGAGATAAAAGTATATTCCGAGTAAAATAATCAATCCCCCCCCAATAATAGTACCCAGGATTATGAATCCCCTTTTGGTTGGCTTTGAAATGAGTATGCCTAGCTCATAAAGGATGATCATGGGAGTAGCAGTCATTGTCTGTGTAAATGGATCAGGCGGAGTTACCACGGCGGCGATGATGAATATTACGAAAATAGCATATTTTCTCCATGATATAAATTTATCAGGAGTAACGAACCCGATCTTTGAGAGGAGCAGCATGACTAAGGGTAACTGGAATACTAGTCCCAATGCAACTGTCAGCATAAATACAAATGAAATGTATTGCTGCATGGTAATAATGGGTTGAATTCCCGGACCAAGGATACCTATGAGGAATTGCAGGCCAAATGGGATTAACAGGAAATATCCAAAAAGGCCTCCTATCACAAATGCTATATATGAGATAGGAAGATACAAAAGTAAGTACTTCTGTTCTTTTTTGTAAAGCCCCACGCTTACAAAACGCCATACCTGATAAATGATGAAAGGATAGGCCAAGAAAATTGATGTAATAAAACAGAGTTTCATATAGGCATAAAAACCCTCCTGGTAACTCAAAACCTGCAGTTCCGATGAAAGGCCAACCTTTCCCATGGCAGTCCTGTGAGGTTCTTTTACTACTTCAAGTATCTGTATTTTAAAGAACCAGCATATAACAAAGAAGAGGATAATAGCGATAATTGAATAAACAACCCTGCGCCGCAGTTCTTCAAGGTGTGCACCTAATGGCATCCTTACGTTTCCAATTTCATTCGTTGTTTCTTCTGTTTCTGTATTTTCCACAGTATACCTCGTTGTATATTAAGCACTCTATGAGATTTATCTTCACAAATGAGTCAAGTTTTAGAAGAAATTACCGGAACCACAGATTGCAAAGTTAGTAGACAGGTAAATGGGTGAATGAGTATTTAACCCATCTACTCATATACCCATTTACTCATTTACCGAAATCTGTGGTTCTAGTCTCTTTTTATCGATCTGAGTTTTAGCCTCGCTAGTCCTCTAAACAAATATAAAAATACGTGATTTTTCATAATACAAACATACTTCTAAAATTACAAGGGACAATTCGCAGCTTTTTCAATGAAGGGATTTTTCTTTTCAGGAGAAAAGCCTTGAAACATTTATAGGTATATGCTACTATTCTGCCTATAGGAATTGCGAATATTGGCAAATCTTATCGGCAGTCCAAAAAGGGGGATTCGTTTTTATGGGTATCGAATTTCAGGGAAATTTACTCGGTGCAGGAAAGGCTTTTGGAATTATCGTCAGCCGATTTAATAATTTTATAACAAAACGTTTGTTGGATGGTTCAATAGACGGACTTGTGAGACATGGTGTAAAGGAAGAGGATATTGATATTTTTTGGGTGCCAGGATCTTATGAAATACCAATGGCAGCCCTTAAAGTAGCACAAACCGGCAAGTATGATGCAGTAATTTGCCTGGGTGCCGTTATTCGTGGAGAAACACCCCATTTTGACTATATTGCAAGCGAGTCAGCAAAGGGTATTGCACAGGTTGGACTATCTACCGGTGTTCCAACTATTTACGGCGTTATCACCACAGAAACATTGGAGCAGGCTATTAACCGTGCCGGTGCAAAAACTGGGAATAAAGGAGCAGAGGCTGCTTTATCAGCTATAGAAATGGTAAACCTTTTTGAGCAAATACAAGCCAGTCTAAAAGCAATCAAAGGGTGATAACCTGTTGTTTTGCATTTTACTCTCATCTCCCCATACTTCATGTTTAAACCGTGTTAATAACTGATTTATTTTATTAGTTTAGTTTTATTGCTCTTATTAAATCAACATCTCATGCGTAACAGAACAATTGCCCGTGAACTCGCCCTTCAGGCCCTTTATCAGATCGATTTACGTGGTGACGATATTATTAATCAAATCGATCACTTTTGTAAGACAAGTACTGATAAACAGGATATATATAAATTTGCAATATCCCTGATTAACGGCTGCAGGTCACATATCAAAGAGATTGATGAAAAGATATCAGAGGTTACAGAGCACTGGGAATTACGCCGCATGGCTATTATTGATAAAAACATCCTGCGTTTGGGAGTATACGAACTTCTGTATAGGGATGATATTCCACCCAAGGTTTCAATTAACGAGGCAATTGAACTTGCTAAAAAATTTAGCACAAAGAATTCAGGAACTTTCGTGAATGGAATTTTAGACAAGATTTATACCCAGTTTGGTAATGGAAGGTTAAAAAGCAGCCAGGATACCCCGGTCGTTTATGATGTAGATGTACAGGAAATTGACTATGGCAACTCTGATCTGCACATACATACCAATTATTCTGATGGTACCATGACACCTGAGGAGGTCACCGACGAGGCCGTTCGTCTTGGTGTTTCCGCTATTTCCATTACAGATCACGATACCGTTGAAGGGTTCATGGTTGCTTCCCGTTATGCGAATGGTAAAAATATTCATATTATTCCCGGCATAGAACTCTCTTCATACCTTAGCCCATCAGAGATTCATATCCTCGGTTATTTTATAGACATCAATAATAATTCTTTACAGAAGGCGTTAAAACAAGCTTACGAAGACCGGTTAAAGCGCATTCATGCTATGGTAGAAAAATTGCACAAGCTTCATGTCAATATTGACTCTCAGGAGGTTTTAACACTGGCTGGAAAAGGCTCCCCGGGACGTATGCATGTAGCCGAAGTGATATGGAGGCATGGTTATTGTAGTACTATTGTAGAGGCATTTATAAAATATATAGGTGATAACTGCCCGGCATATGTTCCTAAAAAAACGCTTAATCCACAGCAGGCGATCGAATTAATAACAAACGCACAAGGAGCTGCCGTCCTGGCCCACCCCGGTTTAACTCAAAAAGATCATATTATCGGAGATTTGGTAAAATACGGATTACAAGGGATAGAAGCATACTATCCATCGCATACTCCGCAACTTGTTGATAAATATCTTAAGATTGCAAAAAAGTATAATCTGATAGTAACCGGCGGTTCCGATTTTCATGGAGAAAGGAAATTAGATAATCCTATTGCAAAAGTAACGATACCGGGCGATCTTGTAAATAAACTGAAACAAAGATGTCCTTCTAAAATAGAGTAATTTATCTTATAATTTATAACAGCGTAATTTATAAATTTACAATCAGTTAAAAGGTCATACTAGCATTGATGTTCTTTAGTATGCCTATTATAATATATAAGACAAGGAGTTAATGACAATTTATGGAAGAGATTCCAGAAAAAGACAAAAGTGTATTAGAAAACAACTGTGAGGGCATAAATTTGGTCCCTTCTGAAAAACCTAAAAACGGTGTTAAGAAAAACCGGCGCAGTTTTTGGTATAGGCTAAAAAATTTCACGATAGAATCACGGAAAACCGTTATCTGGGAAGGCAATACATTCAAGCTGGTTCCAATGCCGGAGGAACCAGAAACACCGGTAGTCGATACCGGGAAGCAAGAAGTGTACATTGTTGAAGACCGTATTGAGAAGACCGTTTTATCCTCACAAGAAAGTATTGTTAGTGAAGTTGATACCGTGGAACCTGTTTTAGCTCCACCGGAATTAACAATTACAGAAAGAGGCGTGGAGACCCAGGTTCCAGTCTCATCAGAAATTGTTGTTGAAGACCAGCCGGAAGTAACAATTACAGAGAAAGACGTAGAGGTACAGGAAGTTCCAATCCCACAGGCTCCAGTCTCATCGGAAATTGTTGTTGAGGATCAGACAGAAGAGCAAACTTTAGTTTCTTCTGAGAAACTAAAAAAGGGTTTGGAGAAGACCCGTAATCGTTTTTGGTCCCGGCTGAAAGGCTTTTTCTCCTTTAGGAGAGGGATTGATGATGATGTACTCGAAGAATTGGAGGATATTTTAATCGGTGCAGATGTTGGCGTAAAACCCGTTCAGAAACTCATCCATGAAATACGCGAGGCATGGAAAGCTAAAACGGTAACCGAGACTTCAGAAATACATGACTTTATAAAGAACAGGCTGAAAGAACATCTGCGGTCGTGGCAAATCGATATTCATTATGCACCGACCCCCCCTACCATTATTATGGTTGTTGGTGTAAACGGTGTAGGTAAAACTACAGCCATAGCAAAACTATCAAATACCTTCATCGGAGAGGGGAAAAAAGTTATGGTTGCAGCAAGTGATACCTTTAGGGCTGCTGCCGTAGATCAACTGGATATCTGGAGCAAGCGCACCGGCGCCGAAATTGTAAAGCATCATACTGGCTCTGACCCTGCAGCCGTTGCTTATGATGCCATAGAGGCCAGTATTGCAAGGGGTATAGATGTGTTGATCATAGATACTGCGGGCCGCCTCCATACGCATGAGAACCTTATGAACGAACTTAGTAAAATCAAACGTGTTGTATCGAAAAGGATCCCCGGTGCCCCTCACGAGGTGTTAATGGTACTTGATGCCACAACCGGACAAAATGCCATTTCTCAGGCAAAGATGTTTAAGCAGGCGGTAGATGTTACGGGAATATTCCTGGCAAAATTAGACGGTACGGCAAAGGGTGGTATTGTATTGGGTATGCGTAACGAAATAGATATCCCGGTAAAATTTGTCGGGCTTGGCGAAAAAGCTGACGATATAGAAAGGTTTGATCCTGAAGCCTTTGTAGATGCACTTTTTGAATAATAAGATGCCTCATACGAAAAGAGATAAGATCTTTTTTGAAGTCTTTCGCTTTAATCCGGATAATGATAAAAGTCCGTATTTTCAGAAATTTGAAGTTCCCTTTCTTCGAAAGGACCTGACGGTACTGGAGTGCCTCTATTATATTCAGCAGCGATTGGATAGCTCTCTTGCCTTTCGGTCTTCATGCAGGGCCGGGGTTTGTGGTTCTTGTGCAATGCATATTAACGGTAGATACCGGTTGGCCTGTAACACACTGGTCTTAAAACTCAAATCAGACACCGTTACGGTTCGTCCCCTTGCCCATATGGCTATCCTTAAAGACCTTTGTGTTGATATGGCCCCTTTTTGGGAGAAATATGAATATATAAAACCTTATTTGATCCCTGGCAAATCATTACCGATAGCAGGAGAGATGCTCCAGAGTCCGGAGGAAAGAAGAAAGATAGATATATTGATAGATTGTATTCTCTGTGCCTGCTGTCATGCCTCATGCCCTGTTACCGCATCACATAAAAAGTATCTGGGACCTATGGCTTTTATCAATGTAGACCGTTTCTTTTCTGATACAAGGGACAATGCAAAAGAAGAGCGTTTAGCGATAGTAAATGACGGTTATGGTGTGTGGCGTTGCCATACAGTTTTTAATTGTCAGGAGGTATGTCCAAAAGATTTAGATCCATCTGGTTCTATTGCACATCTGAAAGCTGAAATTATTAAAAATCTTTAGAACATTTATTTTTAAGGGGGGATAGAAAATGGAGGAAAACAGGAAAATCGTTGTCGTCGCAAGAACTGAGGGTGTTGAGATCGTAGTAGAGGGTGAGAATGACGATTATGAATTAATACTTTCTAAATCTCAGGCTATGGAACTTGCCATGAATATATTGAATACTTTGTACAAAATGGGTATAAAGATGTAGGCAAATAAGATGGAGAACAATAATCCGATAAAACGCATTTGTGTTTTTTGTGGTTCCAGCCTTGGGGCACGTCAGGGCTATACAGACATTGCCCAGCAACTGGGTAAAGCTATCGTATCACATGGAATGGAACTTGTGTATGGCGGAGGAAGTATTGGTTTGATGGGAGTTATTGCAAATGCTGTCTTAAAGGAAAATGGAAAGGTATTTGGTGTTATCCCTAAAGCACTCTCTTCCAGGGAATTTGCCCATCCCGGCCTTACAGAACTCCGGTTTGTATCAAGTATGCATGAGCGGAAGGCCATGATGGCCGAGTTAGCCGATGCATTTATTGCGATGCCGGGCGGTTTTGGCACCTTTGAAGAATTTTTTGAGATTCTTACCTGGGCACAGCTTGGACTGCATACGAAGCCGATTGGTTTACTAAATGGAGAAGGATATTTTGATCTGCTGCTTGCATTCATAAACCACGTTTTAGAGGAAAGCTTTATACAAAAAAAGCATTACCAGATGATTATAACATCTGACAACCCTGAAAAACTATTATCAAAGATTATTCGATACAAGTCCTTGCCACAGTTTCCCAAGTTAATCGATTTAAAAGAGACATAGCATTCGGTTTTTACACAAAACGGGAGCATGATAATTACTACTAAAATTAGTTATTAATACGGCCCTGGAATGTTTTAACTGATGGAAGTCAAAATTCATGATTCCCAGATCTTGAAATAAACATTTAAAATGGTTGCGGTATTTTAACTGTACATCGTGGCTCATCTCTCCTGCATAAAAAAGAGCAGCCCCCGTAATGTATTCCTTCTTATATCTTGATAAAACATCAACTAAAGGACCTGCCAAAGAAATAACTACTTTTCGATTTGTTTCCGGGTCTCTATATATCATATTGGCGTTTTCAAGGTCAATATCATTCCACTTTAGCGATAAAGTATCTTTCAGATTCATACCTGTGAAGATGCTTATCAAAACGATGACTCTGCTTTTGCCCTGGAGTCCTTCTAAAAGTATTTTCACTTCTGTATCTGTTAACATCCTTTTATTTGAAGCCATTTTTGTCTTCCGGAGTTTTGTAGCCAAATTAGCACATTCCTTTTTATTAAAATAACAGGCTAGGTAGCATGCTGGGAGGTGCACACTACCTGCCCCTCTAGCCGTTAGGCTAAATATTTAGATTCCTAACGTCCTTTCTGTATTAGGTACTCTTATAAGTCACATATTTCTGAAGTTTGCAACAATAAGATTTAAAAATTTTATTTAATTAAAAAAAAATTTCTTATTGAAACGAAAGTAAAGTATTTGGTTGAATGCAGGTGTATGGAACGTACGGAATCCTTAAAATGTCATTGTGAAGAGTGAAGCGGTTGCGAGGCGGAAGCTGAAGCAAACCAGGAGATTCCTCGATGATACGCCCGGAACAAGCTCCGCAAGTATCCAATTGCAGATTTGGGATTGCGGATTGCGGAATGAAAAACCAAAGTGTAAAATCCGAAATCCAAATTTCCGCTTTGGGATTGCTTCGGAAAAGACCCTCGCAATGACCAGAGTGGTAGTCTTTTGTATGTTGAGGATATGTCCGGTTTCATCCTTTGTGTCAAGAATATTTACTGAAAAAGAATGACAGCAGAATTGCAACGCATGAAATTGGCTTCACAAGGGATGTATTAACAAAAATAGTTTCTGGAAAAAGAGTAAAATTACAGAGGGGTGAACAGAAGAAACTATTCAATAATTTCGGAAATGACCGGACGATGGAATTTTTAAGCTGCTTTATGAGGTAAATATAAAGCTTATTTTTGAACAAAAATCTCTTGACAAAAACGGTACATAAAAATAATCTTACACAAAGATTAATACCTTAATAGAAGATTTTTAAAAAGGGATGATTCTTATGAAAGAAGCAGCTTTAAATGGTGCTATTGACATACTCCACAAGATCGAAATTATAGAGAAAGATATTGTGGATTTAAAATTAACTCTTCTCAAGAAACTTACTCCAACTGGTAAAAAAGTTATATCGCTCAGGGGCATTCTCAAAGGAGTGGATATTACCGATGAAGATATAACTTCTGTAAAAAAGTCCCTCTATAGCAAAATAGGGATATAACGCTCGCATGAATTTTGTGACAGACACACACGCCCTTCTCTGGTGGTTTACAGACAGTCCTGAAATAAGTCCAAAGGCATCGGCGATTTTTGAGAAATGTGAAAAAGGAGAAAATATAATCTTTATCCCTTCGATTGTTGTTGCAGAAGCGTTAAGCATATTTGACAAAAAGCGCATCTCTTTTAACTTTAAAAGGTTATTTAAAGAAATCCATGGCAGCGAGAATTTTATAATTATAGCGCTTGACTACCCCATTCTCCGAAAAATGATTGCTCTAAAAGAGATTCCCGAACTTCATGACAAAATAATCACCTCAACTGCAAAATATCTCAATCTCCCCATAATCACCAAAGATACGGCTCTTCAAAGTCTTACCAATATAAAAACCATCTGGTAATAAAAGTACTTAACCAGCTATCTTTTATCATGGCTCTGCATTTTCTGCAGAGATGTTATTCTTTACCTTATTCCAGACAGCATCCAATTCATCTAAGGTACATTTCTCAATATCCTTTCCCATAGAGGCGAGTTCCATCTCAACCCTTTTAAAACGATTGACAAACTTATAGATAGTCTTATGAAGTACATTTTCCGTTTCGAGCTTCAAAAAACGGGAGAGGTTAACGATTGAAAATAATAAATCACCTATCTCTTCTTCGATATTTTCCGGCTTGTTTTCCTGAATCGCCTCTTTCACTTCTGCCAGTTCTTCATCTACCTTTGCAATCACATCGTTAATATCTGTCCAGTCAAAACCTATCTTGGCAACCTTTTTTTGCAATTTCTGGGCCTTTTGGAGGGCCGGGAGATATTTGGGCAGGCCATCTACAATAAACTTTCTCTCTTCGTTCCCCTTTTCCTCTTTTTTTATCTGTTCCCATTGACGAATTACCTCTTCCGGAGTAGCTGCTGTGGCGTCTCCGAATACGTGCGGATGGCGGCGGGTCATTTTATCAAGGCAAAGCGCTATTACATCTCCTATATCAAATTCTCCCTTTTCTTTTGCAATCTGGCAATGGAAAACGATATGAAAAAAGAGGTCTGCCAGTTCTTCTTTCAGCTTATGAGGTTCTCCGGAATCTATTGCATCAATTACCTCATAGGTTTCCTCTACCAGATGTGGTTTTAAGGATGAGTGGTTTTGTTCCTTATCCCAGGGGCATCCATCCTTGCTGCGTAATTTTTGCATTAATTCAACAAGATCCTGCAATAATGATATGAATTTTGTTTCAGATGTATTCATGATATCTTAAAATTTATTTTTAATATTTTCGGCAAAAATTTACAAATTAAAATTTTTAAATCTCAAATCGTAAATCTAAAATCGTAAATCCCTATTAGTTGTTTCTTCCGATTCATTCGGGTTAGGATAATGGGATTCTAGCAATTATCTTTATTGAAGTCAACCTGTGATAACAAACAGGCGTCCATTCCTTAAAATAGTATTGAAATAATTTTCTCTATAATCTATACTTCGCTACAATGAACAGAAATACTTAGACAATCATTATTATCTTAGAAAGTGAACAAGGTATCTCACAAAGTTAGCGTTGTAATCGAAAAAGATAGGTATGGATGTTATGTGTATTGTCCTCAGCTTGAAAGTCAAAATTTTTAAAATATTTTAGAAGGGAAAAAATAGTA
>CAZPUD010000100.1:0-12738 GCA_964589115.1 uncultured candidatus Brocadiaceae bacterium | reverse complement strand
CGTATTATGAAATAATAACGTACTAAGTAAAAAGTGGAACTCACCTAATTAAAAATTTTAATTTGGTTTTTCATTCCGCAATCCGCAATCCCAAATCTGCAATTGGATACATCCCCCGCACAAACCGACCACAAGGAATCGGCGCTACCTTTTCAAAAAGCTAATTTGTTACTACAAAGGTCTTATTTCCCTTTTGTATATAATGGAGACATTTGCCTTAATCTTTCAATAACAGGCGGCAGCTTTTCTAAGATATCCTTAACGTCTTCCTCTGTATTTTCAGCCCCTAAGCTGAAAAGTACGGTTCCCTGGGCAAGTGCAGCATCAACACCTGTAGCCATGATGACATGGGATGCCTTCAGCGACCTCGATGTACATGCAGAACCGCTTGAAATGGCTATTCCCTGCATATCAAGAAATAACAAAATCGACTCACCCTCAATATACTCTATACATAAACTAAGGTTCCCCGGGAGACGATTTATTGGATGCCCATTGACATATACATGGCTTATCCGGCTTAGAATGCCATCCCTTAGCCGATCTCTCAGGTTTTGAATCTTACCCAGACGCTGCTGCATTTCTGATTTTGCCAGTTCGGCTGCCTTACCCATGCCGACAATACCCGCAATATTTTCCGTTCCTGCCCTGCGCCCGCCTTCCTGTACGCCGCCTTCAATGAAAGGAAGTATCCTTATCCCTTCCCTGAGATAAAGCGCCCCGATCCCGGAAGGGCCACCAAATTGATTGGCTGACATACTGAGGACGTCAATATTGGCATCGAAAATGTCGATAGGTATATTCCCTGCTGCTGCAACAGCATCTGTATGGAAAATAATATTTTTCTCCCTTGTAATGGCCCCAATCTCTTTAATCGGTTCAACCGTACCAATCTCTCCATTGGCATACATTATGGACACCATCGTAGTTGTAGGAGTAATAGCATTTTTGACATCTTCGGGGTTTACCATTCCGTACTTATCGACAGGCAAACAGGTAACAACGAAGCCTGATTTCTCCAGCGATTTTAAGGGATTTAATACAGAAAAATGTTCAATTTGAGAGGTAATAATATGGTTTCCCCTCTTTTTGTAGGCGGATAAAATCCCTTTTAAGGCAAAATTGTTGGCTTCGGTGCCACTTGAAGTAAATATAATCTCATTAGGCTTTGCATGAATAAGACCGGCTACTTGTACTCGCGCAGCTTGTATAGCTTCACTCGTAAACCTTCCAAATTGATGCAAGTTTGAGGGGTTTCCAAAACCGTCCCTTAGAAAGGGTATCATAGCCTCTACCACCATGGGATGCATTGGTGTACCAGAGGCATTGTCCATATATATTTTTCTCATAGGAAACTTTTCCTTGTTTAAATACTGGCGAGGCGAAGCCCCAGACCGACGAAAGATATAATAAGCTGTCAGCAGTCAGCTATCAGCAATCAGGCAGAAATTCGGAACAAATCCTAAATTCTAATGTTTGAATATCCAAAACGAACAGGAACCACAGATTGCACAGATTTCGCAGATAAAAAATTCCGTGTTGGTTCAATCATCCACGATTGAACCGGAACGTTTCGCATGTCCCGTATGCATGGAGTAAATCAAAACGTACAGGCATATGCTAAACACATGGTTCAATCTGCAAGATTGAACCAACCATTAGGGGACAAAAGACGATAGACGAGGGACGAAGGATGAAGGACGACAGACGCCCTCGTCCATCGTATTTTTTCCATTAGAAAAATCCCTACCGCACTTTTTCCAATTTCGCATATGTTAACAGGAGGTTCTTTATACCGGCAATATTAAAATTTATCTTGATACTTGTCTTTTCTTTGCTTCCGGAAACCTCAAGTACCCTTCCTATACCAAAAACAGGATGCCTTACCACTTCTCCGTTCGAAAAGGATAAGGGATTCCCTTTCGATAGTGCATCCGCCGAATCAGAAATATCTACGGCATAAAAATCATGAGTGGTTCTCTCGTAGGGATCCTGATCATGATCACTATAAGTATCAGAAGAGTAACTTGTTTTGTCAATCTTTTCTAAAATCTCTTCGGGGATTTCATCCAGAAACCGGGATGAGAGACAAAAGTTCATCTGACCGTAACGCGTCCTCCGCTTGGTATGAGTAAGGAAGAGTTCCTTCATCGCCCTCGTAATGCCCACGTAACAGAGCCTACGTTCTTCTTCAACCTTATCATCTGAATCTACGGATTCCAAATGCGGCAATAACCCTTCCTCCATACCCGTAATAAAGACAGCGGGAAATTCTAATCCCTTAGCAGTATGCAGGGTCATAAGCGTTACACTTTTTACATCGGCCTCTAAGTCGTCCACGTCGGAGACAAGGGCTACTTCTTCCAGAAATCCCTGTAATGTGCCGCCGTCGTAATTTATATCATATTCATGAGCAGCGTTGACCAATTCCCTGACGTTATCAATACGTTCCTCAGATTCCTTTTCTCCTGACCCTTTAAGGAATTCAATATACTCAGTATATTCAATAACCCGTTTTATAATACTTTCTACCGGTGACTTTGGCATCCTTTGCAAATTTAACATAAGTTCGACGAACTTCTTTATTGATAAAGCTGTTTTGCCTTTTATCTCAGGTATAAGATCAATCTGCTGCATAGCATGAAAAAGATTTGTACCCTTTGCCGCAGCCCATTCCTCTAATCTCTTTATGGTTGTATTCCCTATACCGCGTGTTGGTGTATTAATTACACGTTCCAGGGCTACTTCATCATGAGGGTTAATACATAATCTAAGATAAGAGAGTATGTCCTTAATTTCCTTCCTTTGATAGAATGCCACACCTCCGATAATCGTGTAAGGGATACCGTGATTTCTTAAAGAAATTTCAAGGACACGGGATTGGGCATTGGTACGGTAAAATATTGCAATATCAGAATATTCGGTCCCTTTACCGGTAAGCCTTTTTATTGCCTGTGCGATTTCATCTGCCTCTCCATGTTCATCTTCACAATAGATTACCTTTATCTTTTCACCATGTATATTCTCTGTCCACAGGTTCTTCTGCTTCCGGTATTTGTTCTGTTGAATTATACTGGAAGCCGCATGCAGGATATGCTTTGTAGAACGGTAATTTTGCTCTAAAAGAACCACCTTTGCATCAGGATAGTCCTTCTCAAAATCCATAATATTTTTGATATCCGCCCCGCGCCAGCCGTAAATAGACTGATCCGGATCACCCGTAACACAGATGTTTCTGTACCGGCCTGCGAGGAGCCGTGTAAGGGTATACTGGGTATAATTAGTATCCTGGTATTCATCAACGAGAATGAACCGGAATTTATCCTGGTACATCTCTAAAATATCATTATGCGTTTTGAATAATTCAATAGTCCTTCCCAGAAGATCATCAAAATCAAGTGCATTATTGGCCTTAAGCAGTGCCTGATATTTTGTATAGACCTGTGCAACAACACGGTTGTAATAACCGGAGGTAGTCGAGGCAAAGGTTTCAGGATCAATGAGTTTATTTTTTGCGTTGCTGATAGAACTAACGATGGACCTGGGCTGGCATTGAGCGGGATCCAGCTGAAGCTGGGCCATGATAGATTTAATCCGGTTTAGTTGATCAACCGTATCGTAGATACTAAAATCCTTTGAGTATCCAAGATGGTCAATATTACTCCTCAGGATTCTAGAACACATCTTGTGGAAGGTAGAGACCCAGAGTCCTTTATGTGAGGAAAATTGCCTCACCCGTTCACACATCTCATCGGCGGCCTTATTGGTAAAAGTAATAGCCAGGATATTATAGGGCCTTACTCCCTGTGACATTAAATAGCCAATGCGGCGTGTAATCACGCGGGTTTTCCCGCTGCCCGCACCCGCTACGACCAAAAGAGGGCCATCGATGTGTGTAACTGCCTCACGCTGTTTGTCTGTAATGTTATTTAGTAGTGACATAATTGTTTATTTTCAGAAATTCACCACATACGAAACGTCTAAATTCGAAATCCGAATTTCGAAATACGAAACAAACCCAAAATCTTAATTTTCAAATGTTTGAAACTAGGTTTCTGTCATTGAGATTTTGTATTTTCGAATTTGTTTCGTATTTCGTGCTTAGTATTTCGTATTTTGTCTCTTTCGACTTGTTTGGGTTGGGTTTTGGGATAACTTCTAGTTCTCCTTTTTTGCAATGAGGCTTGCAATTGCCTTTTTGTTGTTTAAGACCAGTTCCCGGTAATAGATAATTTTAAAATCTTTAAAGAAATCCAGAAGTTCATTTGGCCTCAACAAATATTCTTTATTTTTTGGTCCTTCCAGTCCCCGCTCCAGGTTCTCAATAGTATAAGTCTCGTATATAATCATCCCGCCTGGCTTTAATGATTCCTTAATTTGAGGAATAAGGCTGCGCTGCAGATAATAAAAGCACGCTACTACATCGTAGTTGTTTTTCGGCAACCGATGCGTCTCAAGATCGGCCACAAAGGCATGGATCTTAACGTTATTTTCCTTTGCCAGTTCCTGTGCTTTCCTGACGGCTATTTCTGAAATATCACAGCCGTCCACGTCGAATCCCATCTTCGCCAGAAATATGGCGTTGCGTCCCTCTCCCATGGCAATATCAAATGCCTTCCCTTTAGGGAGGATATCGACATATTCCTTTAGAAATTCTACCGGTTCTTTACCAAAAATATACGCCTCCGTTCCGTATCTCTTATCCCAGAAAATCCTATCCTGCTCTCCGGCAAATGATAAGGACAGAACTCTATTTACGAAAAGAGAAACAAATATTATACACAGAAAAGTGATGAAACAAGGAAAATATTTTTTTTCACATCGCATATCAACCTCCCTGCTTACGGTATATGGACTTTGCACCGATGTCCCTTCTGTAGTGTGCTCCATCGAACGATATCTTTTGTATAGCGCCGTAGACCTTTTTTTGTGCATCTTGCAGGTCTTTTCCCAGCGCTGTGACTCCCAAAACCCGGCCGCCACTGGTAACGACAGTTCCGTTTCTCAGGGAAGTGCCTGCATGAAAGACATGCACATCACGTATTTTTTTTACTGTATCAAGTCCTGATACAGGAACTCCTTTTTCATATTTACCGGGATATCCTTTTGAGGCCATTACTACACAGAGAGAAACACCGTCATGCCATTCAATATCTGCATTTTCTAAATTATTTGTTGCAGCCGAAAGAAGTAGTGGAACAATATCGCTTTTCATCCTGGTAAGGATGGCTTGTGCTTCCGGATCTCCGAATCTGGCGTTAAATTCAAGCACTTTTGGACCGGCAGCGGTAATCATTAATCCCGCGTATATAACACCTTTATATGGGCGATTTTCCCTCTTCATGGCGTGAATTATTGGTACCAGGATATTTTCTTCGATAAAGAACTGCAAATCATCGGTGATTAACGGCACGGGTGAGTATGCACCCATACCGCCGGTATTGGGACCCTTGTCACCGTCATAAACAGTTTTATGGTCCTGAGCATTTGAAAGAGAGACGATCGTCTTCCCATCGGTAACTGCAAGGATTGAGACCTCTTCCCCTGAAAGAAACTCTTCAATAGCGATCTTATCTCCTGCCTGACCAAAGATTTTTTTCTTCATAAGATCGTCAAGGTGTTGGTCTGCTTCCTCGATCGTCTTACATACGAATACACCCTTTCCCATTGCCAATCCATCGGCCTTAATAACCAGGGGATATTCACATGCAGTCAGATGCTTTTTTGCCTGTTTTAAGTCCTCAAAGATCTTAAAATCTGCGGTTGGTATACCATGTTTTCTCATAAGGTTTTTAGCGAAAACCTTGCTTCCTTCGATAACTGCGGCGCGTTTATTAGGTCCGAATATCTTGAGCCGGCCCTCGGTAAACTTATCAACAATACCGCTTACAAGTGGATCTTCCGGTCCTACAACGGTTAAGTCTATCCTTTGCTTTTTGGCAAAATTATAAAGTCCGTCGATATCTTTTGTGTCGATATCAACACACTCGGCGATTTCTGCAATTCCAGGGTTTCCCGGCGCACAGAATATCTTTTTTACCATGGGAGATTGTGCAATCTTCCATGTAAGTACGTGTTCTCTTCCTCCACCACCGATAACTAAAATCTTCATTTATTTTTCTGCCTTACGTATTAATTTTGTCAAAATTACAACTTTTGAATATTATTTTATAGAGCTACCCTTATTCAATGCCAAGAATTTTGTTATAACTGCACTGCTTCAAGTATTTATACCTCATAGATAAGGGTAATTGTTTTATTGTACCAGAACACACGATTAAAATGGAAAGTTTTTTTATCCTTGACAGTTTGGTATGGGCTGTTATACTTAAGTGAGTTAGTTACATTTAAGCAAATCAATAGAAATCATATAACGACGCGGGGTAGAGCAGTCTGGTAGCTCGTCGGGCTCATAACCCGGAGGCCGTGGGTTCGAATCCCACCCCCGCTACCAATCTAAATAAGGGTTTACGGCTATGCCATTGCCCTTTCATCATGTGACTGTGCTAAAATTGTGCTAATTCTTTCATCAGGCACTCTAGCCGGTACTTCCACTCTATTTCTCAGGCTTTCAGCGTAGTAATGGGCATACCTCAATACCATTTATATGCTTTTCCATCTGCCAATGTTACAAAAAGCTGGTTTGCTTGCCTCTAAAGTGCTTTCCGGTAAAGACCTTGATAAGGCTATTGCCGACCGTACCGAATGGCGTGCTGATGAGCGCAGGTAGTGCCGAGAGAGTAAATTGCCGATGCCGGTTTGGTGGAAGTGACAAAACCACTGATTTCAAAGGGAATAAATTGATTTTTGTTGTAATTACGTTATAATTACCCTTTAGAGAAATCTAACACTATTATTTTTAATTTGTGAAACCTGTATAGTCTGTGGTCTCCATACCAGGAATATTTAATACAACATGAGGTAGTTATGAAGATAAATATTATAACTATTGGTAATTCTAAGGGGATAAGGATTCCCAAAGCCATATTAAAACAATGCAATTTGGATAAAGAAGCAGAACTCGAAACAGAAGAAGATAAAATCATAATAAAACCCATTAAGAAAAAATCCAGGAAAGGATGGAAAGAGGCGTTTGGTTCGATGAGAAAAAGGGAAGAAGACAGTCTGCTTATAGATGATTCCATTGATAGAGAAATGGAAAACTGGGAGTGGTAACGTGCAATACGAAGTCTTCCTTGTTAACCTGGATCCAACTATAGGTCATGAGATACAGAAGACCAGACCGTGCCTTGTCATCTCTCCTGATGAAATGAATGACACTATAAATACTGTCATTATAGCCCCAATGACCACTAAATCTCACGAATATCCTACAAGAATACGAATAAAATTTCACGGGAAAGATGGTTGGATTGTCCTAGACCAGATAAGAACCGTAGATAAAAAAAGACTGGTAAAAAAACTAGGTAAAATAGAGAATACCGCTATTCGAAAAGTGAAGGACGTAATTAAGGAAATGCTTATAGATTAGGGTACATACTCATGCAACACGCCATAGCAGATGTATGGGGGTAACTTCCAATCAACGCACAACAACAACTTCGAAATGGACTGGTTTTCCTCTAGGTCTTTTTTTGTTATAACCTTCCAACAATCCTCTAATACTTTCCGGACTCCAAAAGTTACCGGAATGCCTCACAAAACCGGGAATATTATCCGACTTCTCAGCTTGTTCTGTATAACCTCTTTTATTTGGTAAAGAAGGGCTGGCACTCGTTTGTATGCATTATTTAATCAGCCATTTCCACAATGGCAGGTAGTGTATTTCTCTTTCGCCAAATGTTTCCTTTGCCTCATAATCCCACGTAAGCATCATCAGGTTATTGCATCCTGTCTCGCCCGATGCCTTGACAAGGGCGTTTGTTTCTCGCTTTTTTGTCTTATCGTTATCAATGTCATGACATACCTGGATTAACTGACTTACCTTCAACCCTTCCCTGATAGTAAAATCCACTTTCTTGCCGTCTCTGGTCTTGTAATAGTAAAATTCCTTTCCCTTTCTCAGGAGTTCTATAGCCACCATGTTTTCAATCAATCTCCCTGTGTCAGGGGATGTCTTAAACTTAACCGCATTTATCACGCCAGTATCATAAGCATAAACCTTCCTGGGGCTTTTCATCTGTTCCTTAACCTTATGCGAAAACCTTTCTGTGTTGAATATCAGGAATGCCTCGTTGAGATAACCAGTGTAGTTTTCCACTGTATGCACACTTTTAAACTCAAGAGCTTTCTTGAGTCTTGTATATGAAAACTCATTTGAATGGTTTGTAATCAGATAGAGTCCGAGGTCATGGAGTTTTTTTGCGTAGCGCACATTGTATCTTTTTACGATATCTTTGAACAGGATGCTCTCAACCAGCGTAGTGATGTAACTTTTAGGGTCAATGTCCTTTATCAGGACTTCAGGATATCCCCCTTTGTCCAGATATTCGTTTAGAAGGTTAAGAAGCATGCCCTGGCGTTCTTTCATTTCAAGGGTCTCATCTATTACAAAATTACTCGCTCTGAGGAATTCAGAAAAAGAAAAAGGAAGTATCTGGAACTGGATAAGCGGCCCGTCAGGTGGGTGGCAAGCTCCCTGCTAAGGAGACGTGAATTTGAGCCTGTAATTACCATATTGAGCCCCTTGCGGTGAAGCCTGTTTAAGAAAAGTTCCCATTTCTGGAGGTTCTGTATCTCATCAAAAAGGATGTATTTTGTCTCTCCATACACCTGCCTGATAGCTTTCAGGAGGTCGCCATAGTCAGAGATATCGAGGAGCCTCTCATCATCGAAATTCAGATAAGCAAAATCCAGCCCTTCAAGCATTTGTACTGCGAAAACAGATTTGCCTGCCCTTCTCGGCCCAACAATGACCTTGATGAGGTTATTTTTTCATGCTCTTCCTGGCATTCGGCAGTCCCTCTCTTTGAATATACCGGGCGCTGAGGAATTCGTCCCGTTCTGCCTTATGACCTAATACGATGTCTTTCATTATTGCCTCTGTTTTTTCATGAGGATAAGGTTAATAAATCAACCAACTGCACAAAAGATTATTATTTTGTGCAATATGCTTTATTATATGCACAACAACAGGATTTTACAAGGGGGGAATCATGCTGAATAAACCTGTCTTCGGAAAACGCTGGGAAAGGGTCGTGGCGGAAAAGTTAATCAAAGTCATTTATTAGACGGCAATAAAAACAATCGTTGGCTATAGATTTGTACAAAGAATATTGAAATTGACGTATGGATAAGGGAAAATATACATATGTCAAAATATATCATATATACAATAGGTCATTCCAATCATTCGATTGAATACTTCGTGGAATTATTGCAGGCACATAATATAAATTGCTTAATAGACGCACGAAGCGTACCTCACAGCACATACACCCCTCAATTTAACAAAGAAAATCTTCATGACTACCTGAAGCCGTATAACATCCGCTATTTACACTTTGGCAAAGAGTTCGGGGCCTTCCATACAGAAAGTGATGTTTTAGATGAAAACGGAAACGTAGATTTTGAAAAAGTAAGAAAAACAAAAGACTTCTTAACCGGGGTCGACAGACTAAGGAATGGTCTTGATATGGGCTATACGATAGCATTAATGTGTTCCGAGGCTGAACCCTTTGACTGCCACAGGTTTTCTTTACTATCATATCACCTTGCCAGAAATGGTTTCGATGTTGAACATATATTAAAGGATAAATCAATCATTGATAATGCTGACTTAGAAGAATTGCTGTTAAAAAAATATGCAAAGAAAATTCCGCAGCGTTCTTTGTTTGATCCTGTACCGAAAACCAGAGAAGATAAGATAAGTTTTGCCTATTCCTTACGTAATAAGGATATAGCATTCAACATTCATAAACAATGATAAATCTTTATACCAATGGTTATCAATCGGAAAATATCCTTTTTAAGCCTAATTCACTTAAAATTGCCTCTTCAATCAACCCTTCAAAGAACAATCTCAATAAACTAATTGACAGCACCCATCCAACGCTATTTGGAAATACTGGTAAAGCCGTCAGCGCGGAGCATATTAACGAATTAAATTATTCGTTAATGTTCATTAAACCTCAGAATTTTGAGGTATACGAAAAATGTTACGAATTTGACAAAAAGATTCGTGGAAGATTTACGTATAATGGCAGTCATTATGATTTACCAGTTACCAATGTATCCTTCCTCCATGCACTCAACAAGGGTATTCCATCTTTCAATCAGGACAATGTATACCTGATCATTTCGTTGGGGATTGAACTGGAGGGCTGGCACTATAAGCTTATTGCGGGGGTAGTTGTTGTAACAGAATGCGGCAGAAATTATGGAAATGCTCGGCTTTGAATTTTCATACTTAGAGGGAAAGGATATAGCGATAGAAAGGCTTGGTTAATTGAAAGTTGTCTTTAATACGTCCCTGATATTTTTCTTTACAAACTTGATGCAAATAAAAGATTTTTCTCTAAATGTATACGTGACCCCAAACCTCTGCTAATAAACCTTGACAATAACAAATCATGTGTGTAAAGTACCTGAAATTACTTTGTAAAAATGCCAGTATTCATATAAACTTGTTAACAAGGTCTAAGTGAAATGGTTAACATCGTCGTCTTTATCGACAACTTATAGTCTTTATCATATATAAATGGTGTTTTTCAAAGTAAAAATGGAATATCAAGTCAAATATAAAATCTCAGGTCACGAAACATTTCCATTACGTTACACCTGGCTGCCGAAAGCTGTAAAAGTATTAAAGGATAATCCAAAGATTTTTTCTGACGAAGATGATGCTATGGTATCGTTAGGAGTCGGGAAAAATATGGTACGGGCCATCCGTTTTTGGTCAGAAACCGCCGATATTATCAAATTTCAGGGTAAGGATGGTTTTATCGTGACTGAGTTTGGAGAAATCTTATTTGGTGAAGATGGTCTCGATCCTTATTTAGAAGATATTCAAACCCTCTGGTTAATCCACTGGAAATTATCTACTCAGGTTTCAGAGCCACTTTTTGCCTGGGATTATTTACTCAATCAGTGGCAAGAACCAGACTTGACACGAACAGCAGTTTTGCGCTTCCTCCAGCAGAAGGCAAATACCTTAGATAAAAAACTTTCCTTTGTAACACTTGAGCAACATTTTGATACATTCCTGCATACCTACTTTCCCACACGAGGGCGAAAGGGACACATTCAGGAGGATAACCTCGATTGCCCATTAGTTGAGCTTGAACTCATTCAGAAAGTTGGGGAACGGGAAAGTGATAATGCATCAGGGAAGCGAGAGTTAATTTACAGATTCCGTCGAGAATCGAAACCAGAAATTAGTGATAGACTTTTTACATATTGTCTCCATGATTTTTTTACTCAACGATATCCAAATGAAACGACAGTTTCTTTTCGAGAAATCTCCGTTGGGCGCGGAAGTCCGGGACAAATTTTTAAATTACCAGAAAGTGATTTGCGTGAACGCCTTGAGATTTTGAATTCTCAAACTAATAAGTTTTTTAGTTATCAGGAAACACAAAATATTCAGCAGGTTTCCAAGCATAGTACTTTGCAGGAAACAACATTAATAAAATCAATCTATGATCATGAAGAAATTTGTGCCCAATAAAAAAATATCAGACCTTCTAAAACCTAATAATAGGTTTTTTAGATCAGTGCATTTGGAAAGGGATTTTAGAGATCCTGATGCACTTTCTGGTTATGTTTATACCGATCATACTCTATCATGTTTAGAACGTATAGCGAAGGGACTGAAAGAATATTCAGGACAAAGGGCATGGCGTATTACAGGTAATTACGGGTCAGGTAAATCGAGTTTTGCCCTTTTTTTGGCCCAGTGGTTCTCTGGACAGGAATTGCCGTTACAAATCCGAAAAGCAAACGATTATCGTCAGTTTACTGAAATTAAACCTAATTTTGTCCCTGTTTTAGTTACTGGTTCACGCGAGCCTCTTGGTTTAGCAATTTTGAGAGCTTTGCATTATCGTGTAAGCAAACTCTATGTAAATGGCAGAAAGCCATTATTGTTAGATGAGTTGGAAAGCTGCTTACAGTCGAAAGAGGAAATAACGGATGATCAAATCATTAATATGGTTTTAGCAGTAAGTAGCAAAATTATTACAGATAATAAAGGAAAAGGCTTGCTTTTGATTTTAGATGAGCTAGGCAAGTTTCTTGAGTTTTCAATACTTTATCCGGAAAAGCAAGATGTTTATCTTTTGCAGCGTCTGGCCGAGACCGCATCACGTAGTGCAGATAAACCAATATTCATAATGGGATTGCTTCATCAGGGTTTCAGTACTTATGCAGACCAACTTTCATTATCTGGACAAAGAGAATGGGAGAAGATAGCGGCACGTTTTGAAGAAATTATCTTCGATCATCCAATAGAGCAAATATCAACACTTGTTACGAGTGCCTTAAGCGTTCATACAGATCTCTTACCAAAAGAGTATTTTATCGAATCTAAAAATAGCATTGAAGCGCTTATACAACTTGGGTGGTTTGGACCAGCTCCTGCTAAGAAGGTATTGTTGGAGAATGCAAGTAAACTTTATCCAATGCATCCTACTGTCCTGCCAGTTCTTGTTAGGTTATTTAGCCGTTTTGGTCAAAATGAGAGATCGTTATTTAGTTTTTTGCTCTCGAATGAGCCTTTTGGCCTCCAGGCGTTTGCAGAACGTTCCGTTGCATCTGGTGACTATTATCGACTCCATA
>CAZPUD010000099.1:0-13107 GCA_964589115.1 uncultured candidatus Brocadiaceae bacterium | reverse complement strand
GTTATCTCCCAGAAAAACCTACCTACACGATAAAGTTTAGTTAGAAATTTACTCTCGTGCGTTACTATTTATAACAAAACTCATGGTGGGCGATACTGGACTCGAACCAGTGACCTCTTGCTTGTCGAGCAAGCGCTCTAGCCAACTGAGCTAATCGCCCTAAGTATTTCTTGTGTAACCAATGCCAAATTCATCCAGAAATCATTAGGAATATCATACTTAGGTTGAATTATAATATCAAAAAGGGGATTTGTTGTCAAGTGAAAACGACATCAAGTATTTACTACTAATTGTCCTTCAAAACAAACATCATTTTCTCGTATAATTTAAGAAATTATATTTAAAAATAATTTATGCTTTGCTATGATTAAATAACTATCAGCTTACAACACACAAATATCTGAAAAACTCTCACAAAAAGAAGTCTTTATACAGGGAATATCATAATATATGTCTACAATAACGGATAAAATAAAGGAACTAAAAAGAAAAAGAAATGCCATAATCCTTGCACACAATTATCAAAGGGGTGAGGTACAGGATATTGCAGATTTTACCGGTGATTCTTTAGGGCTTTCTCAGCAGGCTGCAAAGACTGAGGCAGATATAATCGTTTTTTGCGGTGTACATTTTATGGCAGAGACAGCCTCAATCCTGTGTCCTGGCAAGATTGTATTACTACCTGATGAACATGCAGGCTGCCCTATGGCCAATATGGTAACCTTGAGAGAACTTACAATAAAGAAAAAAGAACATCCACATGCCAAAGTGGTTTGCTATGTTAACAGTACCGCCTCTGTTAAGGCAGAAAGTGATGTATGCTGCACTTCTTCCAATGCAATAAAGATTGTTGCCTCATTCCCAAAAGATCAGGAGATTCTTTTTATACCTGATAAAAGTTTAGGCGGTTACGTTTCATCAAAACTAAATCGTCCTATGATACTCTGGGAGGGATACTGCCCCACACATCACAGAATTCTCGCAGAGCATATTATTAAGATGAAGGCCGACTATCCAAATGCCAGGGTTGTTGTCCATCCGGAGTGTACGCCTGATGTAATCGCATTAGCGGATCATGTAGCCAGCACTACAGGTATCGCTAAATATTGTAAGGAAAGTAATGCCGGCGAATTTATCATTGGAACAGAAATTGGCATTTTACATCGCCTGAAGAAGGAGAATCCACAAAAAGTCTTTTATGCGATCACAAGACTTGCCGACTGCAGCAATATGAAACTTATTAGCCTGGAGAAGGTGCTGTGGTCTTTAGAAGATATGGTTTACCATGTAAAAGTTCCGGATGATATTGGATCAAAGGCACGTTTGGCTATTCAAAAGATGCTTGACTTATCATAAACCCTGGCGAGGTTAAACATCAGCCGATAAAAGAGATTGAAACCACAGATTTCACGGATTACACAGATTATTGAGATTTTTATCTGTATTACAAGTTTATAAAACCTTGCTTTTTTATCAAAGTTTTTCTTCATGAACTTCGTGTTCTTCGTGGTTAAGATCTTTTGGGTTGTGGCTACGCCACGCTATGAAATCTGTGGTTTCCGTAATTTCTTCTAAAACACGACTCATGTGTGAAGATAAATTGGATATAAAATATTAAATTATGGATACAAAAGAAAAAATTAAAAAATTAAGAGAAACGATTAAAACCCTGGAGAGCGTTGTTATCGCCTTCTCCGGAGGTGTGGATAGTTCACTTGTAGCAAAAGTGTGTTATGATGTACTTGGAGATAAGGCCCTTGCCGTCACCGCCCGATCAGAAACATATCCGGCTTATGAATATGAAGAAGCGAAAAAGATCTCCGGGGAAATCGGTATCTCTCATATGACAATCGATACCAGTGAGCTAGGTATCAAGGGATTTGCAGATAATCCTCCAAACCGATGCTACTTCTGTAAATCTGAATTATTCGGCAAGCTGAGAGAGATTGCAAAAGAAAAGGGATACAAAAACGTTGTAGACGGTGCAAATCTTGATGATACAAATGAATATAGACCGGGACTTGAAGCAGCAAAAGAACTTGACGTACGCAGCCCATTAAAAGAAAGTGGCCTGCGAAAGACAGACGTACGGGAAATATCAAAGTATCTCAGGCTTACTAATTGGGATAAACCTTCCTATGCCTGTATGTCTTCAAGATTTCCATATGGAGAATCTATCACCGAGGAGAAATTAGCTATCGTTGCAGCAGCAGAGATTTATTTGAGGAATATAGGTCTGAGGCAGTTCCGTGTAAGACATCATGATACCATTGCCCGTATTGAAGTATTACCTGAAGACATACCCATGCTTTTACAAAATGGTAAACGTACAGAAATTATTAAAAAATTCAAAGAAATTGGTTACAAATACGTTACCCTTGATATGGAGGGATACAGGAGCGGGAGTATGAACGAAGTAATTATTAAGAAGTAATTATTAATATGAAAAACCGGCTGCAATAATAACAACTGTATCATCAGTCTTACAAATTGGGTTAATAAGCGAAACTCAATTTCCCATAAATGCTGTAAATGTTCGCATTAAGTTTTGCTTATGCTTAAATCAAAATGTCTTGCTATCTTTAATATTTAAAAGAAAAAGGGTAATATTTGGTTTGAATATTACCCTTTTTATAAAAGCGAGAATAGGTTTATTGGTCTATATATGTATCTGTCGAGGTACCTAATGTAGCATTATTATCAGTATATATGGCATCGTATGATGTACCATTATAATAGCCACAAGTAGAAGTACCTTTCCATTCAACGTGACCATCTATATAAAGTACATTTTGTCCAGTTTGATTGTGATTGTCTGAAAGTGTTGTTCCGGCACCTAAAGCATCCGCAGCTAAGGCCACACCAGGGTCGTGCGCCGATGTATGCCTATCATCATAACCATAGCTACATCTTGCTGTTGTAAATCCAGTATTTGCAGCAGTTGGCGTTCCGGCAGTTAATGCCAAATTATTCGTCTCACTAACACCGCTATCACTTGGACACCTAAAAATTTTTCTATCACTTACATATGTGCTATATAGCTGCCCTAGAGATTCCATTCCATTGGCACTTGCAGAAGCGGTAGGAAACTCTTCGCTATAGTCGTTTGCATACATGTTGAGCGCCATACCAATTTGTTTTAAATTAGAAGCGCATTGTGTCTTCCGTGCTGATTCTCTCGTCTTCCCTAAAACTGGCAACAGAATACCTGCAAGGATGCCAATAATGGCAATTACAACCAATAATTCAATTAAAGTAAAACCTGTCATTCTCCTTTTCTTCATTATTACAAGCCCTCCTTAAAAGTTATTACTGTTTAAGATTTATAATTTGCAAGTTGTTATTTCCGATCACCTCCTTTTGCATAAAGTGAAATTTTGAAGAAGATTAATAAAGGGCAAGTATTTTTACAGGACAGGCGCAACATACTACCATTAACAATTCTACCTGTCAATTAATTTTACAGCATCAAAGACCTATTATAATCAATAGGTGAATGAGTAAATTTGGGTATATTAGTTAATACTAATTCAACCATTTACTTATTCATTATTTGTTAGCTATGGGCAGAAGCTTCAGGCTGACTGCTTATACATTACTGGTTACTCTTAAAACTTAATAATTTATAAAGATAAACCGGCATATGGCTTTAAAGAACTAAAAGCTATCATCATGTTCATTTATTTAACAAATGTTAATAATTTTGATTAAAAACTATGCATAAACAGACATTATAACCTTATTTTTTCATTAAATAAGAAAAACAAGTGCCATAATACAATGATATACGGATTTTACTATATCCTATAGTATATGGTTATTCCTACCTGTAGATTACCAGATCTTTTATTATTGTATGTGACATACGTCACATTTTTGAAAAATTATTTTATAGCTAATTCCTCATTCCACTTTGCTACATCAGTACAAAACCCTTGCGAGAATAAATAAAAAACAGTAATATATTCTAAAAATAGACAATAATTATAGGTGCGCAGTCATGAAAGAAGCTATGTTCTTTGAGAAGATGGGAAATAGCACGGTAAGGTGTTTTCTCTGCAGACATTACTGCATCATCGGAGATGGCAAAAAAGGCATTTGCCGGGTAAGGGAAAACCATGGCGGTACACTATACTCCCTTGTTTACAAAAAACTTATCTCGGAAAATGTAGATCCCATTGAAAAGAAGCCGCTTTATCATTTTTATCCCGGCATTACCTCATTTTCTATTGCAACTGTGGGATGTAATTTCAGATGCCTTAATTGCCAAAATTACGAGATTTCACAACTTCCAAGAGATCATGATCAAATTGTAGGTAAAGACATTAGCCCGGAAAAGATCGTTGAAAATGCCTTAAATCATCGTTGCAAAAGCATAGCTTATACGTACACAGAACCTACTATTTTCTTTGAATACGCATATGAAACAGCCAAAATCGCTGTTGAAAAATCTATTAAAAATGTATTCGTTACTAATGGTTATATCACACGCGAGGCCCTTACTACCATAAAACCGTATCTCCACGCTGCTAATGTTGACCTAAAAAGCTTTTCTCAGGAAACGTACAAAAAATTGTGCAGTGCACGGCTGGATCATGTGCTTGACTGCATCCGCTCATACAAGGAGATGGGTATTTGGCTGGAAATCACAACATTAATTATTCCGGAAATCAACGATTCTGAATCTGAACTAAGGCAAATCGCTAAATTTATTGCGGAAATTGGGCCAGAAACCCCCTGGCATGTAAGTCGTTTCTATCCAGGATATCGTCTTATCGAAAAACCGCCAACTCCTGTAGAAATATTAAGAATGGCTCGCCATATTGGTCTGGAGGCAGGATTACGTTACGTTTATGAAGGTAACGTACCCGGTGAGGGAGGAGAGAATACTTATTGTTACACCTGTAATAAAGTACTTGTGAAGAGGTATGGATATCAAATTATAGAAAATAATATCACTAATTCAAGATGTCCCGAATGTAATACGGTTATTGATGGTATTGGCATTTAGTTGCAAACGATAGGAGACTTATGATTAAGTTAAGGAAAATATTGTGCCCTGTAGATCACTCTGAATGTTCATATCTTGCCTTGAAGTATGCTATTTCTCTGGCATTGAAAGATGAATCAAAATTATATCTCATGCATGTAATAGATTCCCGTTTATATGATACAGAAATATATAAATTTAGTCCTTACAAGCCTAACGAAATTGATAAATCTCAAATCCACACAGACCTTATGAAGAGCCTGCCAGAAGGAACAACGGATGTATTGGAGGTGGAAACAATTGTAGTGCGGGGAGTACCATTTCATGAGATCACGAAAGCAGCCAAGGAAATTGGTGCAGATCTCATCGTAATCGGCACCCACGGCAGAACAGGACTATCCCACGTCATGATGGGCAGCGTAGCGGAAAAGGTTGTACGGAAGGCCCCATGCCCCGTATTGACAGTTAGAACCCCTCTCCCTGCATAAGATAGTGGTTAGTGAATAGTAGTTAGTGGATAGTATATGAAGAAATATATACATAAACTTATTCACTAATTTACTCATTACCTTAAATTTCAAAAACAAAAAGCCATTGTAAGACAGGGGTATGCCCTACAATGGCTTATTTTTTACAAAGGGGTCTTTGGGAGAAATTACCCTCGTTTACTATACTGAATATTTTCCAACATGCCTATCATTTAACTCGCCAATTTTAGACTTGTTCCAGTTTGATATCCGACTATAATATCCTACAATCCTCGTTACTCCATGAAGTCGTGTAGTGATCCCTGTTTCAAGGGAGTTTATAATATAATCCAAATCCTGCCGAATTACTGCATCAATGCTGATAGAGTATGCACATTCTATTTTATGATTAATAATCTTGAGGACGTGTTCCTCCGGTGTATTGGCATCAATATCGCCATCTATTTCCAAGAATTCATGTTCTTCAATTGCTGCATCAAATGCCGTCAATTTTTCTTCAATAAGGAATTGTATATCCGCTCCCTTACCATCAACCTTATCACATATTGCAGAACTTTCTAATATTGCTGTAGTCATTATATCGCATCTCCTTTTCAATGTAATTTCAATTTACTCTGACTAACCATACCGATCTTTTACAACTTACCACTTTAATGCTATCCATCCTACCGCTTTAAGGTTTCTATTTTTCTTAAATCACCCCCTTTTCTCATGAAGGCTTTTCCTTACAGACACAGATTACCATATCTTGTACATCGCTATAGGGGCGATGATATCAATAAAAAAAATCTTTGTCAAGAAAATAAACACAATATTTTGTATATTTATTTTTGTCTAATACAATATACATACAGAATAACGTATCTTTAAATAAACACTTATGACTCAATATATCTTTAATGCAAATCAATCTCTTGTACGGATAAAAATACTTCTTATTTCATAATTTTTTATTGAAAGACATCTGTGTACCGTGTAAAATCCAATTCGTGAAGAAGGCAGCTATTTTTGACATAGATGGAACAATAATAAAGAACCTCTCCTCGGAGAGGGTACTTTTCCGTTATCTTATTGATAAAAAGATTATAAACAGAAAAGATGTATTACGGTTTGCGGGGGTATTAGTAAGTAGACTTTTCAATCTAAGAGGATTGTACGTTAGAAAAAATAAATATTATTTAAAAAATAAGGAATATGAGGATATCGTCTCAAATATTAAAGAATGTTTTCAGGAGCGGATATCTCCGAACATTTCAACATTAGCTTTAAAAGAGATAGATACGCTGAAAAACAAAGGTTATAATATTATATTATTATCTGGGACATTGAGCCCTCTGGTAGAGTGTTTTAAGGAATATTGCTATGCGGATATTGGTATAGGGACTAAACTTGCCGTTAATAAAGAGGGAAAAATCACTGGAGAGATAGACGGTATACATTCCTACAGCAGCGGAAAAGTGAAGGCAGTAGAGCATCTTGTTGCAGAACATAACATCGATCTCTTATCCTCTTACGCTTATGCCAATCAATATTTAGATGTAAAATTTATGCGCATGGTAGGATACCCCATAGCTGTAAATGCAAGCACTATGCTTCGTTTATATGCCAAGGTTAATCAGTGGAAAACTGTAGAATTCTAAGAGAAAAATTTATGGATGTTTATGAGATCATAAAGAAAAGACAAAGTTTACGTTCTTACAAGTCAGAACCGGTAGAAGAAGAAAAGATACACCGGATCTTAGAGGCAGCACGCTTAGCGCCAAGTGCTGCCAATAGGCAGCCTGTTTATTTTGTAGTTATTAAGGATGACAAAATAAAGCACCAATTGAAAATGGCCTATAATGAAAAATGGTTTTATACAGCACCGATAATTATTTGTGTTTGCAGTATTCCAGAAAAGGCATGGAAGCGAAGTGACGGGAAAAATTATGCAGATATTGATGCAGCAATCGCAATGGACCATCTTATTCTCGCTGCAACAAATGAGGGGTTGGCTACCTGTTGGGTTGCAGCTTTTAAAGTACATCTCGTAAAATCAATTCTTAACCTTCCTTCGGAAATAGAACCAATCGCCATGACGCCCATTGGATATCCTCTAGATACACCAAAACCAACCTATCGTAAACCCTTAGAAGATATATTAAAGGTCATCTAAGGGACGGCAGACTTCATTAAACGTTCCCGTAATTCTTCAGCGCTTTTTATTACCCTATCTTGAAGTTCTTCTTTGGGTAATTGCCTTAATGGATCTAACTTGTATGTAAAATAATGTTCATCTTTCAGTTTTAATGGCAATACAAGTTCAGAAAAAAAATCTAAAGGAAATATCTGATAAAAGGGAGGTTTAATTTTTTCATAAATAATTTTTCTCTCATAGAGAAGTATGCCTTCTGCATCCGTTTTTTCCAGCATGATTTTCCGGGTTCCATAATAAGTAAATGTTATAGTAACGGGCGTCTCACCTATAGGCTCATCATCCAGATAAACTGCGGCACCGGAAGGTTCGGAATCAATTGTAAGGGAACGCAGTACACATCCGCTGAATACGGTAAAACTAAGCATGAATAATATTACAAATGCAAAAATATTTTTGAAAACCTGATTATACATTATTAAATACTTTTTCCTTGTGCTGCTTATTTTATATAATCACTCAAACATTAACTACTTTTTCATCTGCTTTTTCAAACTTGAAATATAATTTGGTAATTGTCTATATAGGTATTTCTTTTTACTTGGCTTTCTTTCTGAAACGATATATCCTGCAATAATTGGCATAGCTATCGTTGCATCACTGTAAACAACTACATGGTTTTTCATCTCTTCTTTACGTATCTTACCCCATGATATCGCCTCCGATGGTGTTGCACCGGAAAGCCCGCCCCATTGTGGTGCATCTGTAGTGATCTGGATAAAGTAATCATGCCCGCCCTTATTAATATCGAGTATCTGTGACAGAGTTGGCTGTGTTTGCATATAAAAATTTTTGGGAGAACCGCCTCCAATACTAATTACACCATTTTTTTTGCTGTTAAAGACGATTGCCGTAGTTTGAAGAACATCCAGATCGGTATCAATAGTAATACCGTCGCTACCCTTTAGTTTAAGATATGAGAGATTCATACCAATTGAAGAATCGCCAGGAGAAGAAACAAATATAGGTACATCATGTTTTGCTGCTTGCGCAACAAAACTTAAATGAGGTAAAGGCGTCTCTTTAAGAACCGCTTTACCTAAAATATAATGGAAATCAGCGGTAGAAATAGGTTCGGTCTGAGGATACCTGTTCGCTACATCCTGTATAAATTTATCTGTTGTAAGCAGGAGTTCATCAGTAATAAAAATATCATAAATACGCTCTATTCCTGCTTCATATAACTCGCTGTCGTTAACCCTAAAATCTCCCTGATGTATGGGCAAATTCAATGCATAATGAAGATCATGATAGAGGTTAGCACCCGTAGAAATAATAAAATCCACAAAACCATTTTCAATAAGCGTAATGAGAATACCACCCATACCGGTTGGTGTCATGGCACCGGAAAGGGTTAGACCAATCGTAGCATTTTTATCAAGCATGTGGGAATAAAGTTTGCAAGCTTCTGCCAGCCGTCCTGCATTAAAAGCCCCGGAGCGGCTATATTCACCAACAAGATCTTTAATCTTCATACCTTTTTTTAAGACCTGCGGGGTTATTCTCGGTCTGCAGAGGTATTTATGTTTTAATTGCTGTATATGTTTTTTAGACATGGATAATATTCTTTCCTCAAATTATTGTTGATAATTAACAACGGACCCCTTTTCAGACTGTATTGCACAAAAGGGGAAAAGTGAAAGTATATACAACTGCTGTAAGCCAGTCAATCGAAAAAGGATGTTATTCGCTACAATGCCTCATTTATTTGGAGAAAAACGGAGAAATGCATCTGCTTCCCTTATGACGTCTTTGGTACTTATCTTTTCCAAACAGATCTGTGACAAACAATTATTTCTAGTATCAGATAGACATGGGCTACACGGTGTTTCTTTATACAGTATTTTTACATGCTCACCCCTCGGTCCCCACATACTTGGGTCAGTAGGCCCGAACAGGGCTAATGTATAAGTCCCTAAAGCAGCAGCTAAATGTGTAACTCCAGAGTCATTTCCGATAAAAAGCTTACACCGGTTTATTACGGCAGCAAGGTGAGGCAAAGGAAGATGGTCAACAGGAATAAATGAATCTTTTACTCTCACTTTTAGTTCTTCAATAATCTTAATGTCTGCCGGACCTGAGATGACAATAGGTTGAATATCCATTTCCTTATCTAACCACAATATCAATTCAGCATAATACTCTACAGACCAGCATTTTTGCCGGCAGCCACTCCCGGGATGAACGGCGACTAATATTCTTTTACGATCAGCAATTTTATCCTTTAGAAAATCATCGCCAAAAAACATATCATCTTCATGCAAAAATACCCTCGGAACGTCCAGAGAAAAAGGTATGCCGATCAAATTTAAAAATCTGAGAAAATGATTGATGATATGAATACGTTCTCCCTGAGCGGGAAATGGTTCATAATGGATAACATATCTTGCCCCTGTGGCCTTCAGGTTTTCAATGAATATCCCGTCTTTATCTAAAAGAAACGAAATAATCATATCCATACCATGAATCCTGCTTCTTAAAGATTCCGGTAACTGAGCATCTTTTATAAAGAGTGCGGCAATATCCGCCTGGTCAAACCGGCTGATAGTATCGGCATAAAAACGCCCTTTTACAATTTCCAGAAAAGGCGTATGACCCATGATTTCTATGTATGCATTATGAAAATAACTGCGGATGGCAAAGAGAGCAGGCAAGGTTATAATTATATCACCCAGTGCGCCGGGACGAATAATTAAAATATGCCTTACTGGAGATCGGATATTTGAGATAAGGGGTGAAGATGGAGTACGGGCAGGATTACAATAAAGATTTTTTGATTCCACAAAATGTTTGGTACACTCTCCGTATAAAGACATTACTCATAAAGCTACGTCTCTGATTTTTTCTTTTTTATCATCTCGCTAACGTTTTCAAAGAATTTTGGGTTTCCGTCAGCGGCAGCCCGTTTTTTCGCCTCTTCCTGGATCTTTTTAACATCAAGGATATCGCCCATACATTCTTCTGCAGACTTGCACCATTCAACACAGGTTGGAACCTTATCTTTAAAAATAGTAGTACCACATTTATGGCAATCGGCCTTTTCCTCATCACTCCACATCTCTACCATCACTCCGCAGTTGTGGCACTTCCGGTCAATTGGTGTTGGAGTTGCATTTCGTATACTACCAGGACATTTTACTTTACTCATAACATCATCTCCTGAAATCATACTTTGTTATAATGAAATGTATTTACAAAACAAATATTAAGCAAAATTATTTCTCAGGTCAAGAATTTTCTAAACGAACATCTGCAAGCTGGCAGAAATAAATTTTCATTTGTCTTCCAAAAATAATTATTGTAACTTACTTTTACAGAACGATTAGTAGTTTGTGATAATTTCTAATACAGAAAGAGGCTAATATAATAAAATTATGGAAAAATCTTTAACACGTGAACAAATGCGGGAGTTGGACCGGAAGGCCATCGAGGAATATAAGATTCCCGGTATTATCCTTATGGAAAACGCCGGAAGAAATGTTGCAGAAGAGGTTATAAAGATGATGGATAACCCCCAAAAAACGAAAGTAGCGATTCTCTGTGGAAAAGGAAATAACGGCGGCGATGGATTTGTAGTAGCACGGCATCTTCATAATCATCATATTCCAGTAGACGTCTTTCTCATCGCAAAGATTTCCGATATCCTAAAAGACGGAGATGCAGCAACTAATTTACAAATACTTTTAACGATGAAGATACCAATTAAAGAATTAACCGATGCTACTCATATAAATAATACTTTAATGAATTTGACCAATTACGATATCCTGATCGATGCCTTGTTTGGAACGGGGCTTTCGGGGGAAGTACGGGAACCCTTTAAAACACTTATCTACGGAATAAATAATCTAAATAAGACTATTGTATCTGTAGACATACCCTCCGGACTTGACTGCAATACGGGAAATATATTAGGTACAGCCGTTAAAGCCACAAAAACTATAACCTTCGCAGCAAGTAAAAAAGGATTTTTTCTTGGAAAAGGTCCTGACTACACAGGAAACGTCGTAGTAACAGACATCAGTATTCCCAGAGAATTGTTATCTTAAATGCCCTAATATCGATAAAATTTTGTCGATATTAAGGCACGTTTAATCTATCTCCTGCTTAACAACCACATGATTAAAGAAAGGATGATGCTTATAATAATGCTGGTTGTAATAGGAAAGTAGAAGTGGAAATTTTTTTTGTGAACAACTATATCGCCAGGGAGTCTACCTACAAAAGGGATCTTATTCCCGAACATAAACAACCCCCCTACAACTATCATAATAATGCCCAAAATTATTAAAATTTTGCCGAAAGCACTAAATCCTTCCATAATAGTCAACCTCGTTTTTCTAATTCTTTAAACTTTATCTATTATATAACATTTTTTATAATAACAAAATCACATGATATCTTTCAATATCTGACCTATAGGAAAAGTATGCAAAAACTCAAGCATATCGGGAATACCCCCGAAACAAAGGGAGGTGTTATCCATTGGGCACGTTACTACGATTTTGTAGCCTGGATGCTTACCCTTGGAAAAGAATATGCTATACGTGAGATGACCATTGATATGGCAGGATTAGCCCCCGGAGAAAAAGTACTCGACGTAGGCTGTGGTACCGGAACACTGACCCTGGCGGCCAAGAGGCGGGTCGGGCCAGCAGGCGAGGTATATGGAATCGACCCGTCTCCGGAAATGATTGACATCTCACATCAAAAGGCTATGAATAATGGGTTAGATATCGCCTTTCAAACCGGTGTTATCGAGGACATATCGTTTCCTGACAACACATTTGATGTCGTTATAAGCAGTTTAGTCATGCATCACCTTCCCGATGATTTGAAACAAAAAGGAATCAGAGAGATATACCGTGTCTTAAAACCCGGAGGGCGTTTCTTTTGTATTGATTTGGAAAAACCTGAAAACCTATTCTATAGAATCGTAGGTACCCTGTTTCTATTTCATAATTTAATAAAAACCAATCTTGAGAAGTGTTTGGCTATGATGGAACAGGCAGGTTTTCAAGAAATAAAAATGGGTAGAACAGAATATAAACTGCTTGCGTATATTCAGGGGGAAAAGATTCCTACATCATAAAAAATATTTAAATTAGGTTGGGTTTTAAAAGGCAAAACCTAACGGTTTTTCTTTTAACCCACCCCTAAATCCCCTCCCAAGAGGGGACTATAGTTGGTTCAATCTTGTAGATTGAACCATGCGTTTAGCATTGGCACGTACATTTTGGTTCACTTCAGGCGTATGAAACATGCTAAACGTTTCGGTTCAATCGTGAACGATTGAACCAACTCTGAAACTTTAAGATTCTTATGCATTAAATTAGGCCTTCGGGGGCTTTAATAGTGTAGTGGCAAGGCGCGCCTTGCCACTACACTGTCAACATTATTTGTAACGGTATGTGAATAACCAAAAGAGGTATAGC
>CAZPUD010000098.1:0-13114 GCA_964589115.1 uncultured candidatus Brocadiaceae bacterium | reverse complement strand
ATACCCAATTTCTTCCGCCACTTTCTATCCTGCTTCGGCAATTTCAATACTTGAAACTTATCGAGAGGGATTCCGCTGAGTTCCGGATAATCTTCATCAGGCATCAGGCCCTCGTAAGGATTAATCTGCACACTGCGCGGGTCAACGGCATAAATGCCTATACCGCTATCACCTCCATTATCCACCAGGTACATACCATACACTTGCAGGGCCCTGGCAATAGTTTTTTCAGCAGGTGTTAAGTCAAGGGCATCTAAGTTGAGCGAAGGGTCCAAACGCAGCCTCGCCCCTTCAGGCAATGCCGTTTTACTTCTAATGGTGCCATCGGAATCGGTTGCAGGTTCAACGGGTCCTCCTCTTTTCGTATAAGGATATGCAAAAACCAGGGCATGCCCGATATTTCCTTTTTTCAATTCATCCGGCCAAATAAGTCCTCCCAGAAATGCAAATCCTGAACCCCGGGTAGATACACCGGCGGGATAGACTCCATTGGAATCCATGCTGATCGCATTGGCCCAGCTCGCCACCCATTTACCATTTACAAAACGCATCTGCCAAAAATCATATTCACAGCGTGTATCCAGATCCAACACAATCATATTGTTATCCTGGTCGGAATCTTCACCGCATCCCACAGGCGGGATGACACCATCAGTATCATTGCCTGGCTCGGCCCAATCAGGGATTGGCACATTCAGGAGCTTTGTAACTCCTATTTCCCAATATTCCCCGCAAGGCAATTCAACATCATAGCGTGGAGTGGAGGACCCTGCGATATATACAGGTGCAGAATATTGTTTCAGATTTATTAACAAAGGCGCTGCCTTTTTAAAGGTTTTAATATATCTTTTACTTTTCGGGTCAATTTCAGCGTCTACCTCTATCGGCTGGTTAAATGGACTATCGATTGAATATAACCTCAAATCAGAAAAATCAGGCAGCGATAAAGGTTTTTCTGCATGAACAGAAACTATCCCTAAAACTAAAAATACCAATATGGCCAACACCGTTCTTTGCAGAATGGTTTTCATAACTGTCTCCTTTCCAGTCTACTGTAAGTATAATATAAATTCGATTTTCTCTCCGAGGCGGTATTAAAACAAAAACGAAGAATATTGCAAGCCTTTTTCATAAAAGGGATTTTCATTTATCGCAGTAGAGGGTGACTGGTATGATTGCTATAGCGTAAACAGGTTTATAAAGGGATATCCAGATTCTGGCAAAAATGCATATGAAGCACTTAATGCTTTCTACCGTTGGCCAACCTGGATGTGGGCAAATCATGAAATCGTAGAACTTGTGGAATGGCTTAAAGAATATAATAGTACCAATGCAGGAAATGGAAATTCCACCTGCACAAGGAGAAAGTTGGGAATCGTTACTGCATCATGCATTGGGCAAGGATACCTTGCTGCTTTTAGAAAATAAAGAAGCGCTCAATAAAGAATTTTTTGAATACAGGGATCATCGGGCTATAGGTGTGGTATACAATGCTGCCCGTGAATTTGGCAACTATGTACCAACGATATTAGCACACCGGTACGATGCCTTTTTCTTTCTCGACACTACCCATGCATTATCACAACTCCTTTTAAAGGTTAAAAAAGTTGAAGAGGTTCCAGAAGCATTTCTTGCTGGTGTGTAGGTATAATAAACAATTTCATTTTCATAATCTTTGTGCCTTTCGGCTGTGCAGGATGCCCAATCATTCTCTCTAACCAGGAGATCTCTATCCTCTTATAGGTTAGGTTGAGGAATGAAATCCAAGAGGTCCGTAAATCTATTAAAGCATGCATTAGGTTACGCTCTGCTTTGTCAAATCTGCACGGCTATAGCTTTTTGGTGCTTGTATTACCAGATTATCTTTGCTAAAGTATTTTCATTTATAGTGTTTTTGCAAATTAGATACAAAAGGGAAAAAGTTACGCCCCAAACGGTTAATGGCATATTTAGAAACGATTGAAAATGAGAATTAGGTTTTTCTTGATACTAAAGTATTTATTTATGTATCTGAATTTCCCTAATTAATAGTGGAGGTGTTTTTAAATGAAACTGCTTGATTTTATATCTGAAAAAGAATTGAAAGATGCTGTTCTCAGTGAATATGAGAGAAAACTTATTCTGTATAAGTTCACAGATGAACAATTGAAGAAGAAGTACGTAATGAGTTTTATGGAGTTTGAAAAAAAGAATTTAGTAAAAGAAAAGGGATTTTCATGGGAGGTTGAGAAGGACGCAATGGAATGGGAACATGCTGTGGAAGGTATAAAATCTCTTCAGGAAAAAATTCATAAAATAAATTAGTGAAAACAATTAGCGAAATAATTTACCGCCCGGGAGTTTGTGAACAAGCTGCTGGCGCTTAGCTTTATGCATATGGGGCATCGCCCACCCTGCATAAGATTGAAATTCATTAACATAAAATTTTGTCGATCTTAGGGCGCCAAGCGCCTAATGAACTTTTTAATTACTGGCGAATTTAAATGTGGTGGCAAATCCACTCCGCCCGTCATAATTCCACTCCTGTTTGCCCTCCTGGAACCGGTGAGTATTACACTTTCCCATGTCCAGCACCATGTCAAATTCCTTTGCCCATATCTGGAAATTTTTATTAACAATCTGCGTAGGTTTATCTGAATCACCCTTGCCCCTGATTATATCAAAATCTAATACTAAATTACCGGCAACCTCTGCCCTCTTATGCCACTGAGAGGATTCCACCTTAATGGGTACATATCTGACTGTAATTCTTTCCTGCGGTACTTTAGCAAAGCTGAATACGTGATTTTGAAAAATATCTAATAATGCATTCTTCTGGACGGCAGAAGCCGTATCATCAATATAAAAGACAACCCAATTTTTGTCCGGACTTGCAGTAAAATCCGTTACTCCTATGACCGCATAACCATCTAATTTATGCTGTCCGTAACTTCCCTTCTGAATGCGAAAAACACCGGAAATTTTACATGTATTGTTATGGGTAGGCTCACTTCCAAACAAACATGGGCAACCAGGATTGCACGTACATCCCTCAAAATATTCCCCCTCAATAGACCAGACCGGATCAGCAAGAACGGTACGGGAAATTCCCAGAAACATCACGACGCAAACCAACCCAACAAATAAATATCGCATCCTTCTTATCATCGCTTTCCTCCTCAAAATACCATAAAAACCATACTAAAGTAATGCAGCAACAGTTACATTAATCAGATATGAAACCAAACAAAATAAATCAGAATTTGATTACATTGACATAAACACGGATAGACCCTTGTTTAAAACATAGAAAGATAGGTTTTTGTTTAATACGTATACGGATAAACAATCCCTGTTCAATACATATAGGAACAAGTTTTGTCCATGCCACCCGGAAAGTCGCTTAAGTAAAATGGGAACTCTCCATAGTTACCATGGTTGATTCAATTCTCGTATCAAGTACGAGACTAGCTTGTATTGAACCATGTGTTTAGCATATGCCTGTACGTTTTGTTTTACTCCAAGCATACGAGACGTGCAAAACGTTTCGGTTCAATCGTGGACGATTGAACCAACTCAGTGATTTATCTGTTCTGCATCCACTACGACTTGCTTTCCCAATCCTATTTTCTTAATTACATGAAATACATCATCAGGTGGTCCGCCACGCCAAATGAAACTAATCTCACATACAATAAATGACAGCGGCTGCCAATTTTCCTGTAACATGTTTTGCAGTTTTATTACTTCCATTTTCCCCGGTGCTTGCGCAACGCTCAGATGTGGTGTATATCTTCCATATCGCTTTATGAGGTCATCACAGTCGGGTACTAAGCTTAACAATATTGACTGCAGCAAAACTAACTTTTCCGCAGGCTCAGGGGCCAGCCAGAGAGTATAGCTTTTCTTACTGTGCCCGGTAAAGCGGAACTTTGCCAATTCAACTTCGAAAGGGTCGATATCCTTACACACGCGCGAAAAATGCAGTGTTAAGGTCTCATATTCCTCCCTTGACCGGAATGGGTATATAAGGGTAATATGGGGCATCCACCTTACAACATGCCGGTCATACTTCTGCCGGATCAATTGTATAGGCGGCCACAGTCTAGCCGGGGGAATAATTACAACTGCACTTGCATAAGTTTTCATACTCAAACTTTTATTTCCGGGTAAGAGGAACAAACTGGACAGGGATAAGAGATTTTTTTACGATTTTTGAAGAGGTGTCTTTCGTTATCAACATGAGGTCCTGTATTGTATAGACGCCGCCAACGGGAATAACCATACGGCCACCTGGTTTCAACTGGTCAATAAGCGGCTGCGGGATATGTTCTGCCGCGGCGGTAACTATGATGGCATCAAACGGCGCATGTTCCGGCCATCCCTGATATCCGTCACCAACCTTAACTTCTATATTAGAATAGCCAATCGCTTCCAACTGTTTAGCAGCCTCTTTACCGAGGGCATCTACGATTTCTATCGTATACACCTGTTTTGCAAGCCTTGAGAGGACAGCAGCCTGATACCCTGAACCGGTCCCTATCTCCAAAACAACATCTTCTTTATCCAACTTTAATAATTCGGTCATGAAGGCTACTACATATGGCTGAGAGATTGTCTGTCCAAAACCTATTGGCAGCGGCTGATCATTATAGCTATATGCCCGGTATTCTCTCGGAACAAAGAGGTGGCGCGGAACTGTCTCCATAGCATCCAAAACCCTCTTGTCCTTTACCCCTCGATTGACAATTTGTTCTTTTACCATTCTTTTTCTTTGACGGGCAAAGGTATCTTCATCCACGACCTTAGTTGTGCAGCCTACTGCAAAAACCTTTTTCTGTGTATAGAATGTTGAAATAACAAAAGAGACTACAACTATGATAATAAATATTGAAATACCTATATTCATAAGACTTTCCTGTAACAGTTAGCCTCACCGTTTATGGTACAACATTGATAGAAGCGGCTTCTCTCTCATGCACTTCACCAACAATGTCAGCAGTTATAACACCCTTCTCCTTAAGTTTTGCACATAATGTATCTACCTTTTGTTTCGGGAGAGAGATAAGCAAACCGCCGGAAGTCTGAGCATCATATAAAACATCGATAAGACTTTCCCGTACCTTTGAATCTATCTTAACGGCGTCTTTTAAATATTTTTTGCTGAGTTTTGATACCCCCGGTATCAATCCCATCTTGACATAGCGTTCGCAGCCATCGAATATTGGTATACGTCCGGCAAAAAAAACCAGCGTAACCATGCTGGCCTCTGCCATTTCATATGCATGCCCTATAAGCCCGAAACCGGTGATGTCTGTGCAGGCATTAACTCCGACTTCCAGCATAACTTCAGAGGCTGTACTGTTCAATAAAGCCATACTCCTGCTGACAAGATTTATATGCTCTTCGGAGACTTTCTTTGCCTTAATTGCGGAAATAATCAGCCCTGTACCCAGCGGCTTTGTCAGCACTAACGCATCTCCAGCCCTGGCACCTGCGTTTGTTACAATCTTATCCGGATGTATAGTTCCCGTGACCGATAATCCATATTTAATCTCCGTATCCTGTAATGTATGACCGCCTATGATAACGGCCCCTGCCTCATTAACCTTATCCGCCCCTCCCTTTAGTATCTCGATTAAGATATCTCTGTTGAGAAGTTTCAACGGATAACAGAGTATATTCATGGCCGTAATGGGTTTGCCACCCATGGCATAGACATCGCTAAGGGCATTGGCAGCAGCGATCTGTCCATAATCATATGGATTGTTAACAACCGGAGTGAAAAAATCCAGGGTAGATACCGTGGCTATATCATCGCTAATTTTATAAATACCGGCATCGGCAAAGGTTTTAGGACCAACCAATACACGTTCATTAGGGTATTCTGGTAAATGGTTGAGCACATATGCCATGTCTTCAACGGGGACTTTACCAGCTCACCCGGCGCAAGTTGCATAATCAATCAATCGCTTTTTTATCCATGCCACAGAACTCACCCCCTTTCTTGCAAATACTTATTATGTATCTGGACAAAAATATCTATATCTTTATTTTTCCATGGTTGGGACTGACCAAAAAGTAGATTTTTGAAAATTTATTCCCCACTTAAGACTGTATAGTGATGAATTATCCCCACAAATTGATGTTAAAGCGCTCTTTTGTGGGTATATAGCCCCACTGGTACATCGTCAAGATGATTCATAATAATAGGTGATAGAGCATCCGTCATTGCGAGGGTGTTTTTCCCCGAAGCAATCCCTTTATTTAGAGTTTCGAGTTCAAACTCTAAACTCCAAACTCCAAACTCTAAGAGATTGCTTCGGAAAAGACCCTCGCAATGACATATTATACCTCTTTTGGTTATTCACATACCGTTATAAATAATGTTGACTGTGTACTAGTAATCTTTGGACATCCCATTCTTTTGGAATTGATATACGGCTTTTGATTGGTGCCAGGCATAGGCCAACGTGCCAAATGTTTCGGTTCAATCGTGGACGATTGAACCAACTTTGATAGTTTTTTTCACAACAATAATCCATTACTCCATCACTCCACTACTCCATTACTCCATATCAATTTCAGTCATATCAACTTTATTGAAACCAGGAGGTAGAAGATTCTTTGGAATTAAATTTGGCGTGGCACTCATCGCAGCTATTTACTACATTAAAAAAGGCGGCTGTAGCCTTGTCTTTATCCCTTTTCTGAGAAGCACCAATTAACTCCTGTGCACTCAAATGAAATTTAACATCCAGATTTATAAACTCTACCGGCAAGGATTTTTTATTGGCTCCCGTAAATGCAACCGGACTCGCTTTTTTTAGTTTTTTCGTATCATACTTTACGGCTTCCCAATCTTCCTTGTTGATCGATGTTGACAAATGTTTCATCAGTACCTTGATGTCCTTCATGTGAACAATAAAGCCTTTCTCGTCCCTAATAAAATCATGTTCACCCCCTGTACCAGCTTCAACAGAAACGACCTTATTCCCTGTTTCTTCCATTTTTTTCTTGCCACAACCAAACATACATGCAATTAAAACAATTCCGATAATAAACTTTTTCATGTAAAAATACCTGAAATTTGAGACAAAGAATTAAAATTTGTTACGATTGACTAAGAAATTGAATATTAAACATTCTTTTCCAAAAAATCAACCTTTATTCCTAAACGTTAAATTAGAATATATTCAAAGATTTTCCGATTTTTTTAAATTGTTCTATCGCCCATATAAGATCGTCCCGGCTGTGGGCAGCAGATAACATTACGCGGATACGTGCTTTACCCATTGGCACCGTGGGATAACCAATGGCCTGGGCAAAGATACCTTCATCAAACAACCTTTGGCTAAAGTCCTTAGCTGCCCTGGCATCCCCTATCATAACAGGAGTGATCGGTGTTTTTGTATGACCAAGGTTGCATCCAATCTGCTTCATTTTCTCCTGGAAAAAGGAGGTATTTGCCCAGAGCTGCTTAACCAGCGTGTCAGAAGCAACAAGCGTATCTACTGCAGCGATACATGCCGCTACATCAGCAGCCGTTACTGCACTGGAAAAAAGGAAGGGACGGCCCTTTTGTTCCAGATAATCTATCAGTCTTTTACTTCCTGCAACATAGCCGCCTACAACACCGAACGCCTTTGACATGGTGCCAACTTCGATATCGACCCTGCCATGTAAATTGAAGTGGTCTACAATGCCTCTCCCACCTCGCCCCAACACACCCTCTCCATGTGCATCGTCCACCATCGTAATTGCCCCGAATTTCTCAGAAATATCTACAATTTCCGGCAGCGCTGCAATATCTCCCTCCATACTAAAAACTCCGTCTGTAATGATCAGCTTACGCCTTGCATTCTTTTCACGAGCAATCTTCTCATGAAGATCCCCGGGATTGTTGTGTTCATAACGTACAACACTGGCCTTAGAAAGTCGACATCCGTCAATGATACTCGCATGATTAAGTTCATCAGAAAAAACGACATCTCCTTCACCAACAATCGCTGGAATAACGGCAAGGTTTGCGCAGAATCCTGACTGAAAAGAGAGGGTGCTCTCCACGCCCTTAAAAACCGCAAGTTTCCGCTCAAGTTCTCTGTGTAAGGTTGTAGTCCCGGCAATAGTCCTTACTGCCGCGGGGCCTGCGCCGTATGCATCAATTGCGTTTTGTGACGCTGATTTCAATTGAGGACTGTTGGCAAATCCCAGATAGTTATTTGAACAGAGATTGAGTACCTTTTTCCCGTCTGCCGTAATCCATGCCCCCTGAGGACTTTCAATTGTACAAATGCGAACGAATAATCCTGTTTCTCTGAGTTTATCCAACTCTTCGGTAATAAAATAAAATTTATCCATAAAATGATACCCCTTCTAAATCTGTAAAATAACCTTTCCGCATTTTCCATCCTTCATGAGTTTCATACCCTTCTCATAATCCTTTAACGAAAATTTGTGTGTAATGATAGGGCTCAGATCTACAAGCCCCGAGGATAAGAAACGTGATGTTTTATACCAGGTAGAAAATATCTTGCGGCCGGTAATCCCATAAATGCGTATCTTTTTGAAAATAACTTCTTTATTGAGATCGATATTGACACGCCTTTCATAAATACCTAATACAGAAATCCTCCCTCCGGGGGTTATTACTTTCAGGCCCTGGTTTAATGCCTGATTATTACCAGAAAACTCCAGTACCACGTCCACACCATTATCTTTTGTGGCCTCCAGAATAATCGGGATAATGTCCTGCTTCCTCGGATTAAGGGCTATATGTGCTCCCATTTTTTTACTCATAGCAAGCCGATAGTCATTAGGATCAGAAACAATGATTAATGATGCGCCACAGGCCTTTGCAATACCCGCGGCAAAAAGTCCAATAGGGCCTGCCCCAAGTATTAAAACGTTCTTTGCTGAGATATCCTCGGTAAGGACGGTGTCAACGGCATTTCCAAAGGGTTCCTGGACAGTTGCCCATTCATCAGGAATATTTGGATCATTCTTCCAGAGGACGTGTTCCGGTAAAATAAGGAATTCTGCAAAGGTACCGTCCTGGTCGACCCCTAACAATTTTAAATTCTTGCAAACCTCTGCATACCCCTTATTACACTGGTAACAATGTCCGCATGTAAGATGGCTTTCGGCTGAAACCCTGTCCCCGACTTTTACACTGGTCACCTCTTCTCCGATCTTTAAAACATTTCCAACAAACTCATGGCCAATAATACGGGGAGGAATAAAACGATGCTGTGCCCAGCGTGTCCAATCATATATATGCACATCGGTACCGCAAATAGAAGCGATTGAAACCTTAATAAGCACATCTCTCTGCCCTACTTTCGGTGTAGGTACTTCAACAAACTGCATACCCCTTGTACGTTTTGCCTTAATAACTGCCTTCACAGAAAATTTCTCTCTTTCGTGAATAATAATATGATGAACGGAAATAAAAATTTGTTACCTCTTCATATAAGATCTTTGATTTCAACTGCATCATAATAAACGAGACAATATATGGTGGCAATCTTTTTTTGAATTTTTCATTTTATCTTATTATTGTGCCATGTCACATTTTGCGCCATGTCCACTTTTGTGACATGTCACATCTTTTATAGTTTATATTTATGCTTATCGCTCTATGCAGACTCAGGTTCATCTGTAGTTAATAGAAGTTGCCAAATGTTTAGCTTATGCGGTTACTAATTTGAAATCTACAGCATTTAAGTAATATTCACAGGATCTTCTGGCATAAGTATTGCACAGAAATTATGTAGACGATAAGTTGAATTAGGCTGCCTTTGGCAGCGACTAAGGTTGGTTCAATTCACGTATCAAGTACGAGACAAGCTTGTAGATTGAACCATGCGTTTAGCATAGGCCTGTACGTTTTGGTTTACTCCAAGCATATGAAACATGCTAAACGTTTCGGTTCAATCGGGGACGATTGAACCAACTCTAAATTTTTGAAATTCCTAAGCATTAAATTAAGCTTTCGGCTACTTTTAACTGTTGTGGAAATGTAGGGCAAGGCTTTAGCCTTGCTTCTACGCCTGTTTACTATACATTACATTAGTTTTCAATTCATCGATAACACCCTTAGAATACCTGCATAACTTTTGTAATGAAAGGAGAAATATGGGAAGAAAATTTGGTTACAGTTTCGTTATTATAGGCGCACTGTTATTTAGCATTATGACCGCTAATACCTTTGCAAGAAGCGAGAAAAGTCCGGAAGATTGCAAATGCCCGGAAAACGTAAAATGCACAAAGGAATGTGAAGAAGGAACAATTGACCACTGCAACTGCAAACATTAAGTGATTTTTATTCTATGGTTCCTTGTATGAACAATTTTGTTCACTATTTTCTACGTGTCAGAGAATCATTATAGAACTGTTAAAACAAACATTTTATTATTGGGAGGATAAAAAAATGGTAAAAAAAATGACTTATAGTATTCTTGTAGTTGGTGCCTTAACATTTGGTACTGCAATTATGGCATTTGTGAACTCTGCTACAGCACAACATTATCAAGTCCTTCAACCAGATGGAAAAGATGTAGTAAAAGAAGAAAAGAAGGAAACAAAAGAAACAAAAGCAGAGGAACAAAAAGAAGAGATGTGTCAAAAATGTAAGCATTTGCCATCAAAGCCAGAAGGTGACTGCAGGTGTGACTGCCATCACAGACATAAATAAAGCTTTTAACATCTCTATCCGGAAAAAGACCAACTATAAGGTCAATATTACAGAGAAGTAATACGCGTGGTAAACCCCAAAGGATAGAAGAGCAGAGAGGCAGCTTTTACATAGGTTGCCTCTCTGTTTATTTAACTAACCATTTGATCTGCCCCCACATATTGTGGTTTGTACAACAGCGTATCCTCATAATATATTTAATTGACTCCCCTCCTTAATTACAGCATTTACTCCACAGATATTTCTTTCGAGTTTTGCCATAAGCCATGTATATTACAATAACTAGATGCATAGATGGTTCCAGGCTTATCTGTCTTAAAGCATAAGACCGCTGCATGATGTGTATAGATGGTACTCTTATCAGAACCTTCAGTTGACTCTCCATGAGCAGTAAATTCTGCCTTTCCTATCTGATGCGGGAATTTCTCTCCCTGTGGCTGGAAATAGACGTCAATCCATCGGATATGGTGTTCGGTTGTATTAGGATGGGCAACCTCTTTTCCAATGGTTACTGATACATTAAAAATTTCTCCTTTTCTTACCGTGTCCTGCACTTCAATTACAGGAACGTGCTTCTCCTGCTTCCAGTCCGCACTCTGATATAATTCACTAAATGATGTCATAGTAATTGCCATTACACTTACCTCCTTTAATCATTTTAAGAATAATTGTATATTCTTAATACACGCATAAAGTTCACTAATTATTATAAATTTACACGAATTACATATCACACCTCCTTCCTAATTTGCATTCTGCACAAGCAAATACTTTAACGCAAATTTCTGTACCTTTTCAGAAGTATTATAATGTTGGCTCAATCGTCCACAATTGAACTGAAACATTTTACACATTAGAATACCTATACAATCGAATTATCTATACCAGCAATCGCAAAGTAAATACCAACATCGCAATCTCTTCTGCGATTTTAGTGGTTTTCATAAATTTTTGATTAATAGAGTATCTACCTTATGTCAATTGTATTTTGAGCAATTATCAGTCAAATATACCATTACAATTCCTACTAAAACATAAAAACAAATCACTTGAATCCAAATTAAAAAACGGATAAACTATATTTCAAAATGTTGTTGTAAAAACAGCAATTGGATTCATTAGTATTTATATATCGTTTTATGTTAGAGCTTGTGAATAATCTATTTTTGAACTTCAGGTAAAGTAAAAATATTGAAACTTTTCATTATAAGAATTTGTTTTAAGATCAAAGTAGATGTACTTCATTACTCTTAAAGTACAAAATTAAAGGAGCATAAAAATGTCAGAGCATTTTTCAAATAAAGAAGTCGGGGAAAAGTATAAAGCAGTGATCTCATCAACCAAATGCCCGAACTGTAGTGGCGAAGCTATTTCTGTAATTGTAAAGACAATGAAAGGCTCTGCGATGGTCGGATGTTTTAGCTGCGGCTATAGCGATGTAATTATGTGGATTGAAAAACAAGTAATGGATGCATTAAAGAATGCAAAAGTATTTAATCAGGTATGGAAAGAGGGCCAATCAATCGAAATAACCCTCTATTAAGAGCTACCGCCTTATTTTCCTTTAGAGTGGCAATGCTTAACTGCCACTCTAAAGGGATAAATACATGAAAAAGTTATATTAGGATAAGAGATAAAAACACTTTAGGCCTTTTGTCTATGCAATTTAAGGAAAACACCTCAATATTTTAGTAATGAAAATACATCATATTTATCCAAGGCTTTTTTACCATTGAGGAAAGTCAGTTCAATTAAAAAGGCACAACCTACCACATTTCCACCTAAGGATTCGACTAATTTACAGCATGCGGCCATAGTGCCACCTGTTGCCAATAAATCATCAACCATAAGTACCTGTTGTCCTTTTTTAATAGAGTCCTTGTGTATTTCAAGTGTATCTGTACCATATTCAAGGGCGTAGCTCATACTAACCTTTTCATAAGGAAGTTTGCCGGGCTTCCTTATAGGAACAAATCCAGCGTCAAGATTAAAGGCAATAAGAGGAGCCAGTATAAAACCGCGTGCCTCAGCGCCTACTACAACATCAATTTTCTTACTTTTATAATGATCGGTAATTAATTCTACAGATTCTCTTAAACCCCTTGGGTTTTGAAACAGGGGTGTAATGTCTTTAAAAATAATACCTTTTTTTGGAAAATCAGGCACATCACGGACTAATCCTCTTAAATCATCCATGGACATCTATTTCCCTTCTTTCTCCTCTTTTTCTTCTTTTGTCAAAAGAAAGTATAATTTACGAATAGTTTCCTTCTCTATTTGCCTTACGCGTTCGCGGCTTATGTGCAATATTTTACCAATTTCCTCCAACGTCTTTGGTTCGCCATCTGCCAATCCGTATCGCATCTTTATTACCATGGCTTCTCTGTTATCAATAATCTCCAGGAGCTTTTTTAACGTTTCTCTCTCATAAGTATCTTC
>CAZPUD010000097.1:0-13180 GCA_964589115.1 uncultured candidatus Brocadiaceae bacterium | reverse complement strand
ATTTTATTGCACACTTTTCACATGGCGATGCCAGAATGGCATTAAATACCCTGGAGGCTTCTGTTGCACTTACTAAACCTGATAAAGAAAATAAGAGGATAGTAACCCTGGAAATTGCTCAGGAGGCTATGCAGCGCAAAGCACTCCTTTATGATAAAGGGGGTGAAGAGCATTATAACATCATCTCTGCTTTTATAAAATCCATGCGTGGGAGTGATCCAGATGCAGCCCTGTACTGGCTGGCACGCATGCTGGATGCCGGTGAGGATCCTCTTTTTATCGTTCGTCGTATGATAATATTTGCCGCTGAAGATATCGGGAATGCAGACCCAACGGCTCTTCAATTAGCCGTGGCGACAAAGGATGCCTTTCATTTTATTGGTATACCCGAGGGGTGGATACCCCTTGCCCAGTGTGTTACATACCTTGCATGCGCACCAAAGAGTAATGCCTCATACATAGCTTATCAGGAGGCATTAAGAGACGTCAGAGAAAAAGGTGCCTTACCAGTACCATTCCACATCCGGAATGCACCAACATCTCTTATGAAAGACCTTGGGTATAGCAAGGGCTACAAATATCCACATAACCACGGCGGATATGTAGATCAAAACTACATGCCGGAGGAACTTCAGAACAGGGAATACTACAGGCCGACGGATAATGGTTATGATAAGATTATAAAGGAACGGCTTGCAGTTTATAAGAAAGGGCGTGTTAAGTGAAAAGTTCGGGGTGTTTGTGAATGTTTCCGTTTGGTTTCGTGCCTCAATCCAGCCTTTCATGATGCGCTTTTGTTCGATAATTCAATGCTTAGGAATTTCAAACAAAGTGTTCCGCCCACTTGATGGGGGAGGTTAGGTGGGGGTGTAAAAGTAAGCTAATCACCCTCCCTTAGTCCCTCCCATCAAGGGAGGGAAAAATTTAAGTTTTAAGTTGCCGCAAGGCCTGATTCAATGTATAGGAAATTCAAAGTTTCAGGGTTGGTTCAATCGTTCACGATTGAACCGAAACGTTTAGCATGTCTCATATGCCTGGAATAAACCAAAACGTACAGGCCTATGCTAAACGCATGGTTCAATCTACAAGATTGAACCAACCATAGCCGCTGCCAAAGGCAGCCTAATTTAAAATCTTTAACTATTCCTAAAAATCATACCTGGCTTTTATCATATCCATCATATCTTTCACCTTTTTTGTCTCGGCAGGATTTGGTGCCAATCGAAGTGCTTCATTCAAATAATAAAGTGACCGGTTAACATCTTTTTTATGTTTGAAATACAATATACCTATATCCCTATAGGCAGAATAATCGTTTGAATTATATTTTATAGCGAGAAGCAATTCACATATTGCTTCCTCATATAGGCCATTTGTCGCATATGCAATTCCAAGGTTATAATGGGCATCCAGATGTTCCGGTTTTAATTGAGTGGCCCTTTCGAGTTCTTCAATAGCTTTATCAAATACTCCCTTTTTAAGATACATAGCCCCCACGTTATTATGGGCATCTGCGTACGTATCATCTATTTTTAAGGCCTCCAGGTATTCTGCCATTGCCTTCTCTGAATCACCGGTATTTCCATAAGTATTTCCAAGATTGTTATGGGTAAACGGGGAATAGGGACTAATCTTGAGTGCTTGTTTATATGCCTCAATGGCAAGATCATAAGAGCCTAGTTTATCATAAATAGTACCAAGATTATTGTAGGCAAGGGTGTTATCATTGTTATTTGAAATAGAGGCCTTGTACTCTTTGATGGCTTCGTCTATCAAACCGATTTTTTCATAAGCCACACCCAAATTAAAATGGATAAAGGGGTACGTATATTGAAATGTAAGTGCCCTTTTATATATATTGATGGCATCCTCATAGCGTTTTTCTTTAAAATATGTATTACCTGCGTTACTGCATGCACGCGCGCTTTGGGGTTCCCGCTTGAGGGTAGAGAACCATAATGTGGTATCATTTCTCCATACGCCATTCCTCTGTATCACGCCAATCTGTATGCTAAAGAGGATTATTCCGGTGACAACAATAATGATGCCTTTTCTTTTATGCGCATTGTTCGATAAGATGCAGCCTGCAGCAGCACAAAAACCGATAATGGGAAAATACAAGTATCTCTCAGCCATAATGTTCCCAATGGGAATTATGCCAAGCACAGGCAATAGTGTGATGAAGAACCATAAACTGAAAAAGGTTACGTATTTATACTTACTGTGAAGACGCACTACAATGATAAATGCAGTAATAATGAATAAAGAAGAGAGTATAAATGAGAGGCTGGTACCTCCCGTATAAGGTACATAATAGTCCGCATTCAGTTGAACAGGGATAAATAAAAGTTTCAGATAGGATGCAACAACCTTTGTCATAGTAAAGACATCACTCGGATAAACTTCGATTGTCTTGAATGTATTTTTAAGCAGGATGAATCTTACGATAAGATAAAAGCCGGTAACGAGGGCATATCCCACATAAGGAAGTACCCATTTTTTTAATTGTAGCACGTTGGAGTAATGAATGGGTATTTTCATCTCGCTATGAAAATTGTTGGAGGCTGGTTTTGATGGATAAAAAAGATCGAACAAGATCAGGAGTACAGGAAGCGTAATGGCCATTTCCTTAGAGAATAAAGCTAGGAAATAAAAGGTGCAGGAGAGTATGTAATATAGAATAAATCGGATATTAATTTCTTGTGAAAGATGTATTTTTCTGAAGTAGATAAAGGCCAAAAGAGAGAAGAGGGTTGTCAGGATATCTTCCCGGTAACAAACTGCATTAACAGTTTCAGTAAGGAGGGGATGCGATAAGAATAATAGAGTTGCAAGTAAAGAAAGTGTTGGGCTTTTTGAGATATTTTTTATAAGGATATAGAATAAAAGTACGTTAATGGTATGTAATATGATATTGGTAAGGTGGTAGCCAAACGGATTCAGTTCCCATACAGCGTAATCAATAAAATATGTTAATGTTACTGTGGGACGGTAGCTCAGTTCCCCTGAGAGTGGTAAATAATCTTTCTGGAATAACTTTGGAAGGTTTTTGAATGTTTTAATAAAATGATTTTCAGTAACAATGTAGGCATCGTCATAAACAAAGTTGTTGGACAGGGTATTAATATAGAGAAGCGCAGATATGAAGATGATAAGGGGTAAGATTCTTTTAATACAAATATCATTCATGAATTTATTCATGTAGGATGGGTCAAGCGTCAGCGCACCCATCGGATAAAAATGTTTTACAGATTGATTGGGCCGTTCCGCTTGACCCATCCTGCGTGATTACCGTGTTATAAGACCTTGAAAATTATTATACCCACCTCTATTACTTCCAGAGAGAACCCTTCTGGTGTAATGTACCAAGCTTTGTTTTTTTGTCCATATTTTAACATTTAATCTTCTCCTCAACAATTGCAATCTCTACGTTTCTCTTATGTAGTATGGCGGGCAAGCCTGTCTTAGTGTACTTGAAAAAAATATCGTTATGGATTTAATATCATACCTATGTAAATCACACAATAGAATCTATTCCATAATCAGTATTTTTTATCTTACGCTTTTTTATTTTGAATAGTTTATTTTTGATATGAATTATTAAAAATATAGTGTTTTATACGACTTAAAAAGAAATAACCATTTTTATGATTTATATGATATTTTCTAACATAATTGTTGGTATGTAATTTGTTATTCTCTAAACAAGCCTGTTCGGAAAAAATATTTAATTTGTTGTTGACAAAATAAGAAAAATGTGCTCTATTACTGTGAATTTTTTTGTGAGTATTTAAGGAAGAACCAATGAAAGGAATTGATAAAGTCGTGTAGGATGGGTGAAGCGAAGCGCACCCATCGAATAAAAATATCATGCAGGATTGATGGGTCTGCTTCGCTTGACCCATCCTACATGGAAAATTAATTAAATGTAGTGAAGCGGAGTGCACCCATCAAATAAAAGAAATGATTTATGAATAGATAAATACAGGTAAAAGAAAAAGGAGACGGGAAAAATGAAAAGGGGCGTTATTGTAATCCTGCTTTTGGTTGGAGTAATTGCCGGCCTGGGCTATGGATTGGTCAAAGCGGCAAACGTTGAAGTAATTCTGGGTACTTCGAGCGGATTTAATGTTGTAAGAGGAACAAGTGTATCTTCCGGTACAAGTACATTATATATTGGTTCATCAACCGTTAGTATCGGGACGACAACTCAAAATGCAGCCATGCTTTACGTTGCAGGTTCATCTACAAGTAGTTCTGATGCGGCGTTAAAAGTGGGTACGGCAACGTTATGGGTGGGAAATGATGGGGCTGTTGGTATAGGTACAACGACTCCCAGCGCATCTACTGGTATTCAGGTGGCTATTGTTGGCAATTCCTATTTTGAATCTTATCTGTATGCTCCTTATACGTATATTGGTTCTATTACTGCTTATGTTGGTGAATCATCTGGTACGGTTACCGTTTATGGAAATACCCGGGTAACCGGTACGCTTACAGCAGGACTATTTGTTGGTGATGGTTCCGGGTTAAGCGGGATAACAGCTACATCTTTGGGAAGTACGAGTAATATTAATACTTCAGGTACTATAAATGCTGGCTCAACAACAGTATCGACATTTACGACAACAGGGTCGGCAACGGTAACCGGGACATTAACGGCAGCGAGTAATAACTTTACGGTAGACGGAACAACAGGTTCGATGACAGCAGCCAGTATAACAGTGTCCACCGGTACATTAACAGTTGCAAGCGGTGCCTTTAAGGTGGATGAGACGGGCTCGATGACGGCAGCCAGGGTAACGGCAAGCAGTATGACGGTAACAACGGGTACCTTAACAGTGGCAGGCGGTCTTTTCGTGGTAGACGAGACAGGCTCAATGACGGCAAAGAGTGCAACAGTATCAACAGGAACTTTAACGGCAGGAAGAGGGGCTTTCAAGGTAGATGAAAACGGTTCAATGACGGCCTTTGTTATAAACACAGGTACAATAACAGTTTTATCCGGTGGGACATATGGAACTATAACTACAGGCGGGTTGAACGTTGGTACCATAAGTGCTTCTAACGCTATTGGTGGAACGACAACTGTGCATTTTGCAGCAGACATATTCTCACCCGGCACAATAACGGCGGCAAGGTTTGTAGGTAATGGTTCGCTGTTAACAAGTGTGCCTGCATCTGGAGGTGTAACAGGTGGCAATATAACTATAGCTGACTCTGGAGGAACAATATACGCCGGTTCAACAACGGTATCTACATTTACGACAACGGGGTCTGCAACAGTAACCGGGACATTGACGGCGGCTGGTAATAACTTTACTGTAGACGGAACTACAGGTTCGATGACAGCAGCCAGTATAACAGTAGCGCCGGCAGGTACGTTGACCGTAGCAGGAGGTGCCTTTAAGGTGGATGAGACGGGTTCAATGACTGCCGGTAGATTGGTGGTAACCAGTGGAAATTTTATTGTGGATAGCGCTGGTTCTATGACGGCAAGCACAATTACGTCAACGGGAACGATCACTGTAGGCGGGACCTTGGTAAAAAGTGGTAGCACTGTAAAGGACAACAATAACATAAATCTTGGGGTTTCTAGCACGGCATCAGGGGATTACGCCACTGTGGGGGGAGGGATTTCTAATACGGCATCATTTCCTTATGCCACTGTGGCGGGAGGGGATACTAATAGTGCAACAGGGACTTATACCGCTGTGGGAGGAGGGCGTTCGAATACGGCATCAGGGTATCACGCCACTGTGGGAGGAGGGTATTTCAATATAGCAGGAGGTGATTACTCATGGGCAGGCGGGCAGTTCATGCAGTTGGACAGCAATGCGGATTACACCTTTGTGTGGGGTACCTCAACAGGTGCGGTATCTATTAGTACGCCGAATGCCTTTCTTGTATTTCCCAACGCTACGGATACAACAGGCAGGATGGGCGTTGGCACCTCCACGCCGCAGTCAAAACTGCACGTGCTTGGCACGGTAACGGTTGGGACTATCCCGATATCGGAAAGCCCCACCGGTACTTTAACAGTAACAGGCAATCTTGTCGTTACCGGTGGTTTTCAAGCCGGTAGCGTAGAAGCTGCTACGAAGGCTTTTAATATTCCACATCCTGACCCTGCAAAGGAAGGCTGGATGTTAAAGCACTCTTGTATCGAATCGCCAACAAGGGGAGATACCCTTTACAGATACAAGGTAACAGTACAATCCGATGGGGGAGAATCCTTTATCGATCTCCCATCATATTGGCCCCATTTAAACGAAAACCCGGAGGTGTGGGTATCGCCGGTGGACCAGTTTGCCAGGGGCTATGGATACGTAGATGAGACATTAAACAGACTGATCGTAAGAGGAGAAAAAAAGGGTTCTTATAATGTGTTGTTATTAGGTACCCGTAAGGATCCTTCCGCCATGAGTTTTGATGCCAAAGGTGTGGAATACATAGACCATAAAATGAACGAATTGTTAACCCAAGGAGAGAAGAAAAAGACAGATAATATACAATTGATACATACACATGATACTACTAATAATTTCCTTGATCCTGTAGTAAATGAATTTGGATTGGTAATTCACCAGTAGTTTGTACGTTATGAAAATTAAATTCAAACTACCTAAATTCTATACGCTATAGGAGAGATATATGTTAAAGCTTAAAAAAAGAAGTATCATGATCCTGGGGGTTTTTCTGGGTATCATAACCCATAGCTCTTTACAAGATAACAAGGGATATGCTGCTGAATTTACCATTCCATCGGATGTCACCGTTAATCTCAACACGGCCACATTGAATATGCCCGGTACTATAACCGTTGCCAGTTCAGGCACCTTGCAGCAATCTACAGGTACGATTACTGTAAGCAGTAATGGTAACTGGTCTAATTCAGGTACATTTACCTATGGCAGTGGAGTTGTAAAATTTACTGGAACGTCTCATGCCATAAGTGGTTCATCTACCTTTTACAATCTGGACTGCCAGATTTCGGCCGGCACGATTACCTTTCAGGCCGATATGACCCAAACTGTAAATAACAGTTTAACCCTGAAGGGTGCCTCTGGAGCTTCAAATTATCTCTCTTTAAGAAGCTCATCAAGCGGTACTCAATGGAAGATATACCCTCCGTCTACGCGAGACATAGATTATGTAGATCTAAAGGACTGCAATAATACAACGAACAGCTATATAAATATAAGCAATTGGACGAATAGCGGTAATAATTCCTATTGGGGTACTGCTCCGTCCAGCGGAGATGACGGCGGAGGTGGAGGAGGTGGTGGAGGAGGTGGTGGAGGAGGTGGTGGTGGCGTTACGTTAAGCGTAAGCTCCGTAAGCCCATCCAGCGGTGTTACAAATGTTGCTGTCAATACCACAATTTCTGTAACCTTTTCATTGATAATGAATGGGTCTACCCTTAATACCAGCACTTTTCAGGTAAGCGGCGGGGGCAGCCAGGTAAGTGGAAGTGTTGCCACGAATGGTGCCACTGCAACGTTTACACCTTCAAGTAATTTGAACAATAATACAACATATACTGTTACCATCACTACCGGTGCAAAGGCAGCAAATGCGGCAAGCACTTCGCTGAGCTCTAACTATAGCTGGAGCTTTACAACCATTTCAGGCGGAGCGAGTACGCCTACGCCGACATCTACAATGACACCGTCATCCACGCCAACGCCTGTACCTTCTATTGTTCCTTCTCCAGCTGCAACGGCAACCCCTTCGTTAACACCGACACCGACTCCAACACCTGTTGAGGGACTTTATCTTAGCAAGTATATTGCATATCTATCCGGCGATACAATTGTTACTACGGTAATAGATTCAGATAGAAATACCAGCCTGACCTTAGCAGATTTATTAACTACGGCAATTAAGATTACAGGTTCTAACTATTCAATTGATACAGACCTGTTTTTAGACCTGGTAGAAGATGGTATAAATAGCGGTACATTTTTGGCATCAATAAAGACAGGTACGGTTACTACAGGGGGTGCTACCTCAAGTGAAAGGTCGAATAGCGGTATAATAAAGGCAAACCAAGGGGGAGAGGTACTGGTTATGTATAGCGATACTACCCCTTCTGCTTCAACACAAACAAAGACCCTGGCATTAAGCAGTTTTGATGCAGTACTTGCCTTTAGTGCAGGTGAATATCTTTTAGATTCTTATGCCGAAATAACCCTTGCAGATGCGGAGAGGAATACAAACCATACTGAATCTGAATCCCTTACCAACGATGTATTCATTGAAACTTCACCACTTAACGTTACAAAGGTAAGGGTGGTTGAGACGGGGAAAGATACAGGTACGTTTCTTGGTTCGATTCTGGTGGTGAACAATGGAGGCACCCTGGAATTTGACCGCATACAGGCAGGAGTAGGGGACACATTAACTGTTTCATACATTGATGAGATTAATACGACCGGATTCCCGAGATTAGTGACCGGTACAGCCTCCGTGGTAGTGGACGTGACGCCAATACCGGTATCTTCACCATCGCCAACACTGGTTGTAACGCCGTCAATTACTCCAACTCCGGTTATTTGTGTAGCCAGGAAGATGGCATTATCACCAAACAAACTAACGCTTAAAAAGAATAAGCAAGGTACGGTAGTGGTGAAGGTAATGGGAAAAGATGGTTGTCCTGTAGAGGATGAGTTGGTTAGTGCGAAAATAAATAAGTCAGGTCAAAAACGGATAAAGATTTCTTCAGAGGAGGAAGTAACAGATTCACAGGGTGAAGCCGCATTTACCATTCAGTCATTCAAGAAAACCGGGCTGGCGCGGATAAAGTTCAAAGCCGGGAATTTAAGGAAGAATTTGAAGGTAAAGGTGAAGAAGTAGTTTCTTCAGGAATTTCAAACGTAGGGGGCTGAAGATGCAGAACAATGATATCTTTACCTTCGATATCAAAAATAACTCTATAATCGCCAATCCTAAAACGGTATGTTCCTATTTTCGGGTTTGTCAGTTTATTAGAATGTTCCAAAGGATTATTCTGTAACTTCAAGACGGCTTTGCTTAACTGATGTTTTGTTGAAGGTTCGAGTTTTTTAATATCCTTTTCTGCCCGGCGGGTATAAACAAGGTTATAGCTCATTCGCCAAAAATCTCTTTGTGTGATTTTGTTCTGCCTGCTTTATACTCGGCTCTCGCCTCCTTGATGCTCTGAAGATATTCAGGAGAGGTCATAGCAAGTAAGTCTTCAATAAAAGATTCTCTTTCATGTTTTTTCATCTTTTTTACAGCTTCAATAATATCGCTGGATGATATAGGTACTTTTATTTCCGGCATTTTTTCACCTCCTCAGCTATATTTTTAGCATTTAATCTTTCTCTCCACAATTACAGTCCCTGCCTGGAGGTCTCTGTATATGCAGTTTGTAGGATGTGTACGCTGACGCTTCACCCATCCTACTGTTTTAATGTATAGGGATTTCAATCTTTGTAGGGTTGGTATTGCCCACCAAAGTATCCTCCATTCATCAACATCACTCAATTCTACTTGAAATGTTTATTCAAAAAGTCACCGAAGGCCTAATCTATGGTTGAATAGACTTTAGTTTCTCGTAGATGGCAAATTCCGATTCTGCTTCAACATGCTTGCCCAACTCTCTGTAAAGTAACCCTAAATTTTTATGGGCATTAATATCATCCGGGTCGATGTCTAAAACTTTTTTGTATGCGTGAATAGCATCTTCGTATTTTCCGATTTTAGTATAAACTAACCCGAGGTTGTAATAGGCGTTCGCATTATCGGAATCGATTTCCACTGCCTTTTCCCAGTTCGGGAGGGCGGTGGTGTACATGTCTTTCTTTGCATAAGCATTCCCTAATTTGTAATGCACTTCTGCATTATTTGGATAAATCTCAATAACCTTTTCCCATGTGTGTATGGCTTTATCTATGAGACCTTTTATATTATAGGCGTCTGCAAGATTTACAAGGGCATCATAATCTGCCGGATTAATCTCAATAACCTTTGTCCACATAGAGATCGCCTTATTCAGGCTTCCCTGATTATAATACGCAATCCCCAAGTTAAAGTAGGCATCTGTATTTTTGCGGTTTATTTCGATTGTTTTATTCCAGGCATTGATAGACTTGTCGTGTTTGCCTTTAGCAGCATAGAGTTCGCCACAACTATAGTATGCCTCTTCGTAATCTGGTTTGATATCGATAGCCTTTTTGTACTCGGATAATGCATCTTCTAACATGTCCTGTTCTGTATAAACATCACCTAGTTTGAGGTGCGCCTCTGCAATTGTGGGATCGTGCTTGATTGCCTCTTCCAAAGAGGCTACCGCATTTTCAGAGTATCCTTCTTCACTATAGATAAGGCCAAGATTGTAATGTGCCTCTGCAAAATCGGGTGCTAATTCCAGGGCATGTTTGAAGGCTTCTGCCGCTTCTTTCAGTTCCTCTTTTGAATAGAGAGCGATTCCCAGATTATTAAAGGCCTCTGGATAATTCTTATTACATTTGATGGCTGACCGGTGTTCGGTGATTGATTTTCCTATATCACCCCTTTCGTAATGTACTATGCCAAGATGATTATGTGCTTCTGCATCGTCAGGGTTTAATTCAATTGCCTGCTTAAATTCCTGTATGGCCTTATCATGCAATTTCTTTTTATGATATATTAACCCCAGCATAAAGTGTGCATCGGACTCTTTGGGGTCGAGTTTAATAGATTTTTTGAAATAGGTAATAGCCTCATCTAATATGCCCTTTTCGTAGTATAAAAGCCCCAAATTGTAATTAGTATCAACTGCTGATGGATTTAATTCGATACTTTCCTTCAGGGCGGAGAGTGATTCTGTGAGTGCTTTTTTATTCTTATATGCCAGTCCAAGATCGTTGTAGGCATCTGCTCTTTCTGTTATTTGGTTATGCTTGTAGTATGATATTGCCGCAAGAAATTCGGCAATGGCTTCATCAATTCTGTTATTGTCATAATATGCCTTTCCTAAATAATGATGCAATTCTCCGTCTCCCTGTATTTTTTCTGATGCAAGCTTCAATTCATCTATAGCCTCTTCGATCATCCCTTTTTTGAAATATGAAATTCCCATTATCTTGCGTTCCCGTGGTGTGGCTTCACCTGTAAACTTTTGGGAAATTGGACTGAGGAATCCCTTTTTCGATTTTTTTTCTGCAGTTGTGTAAGAAGGGGTACGGCACGCCGTTGGAATAACAGCCAATAAAAGTAGCATCCAGATACATTTTTTTATGTTCACGTTTGTTGACCTGTACATTTATGCTTAGGAAATTCAATCTTGGTTTCCCCTCTAGAAAGAGGGGAGATAAAAAGTTGCCGAAGGCATAATTTGACGTATAGGAATTTCAAAGTTTCTCATTATGCCATTAACCAGGGTTGGTTCAATCGTCCACGATTGAACCGAAACGTTTAGCATGTCTCATATGCCTGGAATAAACCAAAACGTACAGGCCAATGCTAAACGAATGGTTTAATCTACAAGATTGAACCAACCTTAGTCGCTGCCAAAGGCAGCCTAATTAATTGAAATTCTTAGCTATTGATTTTACCAGTAACTTTAAGGGATTCAAGATAATTTAATTGTACAGAAATTTTCATTTTATTTAAGCAGGTTTAGGATTTGTTTCTAATTCCGATATTCGAATTTGTTCCGGGTATTTTTGAAAGACACTATCCTCGAATCGCAGTAAGAAAATCCTTTTTCTTTCCATTTTTCGTTTTGATTATGAGTTCTTTATCTTTTGGTGCATATCTGTCCATATACTTATGGTATTTATTCCAGATATTTCTTAAATGCGATAATGACTCGGCATGTTGAATTTTATTAACAAGCTCGGATGGTGTAATGGGGTTTTCCATATCCGTGCCAGCGTCATCAGGTGAGTCCTCTTTTTCCTGTGAATTATCTTCTTTTTTTTCCTCTAATTGTCCGGATATTTTTTTCTTCCAGAATTTTCTTTTTCTGCCATATTTATCTGTACCCCAGTATGATTCTGCATGTTTTTCTTTCCATGCGTGCACAAAGGAGGGTTTCCACAATTCCAGACTGATTCCTATACCTTTGCACAGCCTCATGAGGGCATTGCTTTTCGCACCTTCACAGGCATCGCCCCAGGTCATGTAGGTATTATCTTCATTGTATTCCTGTTCTCCAATTGCGAATCCGGCCAGTTTTCCCTGAATTATAAGGTAGAATCCCCAGATAAGGTAGTCACCATTATGCTTTGGCATCCCCTGTGGAACAATTGCCCAATTAAGGCCAAAGGCCTCTTTAAGTCTTGAAACATACTCAACCCAAGGCAGATATATCAGGCCGTCCGGACGTATCTCAATGTCCTGTTCATTTACCGGCCTAAACAGCGCTTCTCTTTGTTGTTCCGTGAGTTCCACCGTTCCGCAGGTGGGAATTAACTTCTCGATCTCCTTATCAAAATCGTTTAGCTGTAAACTTTGCATGGGAGTTGTTTCTTGAACAACAATTTCATCAATTTTTTGACTCATGTTATATCTCCTAATCTGAACGAGTCGAAAGTGTAAAACCAGTTCCTGAAATATTCAGGAACGTAAAATACTAATTTAATGTTAAGGAAATTCAAAGTTTCAGAGTTGGTTCAATCGTCCACGATTGAACCGAAACGTTTGGCATGTTTCATATGCCTGGAATAAACCAAAACGTACAGGCCTATGCTAAACGAATGGTTCAATCTGCAAGATTGAACCAACCTTAGCCGCTGCCAAAGGCAGCTTAGCTTGAAAGTAAAGTCATGTTGTACAGACGCGCATGTTTTTGCTAAAATCGTGCCAACTACTTCTAAGTCAGTAAATATAAGGGCTTTAATGATTCTCTGATAAAAGAGAAAACAAAAATAAACAGTCTGTTGTTCCATATACTTTACCTACCAATACTTAATTATTGAATGTGGCAAAGGCATATTGTAAAATTTATTTGTTTATGAAAATTTTGCAATGAAAGATGTGAAATACAGCATTCACTCTGTATTATACATTTACAATTCGTCGGATTATGGAAACAAGAAAGGTATGTATGCATAATAATATCATTATTTTTGATACTACACTGCGTGATGGCGAACAATCCCCGGGTGCAAGTCTGGATATTAACGAAAAGATTCAAATTGCCAGGCAATTGGCCTTATTGAATGTG
>CAZPUD010000096.1:0-13184 GCA_964589115.1 uncultured candidatus Brocadiaceae bacterium | reverse complement strand
CGAATAAAGAAATATGGTTTCAATCCTTGTTTTAATGGAATTAGCATTTCAACTTGCTTTGACATGTCTTTTCTTTCCCCTTTGATTGTGTTTCAATCCTTGTTTTAATGGAATTAGCATTTCAACGTCTCTGTCTCAATTGTCCTGTGACATGTTCTGTCGTTTCAATCCTTGTTTTAATGGAATTAGCATTTCAACATTTCAAGGGATTGCTTGAGAAATGGGCATCAGAGAAGTTTCAATCCTTGTTTTAATGGAATTAGCATTTCAACTAGGGCATCCGGTATTACAGTATCGGATAATACGATGTTTCAATCCTTGTTTTAATGGAATTAGCATTTCAACGAGTGGAAGAATGAAATTAACTCTATATCTTTATAGGTTTCAATCCTTGTTTTAATGGAATTAGCATTTCAACAAATATGTCAAGCCTGATTTATCAGGATTTTTAAAAGTTTCAATCCTTGTTTTAATGGAATTAGCATTTCAACCTTTCCCCTTCGACTGTTAACTACATTATAGAAAGTTTCAATCCTTGTTTTAATGGAATTAGCATTTCAACAAGTGTATTGAAGTGACTCATACAGTGATTATGAGTCGTTTCAATCCTTGTTTTAATGGAATTAGCATTTCAACATTTACTTATGTATATGTATAAAGCAAATGGTATGCGTTTCAATCCTTGTTTTAATGGAATTAGCATTTCAACAAAGAAAAATTAACAACTAAAAAAGTATTAGATAAAAGTTTCAATCCTTGTTTTAATGGAATTAGCATTTCAACCAACTTGTCAGATCATTGGGATTTAATGGATATCTTGTTTCAATCCTTGTTTTAATGGAATTAGCATTTCAACGAATTTCATCAAGGATAATTCCTTTCGGTTCTAATTTGTTTCAATCCTTGTTTTAATGGAATTAGCATTTCAACACGCAGTAAAACTGCTTCATGAATACGGATTTAAGATGTTTCAATCCTTGTTTTAATGGAATTAGCATTTCAACATGAAATATTTGTTTTACCTGGACAACATGACTTACCGTTTCAATCCTTGTTTTAATGGAATTAGCATTTCAACAAGAAAAATATTGTTCATGGTGTCCGGGTACACGCGTTTCAATCCTTGTTTTAATGGAATTAGCATTTCAACCCAGTAGTAATCCATTACTTAGTAGCAAGAAACACATGTTTCAATCCTTGTTTTAATGGAATTAGCATTTCAACTCCTTCTACCTTTTCTTATATAATCCTTGTACAAAGAGTTTCAATCCTTGTTTTAATGGAATTAGCATTTCAACAGAGGTAACGTATGCAGAAGAAAGAATCCTTTCTTTGTTTCAATCCTTGTTTTAATGGAATTAGCATTTCAACCCCTCCTATTTCTCTAGGTTTAGGTCTTCCATGAAAAGTTTCAATCCTTGTTTTAATGGAATTAGCATTTCAACTATATTGTTTCCGTTGATAGACAATAATATATCATGTTTCAATCCTTGTTTTAATGGAATTAGCATTTCAACGTCTCCCTGCTCAAGACTCATGGATGGCTGGATGGGTTTCAATCCTTGTTTTAATGGAATTAGCATTTCAACTCATCTCCCCATCTCCTTTCCCTTTCGGGTCTAATGTTTCAATCCTTGTTTTAATGGAATTAGCATTTCAACCACTCCATCGTATATTACGGAGGTGAAAAAGAAATGTTTCAATCCTTGTTTTAATGGAATTAGCATTTCAACAAGCAATTGCAGAAAAGCAAGCGGCAGAGGAATACCAGTTTCAATCCTTGTTTTAATGGAATTAGCATTTCAACGAGTTTCTCACGATGCGTTATTAAGCAAAAATGAAAAGTTTCAATCCTTGTTTTAATGGAATTAGCATTTCAACATCTTTAGAAGCAAATCTGGAACTGTAACGAAAATAGGGTTTCAATCCTTGTTTTAATGGAATTAGCATTTCAACGGTTACGCCAACACATACCAATAGGCTAGCAGCCGCAGTTTCAATCCTTGTTTTAATGGAATTAGCATTTCAACGAAGTTGCGAATAGTGGAAAATGCCCCATATGCGGGGTTTCAATCCTTGTTTTAATGGAATTAGCATTTCAACCGCAAGAGACTGGATTGAAGCAAGAAAGAAGGATAGTTTCAATCCTTGTTTTAATGGAATTAGCATTTCAACAGTTTGGTGCAAAGAATACGCTGTTCAGATTACGAGTTTCAATCCTTGTTTTAATGGAATTAGCATTTCAACTGCATTTTTTGGCTATCTTTATTATTCACAAGACTTACATAAAATTTACTCCCTGTCAAAATATGGCCTTTTGTCCTGAAATGGGGCCTATTTTCATTAAAAAAATCCATACTTTACATCCATTGTATTAATACAAGACATTACAATACACACACTTACGGCAATCGACATCTCATACACAAATATTTTTGTAACAACAGTCAATACACCGATTCAAAAATTTGGTCTTTTTGGGAAATTGACCTTTTGATATTACATCAAATATTTCAGAAAGTAAAGCACGAACAGTCTCAAAATCAGATGGTTCATAATTCACCTCCTTTAAAACTGCTCCATCCCTTACATAACAAATAAACCCCTTCTTTACCGGCCTTTTATACGTCTCTTCAATGAGCATAGCGTAAAGAACCGATTGGAATTTGTGTGTATTGTAGAGATGTTCTGTATATTCTGTGTATTTATAATCCAGAGGTGCCATCGTCCCGTCGGATAATTCCAGCACCTCATCCACGATCCCCCTCACCCGTATTCTGGGAGAAGCGAGATATACCGAGATGGCCTTCGAAGTACACCCGATCTTTTTCCGTAAATAATCACGGTTTTCTCTTCCCCTCCTCTCATGAATCTCCCTCCCCTTTATTACCTTATACCGCCGCTCTTCATGTTGGGGGATATTCAGACAGTTCATAAAGTAAGTAAACCTCGGGCAGTAGAGGTGCTCAATAACCTCCGAGGGGGTGATCATTAATGTAGATTCAGTATCCATAAGGAGTCCGTTGCCCGTGGCCCGTGATCCGTTGCCCGTAAGCTGACAATAACGGATCACGGGAACCGGACCACGGGCCACGGATCACGTTTTTCAGAAAAACTTCTCCAGTAATTCTGCCGATACCAGCTTCTTATCAAACGCCTGTCCCAAAAGTTTTACCTTCTTAAAATCATCTTCACACAGGGGAAAGATATAGACTGAATCAACCTCCGGATCGATGATATCTTCACAGATGATTTTCAATTCATCGATCTGGTTTTTATTCAGTTTTCCAAGGAATGCCGATTTCTGTACGCGGTAGAGTCCTTTCTCCTTACACGCCTTGGCGATTTTATTCCTCGGCTTATCGTTTACAATATCGTATATCAACCAAATGAGGGTTTCCATTTTTCCGTGATCCGTTGTCCGTTGCCAGTGGCCCGTTTCCCGTGGCCCGTGATCCGTTGCCCGGTTACCGTGGTCCGTGAACCGGCTTTGAAATTTTGAGGGAAGCACTCAATTTCTCAAGCATCTGCAAAATTCGCTGTGTTATTCCAAAAAGTTCCTGGAAGATTTCTTTAGTAATGTAACCAAGGTCGTTTGATAACGGGAGTTGATATTTTAACTCTGCCGCGGAACCTTTGGCAATACCTACAAACTGTCTGTACTCTTTTCTGTTGTTCCGATTGCCGCCCTCCATGAGATTCATTGGAACAGAGGATGCTGCCTTTCTCATCTGCGGTATCAGCCAAAATTTCTCATCCGCAGGATATCTTTTCGTCTGATTATATATTTTTAAGGTTAAATTATGTGATAATTTAAAAACATCCATTTCCTCAATGTTCATAGTAACTCTCCTGCTTTTTTAAAGATATTAAATGAATACACTCACTAAAAACTGCCCCTCAATTAGCCATCAGCCAACGGAGACACAGATCACGGGCAACGGTATACGGACGACGGTACACGTATCACGGACAACGGATCACGGATCACGGACCACGGGTCACGGGCCACGGACCACGTCATTTTATCAACTGATTTGCTATCCTATGGCATTCAAACTGTACAATATCCCCCCGCTTGATATTCCTGCTGCTGTATCGGACGGATTCATCAAGAAATCCGTTAAAGGCGCCAATGAGCAGTGCCTTGCCCTCTTTATTCAAAGTAAATCCGTTTTCAAGCTTGTCAAAATGCTCCTGCTTTACATCCCTGCCTGCAAAGAGCTTTATTACCGTTTCGTCCGCCCAGATGCGGAAATTCTCAATGAGATCAAAGACCAGTGATTTCTTATTATAATGATCGGTATGGATAATGCCAACGTACGGGTCTAACCCCGCAATGATACATGCCTTCTCTACCTTTGAATAGAGGATACCATAGGCATAGTTGAGCAGTGCATTAAATTCATCCCTGGCCGGATTCCTGCTTCGCCCTTCGAACTTATACCGCTCCGGCATAAGGAAATTAACCGCCTCAAAATAGATACGTCCGCCATTCCCCTCAATTCCCATGATAGAGCCGCGTATCTCATCTATACCGATGTTGCTTGTATCCTGCGGGATAAGCGAATCCAGGCTATTCCTGCTGGTACAGAGTTTTTCGATATATGCAGAAATCTCTGCCGATTTCTGCGACCTGCTTTCACGAAGGCGTTTCAAAAGATCGATCTGGTTATCAAACTTTCTCCTGACCCATTCCAGGGCAAGGTTTACGCCTTCAATGGTGCCGGCCACCTCTAACTGCCTGCGGCGGATCAGGGTTGTGCTGCCCAGCTTGCTATGCCATACCCTGCCAAAAGGGTCACCGAATTCATCAAGAAAGATGACATCTATATTGTTATCCATGGCCAGTTTGATGGCATCGGTAGTGATATAGGCAGCCGTGGCGATCATGATGCTGCTTACCTTTTTTACGGAGACCTCAAAGACCTGGTCGTCCTTTTTGATCTTGAAACAATCTCCATTCTTTTGGAGATAAGAACCGTATGTGTTGATTACGAGTTGCATGGTTGAGTTAAAGAGTTAAAGAGTTTTAGAGTTAATGAGTTGAAGAGTTATTGAGATAGTTCATAAAACCTTGTATCATTTTTGAAACCTCATCAGCCTTTTGATAAAGCAATTCAAATACCGTCACGATCTTTTGTAGTAATTCAAACGGCCCCATGTGAAAGCCTCCTTGCCACCTCCCGGGAGAGTTTATTATCATCCCATTCAGGATGTGTTTTTTTCATGTGAGCCATGAGCATATTATGCGCTGATATCCATAAATCAAAACCAATGCGGATTCTCTCCGCCGGTGTTTTGTGGCGCAACACTTCCGCCATCTCATCATCCACCACCTCAATTTGTCCTTTATCCAATCGAAAAGTCTTTTTCATTTTATGTAAGCGGGTTTCAGGTAGTGTGGATTAAACGATAGTGAATCCACCTTTTAAGGAAATAGTAACAATTTAGTTTTTGAAAATTCCTGCACGAATAGCGTTTATTGTAGGGGCAGGTTTGAAACCTGCCCCTACACGGCATGTAATATACCGTTATTGTTACAAATTCTAAAAAACTAAATTGTTACCGAAAATATTATTGGAGGATTCGGCATAAAAAACAACGCCTTAATCTACCCTACTTTTAACCTGTCAAAATAGCTTCAATTTTTCCAAGGCGATCTTATACACTTCATTATGACCGAGTTTCGTTGTATCAATTATAACCTCTGCCGGTACTTTCCTGAATTCCCTGAAAAGCTTTCTTACGAATTCGTACTTGTCATGATAGTTGTCACTAAACAACCAGTCGCCACCCTGTTCGTCTTTCTTTTTCTTACTAATCCTCTCATAGAGAACCTTCCTTTGTGCTTCCAGTTTAATAGTCATCCTGCCGAAACTTGGAAGGGCTGCTTTTAGAAACGATTCTCTGCAATTCAAACCTGTAGTCTCAATAATGCAGTTTTTCCATTTTTGCCTCGATAAATCACGGAAGAAGGTAACCCATGCATCTGCCTCACCCAAAGAGGTTGCAGGAAACTTTGACCGATATTCCCCGATGCGATACACGGGGATATTTAGTTTTTTTGAAAGGCGTTTTCCCAGGGTAGTTTTTCCGGCACCGGGCAAACCAATAATATGGATAATCGGGAAAGAAATCTTCATAAGCCTTATTTGTTCTGAAAGTATAATAAGTTCTTCAATTATTTTTTTCGTTTCCTGGCCAAAATATGCTCCAGGTCGTTCAGGATGTCTGGCATCTCAATGGCGCTTGAGAACTCCTTAACCCACAAGCGAATCCTTCGCAGGTTTAGTTTTGGATGAGCGTCGAGGACAGACTCGATATCTGCAAGATCTCTGGGGCGGTGAGCAATTGCTTTCATAATAATCAAATCCTCAGGGGCAGGCAATGGCAGACGAATCTTTTTTATATCAAACCATACTGCACGACTAATCGCCTCTTTTTCAAAAGGTAATGTACCGAAGGTAATATCCACATCAATTCCGCTCGGTTTATGTCGAACCAGAAGAACCCTTGATTTTCTTGCAAAGGCCAGGCAATCATTTAATCGGGGGACAAAACCAAATTCTGCTCCATCAAGAAGGAAGTTATCCCAATATTCTTCTTCAATTATAACAAGTACATCTATATCACGCGTCATCCTTGGCCGGCCTAACAGGGAAGCCGCCACTCCTCCGATGATAATACCCGGTGTGTGTTTACTCTGCAGCCAGGTTACAAGATTACGCAAGGCTTCAAGAAGGGGTGATAGATGTCCTTTTTTAGGCATGATAGACCTTTCTCAGTTTATTCCACCGATCCCGAACTTTGTTCACTTCTGCCTTGAATGACATTTTCCAATCAAGTTCTTTAGCCAGGTCCATAAGCATTATTAAATGTTCGAGCTTTTCTTCTTCGGAGGTGGCACGTAACATTCTTTTCTCGGTGTCGTTAACAATTTTCCAGCGTCTCGCGAATGCACTGGCATCCGACTTTGTGATCCGGTTTTTTATTCCTGATTTTTTCATATGTAGCTTCCTAATCCAAATATAGAACTCCCTTAAAAATTCATTTTTCTCACCACCAACTATGATATCTGGAGCTTCTAAGGTTTCAAAGACTATATCCTGATTACCGGCCATATAATCATGAGATTAAACAATATGTGCCCATCTTTCCGCCGTAAGCCGAATTTCTTTATTATTTTTTGAGAATACTGTACCTATTATAGTATCCATTTCTCAACTCTTTAACCCATTAACTCTTCAACTCCTTAACTCTCCAACTCTTTAACTCGTTTCACCGTCCCAAACCCTCTCCACTCTTAAACTCTGCAACTCCTTCACTCCATGTTCATTATCTTTAGTAATCAAGGATATCGAGAACTATTCACCCTGGTATTTTTCTGGCAAAGGCAGAGAGTGCAGTTTTTCCTTGAGCAGATACTTGTCAATAATCTTTGTTTTATAAGTAACGACTTTCATCTGTGATACGGCTTTGCTTATAGCTATGCGCACTACTTCTTCATCTTTTGATTTGCAAAGGATTAATCCCACAGATGGATTTTCTTCTCCTAACTTTAACTTTTCATCAAGGGCGGATAGATAAAACTGCATCTTTCCAACATATTCAGGCTTAAATTTACCGATCTTTAACTCTACCGCCACAAGACACCGGAAAAGTCTGTGATAAAACAATAAATCTACCTTATAATCTTCATTGCCAACAGTTATTTTGTATTCATTCCCTACAAAAGTAAAATATTTGCCAAATTCAAGAAAGAACTGTTTTAGATTTGTCACGATAGCCTTACGCAGGTCTTGTTCCGTAAAATCATCTTTTAATCCAAGAAAGTCAAAGATATACTCATCTTTAAGGTGGGCAAGGATATTCTTTTCTTTTGTGTGAGGCAGTAATTTGTCTGTCTTTTTGGAAAGCATGAAACGTTCATAAAGAGAAGAATCTATTTGCCTTTCAAGTTCACGACGAGACCACCTTTCATTTATACAAGTTTTGATATAAAATTCTTTTTCTTCGATAGATTGTGTCTGATGTAAAATTATTAAATTATGTGACCATGATAATTCTGCAACCAGCGGTTGCAGAATTTGATCGTTCTTATAGGTTTCGTAAAGTTTTTTCATTTCCCATAAATTCCTCTGGGAAAAACCCTTCATATCAGGAAACTCTTTTTGTAAATCTTTTGCCAGGGTCTCAACAACGGCTTCACCCCATTGAGACACTTCAAACTTTTCGTAGATCCCCTTTCCTATTCGAATATATAACTCCACCAATTGCCTGTTAACAGTCTGATAAGCTTTTTGCCGTGCAGATATAATGTCATCTTTTAATTTGATAAAAAAATTTCTATACTCGTTTTTTGTTATTTTATTCATTTTTGCCATCACCCCCCAACTCCTCAACTCTTCAACTCTCCAACTCTTTAACTCGTTTCACCGTCCCAAACCCCCTCGACACTGATTTGCCGATGCCCCAATAATCGGGGATTTCGAAGTTGACGGAGAACGTGCCGAGGAAGTTAAACATAGGAGTGTATTTAAATAATATAGTTTTGTTCAAAAATTAGGTATTTTTTGAATATAAATTTACTTTGTTTTTATGGAATTGCATCTATTAAATAATCATGCTCGATACTTGTTCATCCTTTCTAAATATTGCTCCAATATTAGAATCATAATCAACATCACAAAAAATAATTCCTTTCACATCTTCCTTATTCTTGCAAACATACCATAACGGAAGCTTTATTTCATACCATCGTCTTTTAATAGGTTTCAATTTTAAAACCACATCTTTAAAACATTTTGGTATTACTGAAACGGTTTCGTATCTTATCTGCCGAGTAACCTCTTGTTTGTCTTCTTTTAGACGGCTATCAAAAATCATATTTCTATTACTCTGAGATAATCGATATTGCTGAATAGCGTCATTAAAAGATTCGGAATCCTCAATTCTGTAATCTTTGTAAACCTCTTCTACCAATCTAATAAGATCATTTTCGCTAATCTCAGATGGTGCTTCTTTAAATACCGCAAAAGAACGTGATAAGAGGTTTGGATCATTAATCGGGTTATATATTCTCCCAGATTTTTCTGACGCCTTGAAAATATACACACGGCTATCTCTTTGAGAATCTCTATATCTATTAACTCTTCCTGCCCTTTGGGCAATAGCATCAGGAGGTGCACATTCTGTAAAAAGCCAATCATAGTCAATATCCAGAGATACTTCTACCACTTGAGTAGCAATAACAAATTTGGCATTATTAATTTTCTCTTCTATGGCCTTGCGATCTTTCAATATGAATTGAGAATGATAGCAGATAGGTTTAAGCTTTGATAATTTTTGAGCTAAGCTCTGACAAAGGTTAACAGTGTTAACTACGACCAACACTTTTTTGCCATTCAATATAGCCTGCTCAATGCTTTCAAGAGCATTCTCTATCAGATCATTTTCTACAAAATACTTACTTCTTTTAGCATTTAAAAGAGTTTCTTCTTTGATAGCCGTATTACTTGGAATCTGAAGTTCCTCAGAGAATAATTGCTGTAATGAATGGGGCAATGTAGCACTCATAAGCATAAAACGGGTACCAAGTGAAGCAAAATGTCTTATTGTAGAAATAATAAGACCCAATGTCCAACCATCATAGGCATGAATTTCATCCATGATAATAACGGAGTTGGAAGCATTTACTTCTTTTAATACCCATTTCCCTGAATTGAACCCGACTGTAAGCAACTGGTCTACAGTACCAACTGTAATCGGCTTGATAAATGATTGATTAAAAAGAATATCCCGGCGGTTTTCCCATATATCTTCTTCATCTTCTATTGAATCATCTTGTAAAAATAGATTTGCAGTGGAATGAGTTAGTCCCACATTTTCTTCGTCAAAAAAATCAACCAATCTTTTCCATATACTATTTGCTGTTACCATTGTAGGAAGAAGATATATAATCTTTGCACCTCCCATTTCCTTTGCATTCTTTAATGCCCATAAGATCGATGCCTCTGTTTTTCCACTGCCTGTTGGAGCTATTGCAACCAGATGCCCAGAATGGTTGTTACAAACTTTCTGAAATGGTCTGAGTCCTTCATAAGCTATTCCTTTTGTACGGCAACGATTTGCGAGTTCGTCGATTATAACAGTAGCACCTTTATTTATGCTATATCTAACAGACGTTTTTCCCGATCCATACCAATCAGCATAATGAAGAATTCCTTTTAAAAGAAAATAAAGTATCCTTGTCTTTTCGGGGCTATCTTTTTCTATCCCCTTACTTAAAAAACCACTTGAAACCAGACTCGCGAGAGATTTATATGGATCTTGCAAGTTCAGATTATCTTTTACAGGCTGAAGAGTCCAGCCTTCTTTTTTAAAGTACTCTTCTGTAATCGAGATAGCCTCGCTTATTCCTTCAGGTAACACCTTTGGCAGAGAAAGTACACATTCTCTATTAAACGAGGTTAAATCTGAATCAAGCGTCTTGTGATGACCAACAACCGCTAAAGCTTCTAATGGAATACAAGATAGATAATTATCTCTGTTATTATTTATTAATTGCCAATATTTTGAAGTATATACGAAAGATACCAATTCATGACGGTAGTTTATTTTTTTATCGAAAGATTTATTCTGCCTTATCGACAACATCATTAACTGAAATGGCTCAATCATTTTGCCAATGTCATGAAAGGCGACTGTAAGTAACGAACCCCTGAGTAACCGTTCAACAGAAAAGTTATATTTTAATGCCAATCTCTCAATTAACGATCTTTTAGCCTTTATCGTCTCTTTCCATGCTGAATATACCGCATCGAGATGTTCTCTGTAAGTCTGGTCTGGTTTTGCATAGAATATCATAATAATGCAACCATAACACCATTTACTAAATAGGTAAGAATTGGACTTTTTAACCTTATTGGAGAACCAACAAAGGTGAAATGTTCTCTTTTGCTTATCCTTCTTTCTTCGCCATCAAATTTAAAAGCAGTGGGTAAAAGGAAAATTTGTGGTGCTCTGACTCTATAAGTTATTGGGGTATTCTTTAAGTCTATCAAGGAATCGTATTCGAATGTTTTGTCGCCAGGTAGTATAGTATTTTCGAAATCTGAGCATTGTTTTTCTTTGGCTTCCACAATATCGCTAATTCTACAAATTTTCAATAAATCATCGCTATTGCCTGCAGTAAGGGCATATTTAGGATTACAGAAACAACTTCTTACCTCAGATAATATTGCCTTATCTTTAGCACCAACTGCAACATTCATGGAAAAATCCGTCAAATATTCTCTTATAAGAACATCCTTTAAGGATTCTCCAGATTTTACTTTGTTGTATTTCCATAGATCCCTCATCTCTCCTTTGTATGAACCGATAACACCGAAGACAATACCTTTATGCTCTCTGAATTTCACTGCATCTTCAAATTTTACCCCCAAGGCTGCTCCCATTAATCCTGTCAAAGTAGTAACAGGAGGCAAAGGGAGGGTTTGTTGAAATGTGTGACTTTCAGGAATCCTGAAAGAAGCGGTTATTGCAAATGCTTTAATTGAAAAAGCAAACATAATACACCTCTCTACTTGTAATATTCATCGATCCATTCCGCCATTTTTTCAAAGGCCTCGCCAATTGAAACTGTTCCATTGGGCAAGTTTGAGAATAATCCTTTCCTTGCTCCAAAAACCGATGCCTTAATTTCATTTTTGTAGTCCTTAACAACTTCACTAATTAATTCGATATTAACGCCGCCGTTCATAGGTATTATGGACTCAAGAAAAATTGGATTTTTTGTAGTAAGCATAGCAGATACAACAAATTTGGGTGAAATATCCGCAAGAAATCGAGTTTGTCTACCGGCTGTCCATAAATTTTTAAAGGCAGATAAGAAATCTTTGACTCTTGCAGCTTTTTCTGGATTTTCCAACCCCTTTTTGAATCCCTCGCCACATCCAACCCTATCCAATTCAATTAGTATGGTTCCTCTGTATATTCCCGAATGGATTTCAGTTTCAAAAATATTAGGGTCACCACCAGATTGAACACCCATAAAGTTTGTTCCAAAGTCCAAATCTCCTTCGTACTTTTGTAATGCAATTAATGGAGACACCCTTATTGGAGATGTACGTTTCGTTGATTTGCCCTTTTTCCCTTCTTTACCTTCCTCTGTTCCCATAAAACCGAAGAGGTCATCATCTATGAATTGATCGGGGTCTTGTTCAGTAGTAGCAGCCCCTTTTTTAATAGTTGCAGTTACACCTTCAGATAGTTTTCTCCCAAGAACAGCTAATTGATCCCTTAATGCCCTTCTCACAGCTTGGGCAGAAATATAAGGAAACTGATCTGTCTCTCTCGTAATCTTTTTGATGTTTGAAATATTATCTGCTTCTTTATCAGAGCCATTCAAACTTGCAAATGAGACCGGCGTTAAATAAGTAACGGTTAATGCTTTTGCATTTTTCATGACTTTGCTCCTTTTTCTGATTGAGTTGCTGCATGAAAGCTGTTCAATGCGGCAATCATGCTAAATTGTTTAAACTCGACAAAATTTGAGTCTGTAAGTTTTCCTTCATATACATCTGGTGGAACTGTCAGATTACATTTAAACTGAAGTCTATTCAATTCGTTTAGAAAATCGGCTTTCCGCCTTGCCTTTCTTAAAGCAAAAAGATCCCCCTTCTTTCCGTCTTTACCCACCACCATTCCTATTCTTTTGCCCAATGTTACAGCAGCATCCTGTTCTTCAATGGTCATATTTCCCACCTCCTTTCTGACAACAGGTTCGTATTTCATAACAAAATCAAATAATGGCTTGATATAAGCTTGATCTGTATTAAATACATGAAATTCAATCAGATCGAGTATTGACCGTTTTTTAAGAATTCGTTCGCAAACTCGATTACGAATAAGGGTTCTATTTTCATTCTTTTGTGTAAAGTCAATAAGTAGTCTCATAACTTCTTTCATATTTATTCTATTTTCCTCTAATTCTTTGATTAAACGGAAAAAATAAACTGAATCCCTGAATGGCCAGACCATCTTACCCATAGATGTTTGTCCTTTAGACTCTGCATGAAGCACTATAAATTCCAATGGTGCTTTAGAAATTGTTAAATTACACATTTCTTCCCAGTTTAAGACACACTCATTCTCATCACTTTTTTCGTGAAGTAAAGCTT
>CAZPUD010000095.1:0-13241 GCA_964589115.1 uncultured candidatus Brocadiaceae bacterium | reverse complement strand
CCTTTTTTTATCTTACGGAGATACTGGCTTAACTTATTCTTGAGTTCTTTAATTCCAACGGTAATCATAGCTACATTTTAATTTGAAGTAGCTACTTCTGTCAACACTATTTACTTTGGTGTTTTTTTAATTTTATCCGGTCAGAAGATAGTTCCTATCGATTTTTACTCTAGTACCCTTTTATGAAGTACTTTCATTATATGATTACTTGTAGACGATCAGCAGGTCTCTCGCATTAACACATTCTTTGGCCTTAACCAGAATCTGGCCAATTTCACCGTCATGCTCGGCATAAATTGTTGTCTCCATCTTCATGGCCTCCATGACCATAAGTGGATCATTTTTGGTAACCTTATCACCGGCCTTCACTTTTACATTGACAATCATGCCAGGCATGGGTGCGCCTATGTGTTTGATGTTTCCCTCTTCTGCCTGGGGATGGCTGGTTACTGAAGCAGTTGCCTTGCGATTGGCTATAACTACTTCACGAGGTTGACCATTAAGCTCAAAGAAGACAGTACAATTCCCTTCCGCATTTGCCGGACTTATGGCTACCAGTTTGAAGATCAAGGTCTTTCCTTCTTCGATGTCAATATAGATCTCTTCGTTCATAGGCGGACCGTAGAAGAATACATCCGTAGGAATGACGGAAACATCTTCGTATTTCTTCCTGTGCTCCGCATACTTAATGAAGACGTCCGGATACATCAGGTATGACATGAGTTCTTCATTTGTGATGGGTCTGGAGATCCTGCCTTCAACTTCTTCCTTAATTTCATCAAGATTGACAGGCGGCAGGTTGGCGCCGGGTCTTTCAATGAAAGCAGGGGCACCGCGCAGGATTTTTTCCTGCACATCTCTGGGGAAACCACCGGTCGGCTGGCCCAGACGGCCTTCAAAGAATTCTATAACAGAGGTAGGGAAGGAGATTTCCCTGTTATTGGTAAGGATATCCTGGGCCTTGATGTCATTTGTCACCAGGAAGAGTGTCAGATCACCGACAACTTTTGAAGATGGTGTAACTTTAACGATATCCCCGAAAAGCTGGTTGACATCTGCATAAACGTCGGTAATCTCATGCCACCTGTGTGCGAGGCCCATAGAGTGTGCCTGCTGGAAAAGGTTGGTAAACTGGCCGCCGGGGATTTCGTGATGGTACACCTCGGCAGTACTTGATTTCTGAATGGATTCGAATGGCGCATAATACTCCCTGACCACTTCCCAGTAGTCCGAAAGCAAGCCAAGGGTCTTAAAATCCATACCCGTGTCACGCTCGTGAAAACGCATCATTTCCACAAGGGTGTTAAGATTGCACTGGGATGTCAGCCCGGAAAGAGGTCCCAGGGCTGCATCTACAATATCCACACCGGCCTCTGCGGCCTTGATGAGAGTGGCTATCTGACCGCCCGACGTATCGTGGGTGTGAAGATGTATGGGTATCTTCAGTTCTGACTTCAGGGCACTAACCAGTTCATAAGCAGCATAGGGTTTCAAAAGACCAGCCATATCCTTGATCGCCAGGATATGGGCGCCGTGGCCTTCCAGCTCTTTTGCCATTTTTACATAATAGTCCAGCGTATATTTGGTACGTTTCGGATTCAAAATATCTCCGGTGTAACATATGGCGGCCTCGCAGATGGCATTTGTTTCCAGGACGGCATCCATCGCCACTTTCATATTTGTTACCCAGTTAAGAGAGTCAAAAACGCGGAATATATCCATACCACTCTCTGCTGCCTGTTTGATGAATGCCTTGACGACGTTATCAGGGTAATTGGTATATCCAACGCCGTTAGAGGCCCTGAGCAGCATCTGGAAGAGTATATTGGGTGCCAGCTTGCGCATGAAGCGCAGCCGTTCCCACGGGCACTCCGTGAGAAATCTCATTGCAGTATCAAAGGTCGCCCCGCCCCACATCTCAAGTGAAAAGAAGTCAGCATGGTTCCTCGAGTATACCTCGGTTATTTTCAGCATGTCTATAGTTCTCATACGGGTAGCCAGCAGCGACTGATGGGCATCACGAAAGGTTGTATCAGTCAGCAGCAGTTTTTTCTCTTTGAGGATGTGCCGGGCAAATTTTTCAGGTCCCATTTCAAGGAGAAGATCACGGCTTCCTTTGGGCCTTGGATTTTTGCGGTCAACAGCAGGAACCGGAGCTTTACGGCGGCATATGGATTTGGGCATTTCTTTAATAAGCGGATGGCCGTTGATCAGAACATCTCCCATGAAGCGCATGATGAGAGTAGCACGATCCCTCCGGCGTGGAAAGAGGAATAAGCTCGGATTTTCATCAACAAAGCGCGTGGTGCATTTACCTTTCAGAAAATCTTTATGATTAATCAGATTAATGAGAAACGGGATATTGGTTTTTACACCCCTGATCCTGAACTCATCCAGTGCCCTGTCCATGCGGTGCACCGTTTCTTCGAAACAGGTGCCAAAGGCTGTGACTTTTACAAGCATTGAATCATAATAAGGAGTTACGAGAGCGCCGGAGAAAGCAGTACCGGCATCGAGGCGGATGCCCATGCCGCCAGCAGAACGGTAATGCTGGATGCGGCCGTAGTCAGGGATAAACCCGTTGGAAGGATCTTCTGTGGTAATACGGCACTGGAAGGCAATGCTATTTATATGGATTGCTTCCTGGTTCGGTATACGGATTTCCGGTGAGTTTAGAGGATACCCTTCACTGATTAAGATCTGTCTCTTCACCAGGTCGAAACCGGTAATAATTTCGGTGACCGTGTGTTCGACCTGAATCCTTGGGTTTATCTCGATGAAATAATATTTACCGGTCTCTGTATCGAGAAGAAATTCTACAGTACCGGCATTATCATAATTTACAGACTTACATATTCTTACGGCTGCATCGCAGATACTTTGCCTGATGCTTTTGTCGAGGTTCTGTGCCGGGGCAATCTCAACAACCTTCTGGTGCCGCCTTTGAATAGAACAATCACGTTCGAACAGGTGTACAATATTATTGTGCTTATCACCAAGTATCTGTACTTCAATATGCCGGGCCTTTTCCACATATTTTTCTATGAAGCACTCATCAGAACCAAAGGCTGTCAGGGATTCACGCTGTGCTTCGTGGAGGCGATGGCTTAATTCTGACTCACTGCGAACTACACGCATACCGCGACCCCCACCTCCATGGGCTGCTTTGATGATAACCGGATATCCAAGTTCATTACAGAGAGATTTAGCCTCATCCAGGCTTTTTATGGGGTGATTACATCCGGAGAGTATGGGGACATGCGCTTTCCTCGCAATTTCTTTTGCAGAGGTTTTATCGCCTAGCATACTAAGAATTTCGGGACGGGGACCGACAAAGGTAATTCCAGCCTTTACACAGGCATTGGCAAAGTTCGCATTCTCTGAGAGAAACCCGTAACCCGGATGTATGGCATCGATTCCCTTATCTTTGGACAGTTGAATAATCCCTTCGATGTCCAGATAGGATTTAATTGGTTCTTTACCCTTGCCTATCAGATAGGATTCGTCTGCTTTAAATCTATGAAGTGCAAAGCGGTCCTCGTGGGAATATATTGCCACGGTCCTGATACCAAGTTCATGTGCTGCCCGGCAGACGCGTATCGCTATTTCACTGCGGTTGGCAACGAGAAGCTTTTTGAATTTCCTTATTTCCATTAAAGGCCTGTATAATATTTTTACTGTTCAAATTAAAATTGTACTATGATAGTACTATAATTAGCGAATTTCAATATTTTTTCTTAAAATAAAAATGAAAATTTTCCTGTAATCCGGGCATTTCATTATGTGTCTTGACTTACTGCATGTCTTTTGCTAGTATCCCCTTTTCTTAACAACTTTCAAGAGATATAGATTCTATGTGCGCAGGCCACTCAACTCAATATTCATTTCCTCTATTTGATCAGACTCCTGAAAATTGCTTTTCTGAAGCAGATCAATTACCGCAGAAATTATTTGCAGAGGTAGTTCTTAATATTCCTTTAAACAAGGTGTTTCATTACTGTATACCTTTATATCTGAAAGACGGCCTTACAGCAGGCATGCGGGTAAAAATACCCTTTGGTAACAGGATTACTACGGGCTTTTGCGTTGGATTTACTAACACCCCATGTACCGATAAAATCAAAGATATTATCAGCGTCATTGATAGGACACCGCTGGTTGATGAAATTATGATAAAGGTAACCAGATGGATTTCATTCCATTATTGCTGTGGGTGGGGGGAAGCAATTTATGCAATTATTCCACCGGTTATACGGGGCAGGGTAAAGGAGAAATGGGACACCTTTGTTGTCTGCAATAATACATCAAAACTTGATTGTGAAACCCTCCGGCAGATAAAAACCCGTGCACCAAAGCAGGCAAGGGCATTAGAAATTCTTCTGGAGTATTCCGGTGAAATAAGTGCCAAAGAACTCGTCCGCATCAGCGGCTGCAGTATGTCAGGCCTCCGTCAGTTGGAAAAGAAGGGGTTTATTACCCTGGAAAATAAGCCCCACGATGCTTCAACACATCGTGCTATTGATACACTACAACAGCATTTAACCCTTACACCGGAACAACAGAACGCATTTGATATCATTGATAAGAAACTGATGAAACCTGTGCCATGTATTATGTTACTCCACGGTATTACAGGCAGCGGAAAGACAGAAATTTACCTTCAGGCCATCGCAAAGGTAATAGAGCAGGGCCGTAAGGCTGTATTTCTTGTACCTGAAATATCACTTACCTCGCAAACAATCCAGAGGATAAAGGCAAGGTTCAAACGAGTGGCGGTGTTACACAGCCACCTCTTAGGGAGTTTCCACTACTCGCAGTGGAATGATATTAAGGAAGACAGGGCAGATATCGTGATCGGTGCACGTTCATCCATATTTGCCCCTTTAAAAAATGTCGGACTGTTTATCATCGATGAGGAACATGAAAATACCTACAAACAGGAGAATAACCCACGGTATAACGCCAAAAATGTTGCTATTGTTAGGGCGGGTTACGAAAATGCTATGGTGATATTGGGGACAGCAACCCCTTCTCTTGAGAGTTATCATCATGCGACAACAGGAGATTATGAGAAGATTATCCTCTCCAGGCGAGTCGGGGAAAGGGAACTTCCTCCCATAGACATTGTAGATATGACGGAGGAAATCCGAAGACATAAGGGGGTTCAAACTATCTCCAGGCGATTAGAATATTATATGAACCAGTCACTGTCCAGAAACGAGCAAGTGATCTTGTTTTTGAACCGCAGGGGATTTGCGCCATATATTCATTGTAAACGGTGCGGGTTTGTATTGAAATGCCGCCGATGCGATATCCCGATGACCTTTCACAAAAAATTAAATACCACTTTGTGCCATTACTGCCATGAGGAAACGATTCCCTTAAAATCATGTCCGGACTGTCTGACAGACCGCATTTATTACCGGGGCTTTGGAACAGAAAAGATCGAAGATGAGATTATGGTAAAATTTCCCGGTTATAAGATTGTACGAATGGACAGCGACACGATGCGTGTACGTAATTCCCATGAAAAGGCCCTGGCGGCATTCGAACGCGGGGAATTTCAAATACTACTTGGTACACAGATGATTGCAAAGGGACTGGATTTTCCCGGCGTTACTCTGGTCGGAGTAATTTCTGCAGATACAATACTTAACCTGCCTGATTTTCGTTCAAGCGAACGGACATTTCAGCTTATATCACAAGTTGCAGGCCGCACAGGGAGGGGACAAAAGGGAGGGAGGGTTGTGGTGCAATCTTTTAATCCCAGACATTACAGTATCACGTATGCTGCCGGTCATGATTACGATGGGTTTGCAAAAAAAGAACTTGAATACAGAAGACAATTGAATTATCCACCATTTAGAAAACTGGCAAGGATAGTTTTCCGCAGTTCCCGTGAGGATAAGGCTAAGGAAAAAGCACTCCTTGTTGGCAGCAGGCTAAAAGAAAATACAAAAGGTAACGGAAGTCATCTGGAAATACTCGGGCCGTCGCCGGCACCTTTAACGAAAATTAACAATAAATTCCGATGGCATATCTTATTAAAGTCACAGAATTATAAAAGTATTCATAACGCCCTCCAAAATATTACAGACATGTTAAAACCATCAAAAAGTGTACAAACGATGGTCGATGTTGACCCTTATATGATGCTGTAAAAACGGACAAACGTAGAGACGCATAGCAATGGGTCTGTACATTTCGTGCTACCCTGAAAACCGCTTAAATAAAATGAAAATTCTTATACAATGAACCAGAATAAATCGGAAAAGCCGAAATCCGAAGCACGAAATCCGAAACAAATTCAAATGTCAAAATTATTTTTGGAAGATACTATCCCCCAATTTAAGATAATCATATTGATATAGCAACCATGATTTAGTTGCATCTTTTCCTTCATAATGTTATTATAAACAAATGAGTAAAGCCGAAAAACTATTAAAACGTTTCTTATCGAAACCAAAAGACTTTACTTATAACGAGCTTAAGAAGCTCTTGACCGGTTTTGGGTATGAGAATATCAGCACAGGCAAAACAGCAGGGTCAAGGGTTACTTTTATAAATACCAAGACTAAACACATTATTAAACTTCATAAGCCGCATCCAAGACCGGAACTGAAGCGGTATCAGTTGGATTATATAGAGGAAACATTACGAAATAACGGGGTTATACAATGAAGGATATTTTGACTTATAAAGGGTTTATAGGATCAGTACATTTTAGTGCGGATGATAAGGTCTTTCATGGAAAGATAGAAGGTATTGATGACCTTGTAACATTTGAGGGCTCTACAGTGGATGAGCTTATAAAGGCATTTCATGAAGAAGTAGATGATTATATTAAACTATGCAAGGAGCATGGCAAGGAATCTTTGAGATCATACAAAGGTAGTTTTAACGTCCGCATATCCCCCGAATTGCATAGAAAGGCCGTAGTAACGGCTAAAACAATGGGAGTCACATTAAACAAATTTATCCAAAAAGCAATTGAAAAGGAATTAGCGCATAAGGGGTGACCTATCAGGCAATTTATAGTTTCGTTGATTACGATATAATGTTATAATTATTCAAAAATTAATCACTTTTTTAATAGATTGGAGGTAATAAAAATAATTTATGTCGGCCAATGGACTTGACGCTAAAACGTTTTTTGAACGTGAAGAGGGCATTACCTATAGTGATTTTATCCTTCTTCCAGGCCACATTGATTTTTCACTTAACGAAATTTCCCTCGAAACGGATCTTACCCGTAATATAAAAATTAAAAGGCCTTTGGTCAGTTCACCGATGGATACTGTAACTGAATCAAAGATGGCCATCAGTATGGCCTTACTGGGCGGTATCGGTATCATTCATTATAATAATAATATCGGAGATCAGGTGAGGGAGGTCAGGCGTGTTAAAAGGTTTGAGAACGGATTTATTACTGAACCTGTTGTCCTCAGTCCAAATGATACGATCAGGGATGTAGATAATATTAAAGAAATGTATGGTTTTTCCGGTATTCCAATTACCGAAGATGGTACGTTGAATACAAAATTGATTGGTATAGTAACCAAGCGGGATATCGATTTCGAGGAAGACCGGACCAAAAAGTTGAAAGAGGTAATGACTACTGAGCTGGTTACCGCACCGGATGGTATATCTCTGGCCGAAGGAAATAAAATACTTAAAGAGAGCAAGAAAGGAAAACTTCCCATTATCGATAAACAGGGACGACTTGTGTCGCTTATGAGCCGTACTGATTTACTTAAAAATGAGGATTTCCCGTTTGCATCGAAGAATAAAGATAAACAGCTCCTTGTGGGCGCAGCACTGTCTACACGGGAAGATGATAAAGAACGGCTATCAGAACTGGTCAGGGCCGGTGTGGACGTTATCGTAATTGATTCCTCTCAGGGCGACTCAATTTTCCAAATCGATATGATTAAGTATATTAAGCAGAAATACCCGCATATTGATGTAATAGGAGGGAATGTTGTTACAGCCAAACAATGCAAATCACTAATTGATGCTGGTGTAGATGCATTACGCATAGGTATGGGGAGTGGTTCTATATGTATTACCCAGGACACCCTTTCTGTTGGAAGGGCTCAGGGGTCCGCAGTTTACCATACTGCAAAATTTTCCCGTGAATATGCCAACATACCGGTTATTGCAGATGGAGGCGTAGCACATATCGGGCATATAGTAAAGGCTTTATCCCTTGGCGCCGGTGCTGTTATGATGGGTGGTTTGCTCGCGGGCACGAGTGAAGCCCCCGGAGAATATTTTTATGAAGGCGGTGTGCGCGTTAAGAAATACAGGGGTATGGCCTCACTGGAGGCGATGGAAAAAGGGGGAGGAAAAAGATATTTATCCGCCGAAGATAGAATAAAAGTCGCCCAGGGTGTTACCGGTACGGTTGTTGATAAAGGTTCAGTTATTCACCTCGTTCAGTATCTAATGCAGAGTTTGCTCCATTCGTTCCAGGAACTTGGATGCAAAAGTATCCAGGTACTTCATAAAGGACTTTACGAAGGTACACTCCGTTTTGAGATGCGGTCACAATCTGCCCAAATAGAGGGCAGCGTCCACAACCTGTATTCCTTTAAGGAACCCCACCTCGGTTTACTGAGAAGCAGATAGGTTCGTTCAAAAATTTCAATGTTCTGTTGTAGGGGCAGGTTTTAAACCTGCCCTTACTTGTGTTTGCCCTTTTTCTATACGATCCAAAACGTCTATTTTTATTTCCTACTTTGGGCGAACAGAAAGTTTGTCGCTGCGTTGGTATAATAAAAAATCGCCGAAGGCATAATTAAATGTATAGGAAATTCAATATTTTTAAAGTAACGAATAAACACACCCCTACCCCTCTCAAGAGGGGATTTCTCAAATTCCCCTCTTGAGAGGGCTGGGGTGTGTAAAAAAGTTGTTAGTTTCTTATATTTTAAAACCCAACCTAATTTATCCTACTTAACTTCATATATGACAGTTAAACAGAACGCCATAGAGATTGTAAAGACCCTTCAGGAACATGGATACAAGGCTTTTTTTGCCGGCGGATGTGTTCGCGATATGATTATGGGCAGGAAATCCGACGATTACGATATAGCAACTAATGCCTTACCCGGAGATATTACAGGCCTTTTCGTGAAAACTATACCCGTCGGTGTACAATATGGAGTAGTTATTGTAGTCAAAAATGGTCATAACTTTGAAGTAGCTACCTTCCGTACTGAAGGCTCGTATAGTGATGGACGGCATCCTGACTATGTGGCCTTCAGTACCCCTGAGGATGACGTGAAGCGCAGGGACTTTACGATAAATGGTTTGCTCTACGATCCGGTAAGAGATGAGATACTTGATTATGTTAATGGACGGGAGGACATTTCCCGGGGAATTATCCGGACTATCGGAAACCCCTTCGAGCGATTTACGGAAGACAAGCTGCGTGTGATACGCGCAGTTCGCTTCGCATGCCGTTTTAATTTTTCCATCCATGAGGATACCCGGCAGGCTATCATGCAGTTTGCGCCGCAGATCCATGTCGTCAGCGCTGAACGCATACGGGAAGAGCTGGAAAAGATATTGACCGGTTCAAACCCCCATATTGGTATTAAACTCCTTGACGAACTCCATCTTTTACAAGAAATATTGCCAGAAGTAAGCAACACAAAAGGGGTACAGCAGCCAGAAAATTTCCATCCCGAAGGAGACGTCTTTACGCATACACTGCTGGCTTTATCGAAGATGAAAAAGAATTCGTCATGGACTCTGGCCATGGGTGTGCTGCTCCATGATATTGGTAAGAGTGTTACTTTTACGGTATCTGACCGAATTCGCTTTAATTTACATGAGAAAGCAGGAGCCGATATGGCAGCCGGAATTTGCGACCGGTTAAAAACCTCTACTGCTGAAAAAGAACGGATCGTTTGGCTTGTTTTGAAACATTTATATTTTAAGGATGCAAAAAAGATGCGGTTAAATAAGCTTAAGAGATTGTTTGCTGAAGAAGGCTACCAGGAGTTGGCGGAATTATGCAGAGCCGATGCCCTGGCAAGTAGCGGTGATCTGTCGGATTACTATTACTGTCAGGAAATGTACAGCAAGTTTACCCATGAGGAGGTCAAGCCCAAGCCCCTTATTACAGGTCATGACCTTATTGCACTTGGATTAAAACCAGGGCCTTTATTTAAGGATATTTTAACAAAGATTGAGGATGAACAGTTAGATGGGAATCTGACAACGAAAGAAGATGCCCTTGAAATGGCAAAAAAGCTTATCCGCCAAATAAATACTTGACAAACTTTTTTATTAAATGTATAAGCATCTTCTGTTTATTCCACATATTAAATTATTCAATATATAGGAGAAATCAAGGATGGATGCATTGAAAAAATATGTTGCAGAGTTCTTGGGAACATTTACCCTTGTCTTTGTTGCTGCAGGAGCGGTATGTACAGATTACTATCTGAAGAAAAACGGCAGTCAGGGTCTGGGTATTTTAGGTATTTCCCTTGCCTCTGGTTTGGCTACAACATCCATGATTTATGCAATAAGTTACGTTTCCGGTGCACATATTAATCCTGCGGTTACTATTGCCTGCTGGGTAACGAAAAGGATGGACCCGGATATAGCCGTAAAATATATTCTGTCACAGATCACCGGAGCCGCATTAGCCGGTTTTGCACTAAAAATTTTATTTCCGGAGGCATTCTATACTGTATACTTGGGAACTAGTACTCTCGGAAGCGGGGTCTCTATAATACAGGGGATTATCATGGAGTCTATTATTAGTTTTTTACTTGTACTAACAATATTTGGAACAACTTTTGATAAAAGGGCATATGGTGGATTCTCCGGGTTGGCGATTGGTTTGGTTGTTTTGTTCGGTGTTTTAATTGGTGGTCCTATCAGTGGAGGTGTTATGAATCCTGCCCGGGCCTTAGGGCCTGCCATTGCATCCGGACAGTTTACCCATCATTATGTCTGGTGGATTGGACCTGTCCTTGGGGGTATTGTAGCTGCACTGTTATATGATTTTGTCTTCTCCGAGAAAGAAGTAAAGGTTGTAAGTACCAGAAAAAAATAAAATTAGTCTTGCGTTTATTACAGGAAGCGAACCTAAAGATTTGCCCTACATGGCAAGATATTTTTTCTATAATATGCTAAAATTCTCATACCTGCCATATTGACACATAAGTAATAGATATTTGTTAAAAATTGCCGCCATAATGACATATCTGTAGTCGTTGAGAATTTCCAGGTAATTTTTCTTCTTCAATGTATTAGCTTTATATATAATTAATTCACAATGGCTTAGCATTATAAAGATAAAGCTAATAAACAAGATTTAAATCGAAGTTCATCGGCATTTGGTTTGCTATAACAGTTCAAGCATATAATAGAATAGTCCTTTATTAGAAGTGAAAAATTTTGGAGGATGCTTAGATATGTCTGCAAAAAAGATTGTATTTGATCATGATGCACTGGAAACTATTAAGCTCGGTGTAAAACAGTTAGCGGATTCAGTAAAGGTTACCTTGGGGCCAAGGGGGCGAAATGTTGTTATTCAAAAGAGCTTTGGTTCACCAACTATAACGAAAGATGGAGTTACAGTTGCAAAGGAAATTGAGCTTTCAGATCATATGCAAAATATCGGTGCACAAATGGTAAAGTCAGTAGCATCAAAAACCAGTGATGTTGCAGGGGATGGTACTACTACGGCTACGGTACTTGCAGAGGCTATATTCGTTGAAGGGTTGAGGAATGTGACGGCTGGCGCTAATGCAATGGCGCTCAAACGTGGTGTTGATAAGGCTGTTGAAGCGATAGTAAAAAAGTTAAGAGAAATGAGCATTCCTATTAAAGGCAGAAAAGAGATTGAACAAGTTGCTACCGTTGCTTCAAATTATGATACAGAGATTGGAAAGATAATTGCTGATGCAATGGAGAAGGTCGGGAAAGACGGGGTAATCACGGTTGAAGACGGCAAAAGTTTACAAACTGAAGCAAAATGGATTGAGGGTATGCAGTTTGACAAGGGTTATTTGTCTCCATATTTTATCACTAATCCCAACGCCATGCAGTGTGTGCTTGAAGAGCCTTATATCCTGATTCATGAGAAAAAAATTACCACAGCGAAGATGATAGTTCCCATATTAGAAAAAGTAGCGCAAACGGGAAAACCTCTTTTGATTATTGCAGAGGAAATAGAGGGTGAGGCATTAACCCTTTTGGTTGTAAATAAACTCCGGGGCGCTTTAAAATGTGCGGCGGTGAAGGCCCCTGGATTTGGAGATAAACGTAAGGCTATGTTAGAAGACATTGCTATCCTTACTGGCGGTCAGGCAGTCTTTGAGGACCTTGGTATCAATTTAGAATCTATGCAGCTTAAGGACTTAGGTCGTGCAAAGAAAATAGAGATCGATAAGGAAAATACGACTATTATAGAGGGATTAGGTGACAGCAAAAAGATTAAAGGCCGTATTGAGCAGATCAAAAAGGAAATCTCAATAACCACATCGGATTATGATCGCGAAAAACTTCAGGAGAGATTAGCAAAACTGGCCGGTGGGGTTGTTCAGATTAATGTAGGTGCTGCTACCGAGAGCGAGATGAAGGAAAAGAAGGCACGTGTTGAAGATGCCCTTCACGCTACCCGGGCAGCCGTTGAAGAGGGCATTCTTCCCGGTGGAGGTGTGGCACTTTTGCGGTGTATCTCAGCCCTGGATGCACTTAAGCTGAAAAATGACGAGGCAGTAGGTGCTGATATTGTACGAAGGGCGTTGAGGGCGCCTCTCCGTCAGATTGCCACAAATGCAGGTGTAAACGCTGCCATTGTTGTACAAAAAGTAGAGACAGCGAAAGGGAATGAGGGGTATGACGCGGGTAAAGACCGGTATTGTGATATGGTTAGTGAAGGTATTATAGATCCGACAAAGGTGGTGAGGACGGCCTTGCAGAATGCAGCCAGTATATCCACATTACTTCTCACAACGGATGCTATTGTAGGCAAGATACCAGAAAAGAAGAAAATGCCTCCAATGCCTCCGGGTGGTGGATATGGCGGATATGGGGATATGTACTAATAATCTTCACTAATTTGCAGTTACTATTTATATTAAGGAAAAGACTCCGTATGATACGGGGTCTTTTCTTTTTTACAGCCTCCTTAATTTAAACGTATAGGAAATTCAATGTTTTTCATTATACCTTTAACCCACCCCTTATATGTTATGGTGTATATAATTCAT
>CAZPUD010000094.1:0-13271 GCA_964589115.1 uncultured candidatus Brocadiaceae bacterium | reverse complement strand
ATGTTTTAAATCTCCATTAAGAGGATTCTCAGGATAGTATTTCAGTATTTCCGGAATCAATTTCTCGTATCGCTTGATCGTATCTTCTTTTGAGGCATTGAATTTATCAAAAACCTCCACGCCATCCTTCTCAATGTCTAAGTTCAGGTCCGCAAGATTGTGCAGCACATCAGCAGATTTAACGAGCAATGAATTTTTTGACATGTCCTTAATATGTTTCAACGCCTCCATCTTACGCTCAAACCATGGAAGCGTTTTGTCTTTCTCAGTTACATCATCTACCATCTGCGCGATTTCCTCATTGAATTCTTTCGCAATCTGTTCTTTCGTGACTGAACCATACGGATCACAGTCCTCAACCGTATCATGCAGGATTCCGGCGACAATAACATTTTCGTCATCGGTGACACGCGAAAGAATAAGAGCAACGGTGAGAGGATGGGTAATATACGGAATATCCTTTCATTTTCGATTTACCCCTCGATGGCCATCTGCAGCAAATTGTACGGAACGGTTGATTTTATCAGTAAATATCATACATAAATCGAACTATTAATATATCTCCTCGTCAAAAAAAACATCACTGAAGAACCACGTCCAATCAGGATATTCTACCTCCTGTATGTTCCCGCTTCTCAGTAAATATTTCCCGTCAATTTCCTCTACTTTCCAACTTCCTTCATAGTAGCTGTCTATAAAATTTTCACCGTCAAGATCAACTGCATGTAATTTGACGTACACAATCATGGGATCATCAGGGTCCGTCATAACACTTACTATGCTTGTTTGCAGTGTACTGCTATATCCTTCCGTGACTTCATCCAATGTCTTTCCCTGCATAAGTTCCGGGCTTACCAGCTCATAAGCCTTCTCATATTTTCCCAGTCTGATGTAGTTATAAAATGCTTTGACGGCTTCTTCCGGACTTTCTTCGGGTTTGAATTCAATGATCTCAATATCTTTTACGGGTTCTTCCGCATCGGAAAACATATTTAAGGCTTCGATAAGGGTCTCTGCGGTTATTGCAAGACCCACGTCTGAGCTTCCGTATGTATTCATTCCCATCACTCTACCGCAGACATCTGTGGTCACACCGCCGCTCATACCGCCTATGATTGTGGCATTGGTATGAATATAGTTGAGGCCGGTATCGCTTTTGTTTCTGACACCGTTGTAGCTCCCTCTCGTAAATGTGGCTTCACCTGTCAGCTCACTTCCGAGAGCATACCCGACAGATAACAATACTTCTCCCATATGGAGATACGATGTTTCTCCCCATTCGACCGGGTACCGCTCTCCCTCAATTCTGAGGACTGCGATATCCATCGCTTTATCCGCGGCTACGATTTCCGCATTACGGAAATTATCTCTCCCGATAATCACCTTCGGACTTACTTCATATTCGATGACATGGAAATTGGTCAATATGTAGCTCTTTCCGTTTTCCGATAGATATACAAATCCCGAGCCTTCACCTTCTCCGCCGACGATGCGGACTACTGATTCTTTGAGCTTCGTTATGGTATCTTCTTCATTGCAAAACAGTTTTTCCGGTCCGCCGAGCTTTGCCACGGCATTCTCAAGTACGACTTTTGTATAGGCATAATCCTCATAAAACCACGATCCCAGAAGAAGCAGCACGATGAAGGTTATGTTTATGAAAAAAGACATTACTCTCGAGCTGAAGATCCGATAAAAGAGGATCAAGGGAAAGGTAATAATCGCCCAAATCCATTCGGCGACGGTGCCTATAATATAAACGATTCCGTAACCGAGCAGATATACCCACTTCAGCAAATGCTTCGATTTGAAGTTCATGGTAAGATGCACAAACTCAGCCACTTTTTTTCTTGAGAGTATCGTAATAATCGTTTTTTTCATCCGGACCGGTGTCATATTCCAAAGTCTGTCTATCCATTTCTCAACGAATGATTTCTGAAACGGCCTTCTCGATATGAATTTTTTTCTTGGGGAAAATATGTCCGGAATTGTGAAAGATATCGAAATTTTCATACACTATCTTTTACTACATGAATTGGACACTTATCTCTTATATTTTTTGTAGTTTTCTTCTGAAGTTAATGCATAAAGCATCTCTGAAAGACGCAACATTCTTTCAGGTGGAATAATTCGCCTAAATCTTCTTCTTAGAGCTTGATTATTATTCTTGGTTAATGTACGTATTTGATTGTAAAAGTTATTACAAATACTATTTTCAAATGCTTTCTTGTCTGTTTCGTACATTTTCAACCCATCTGTTGAAATGGCTCCAGTATTAGTTGAAAGAATTTTAAGATCATTAACATCTATACCACTTAACAAAGATCTAGCTTTTTCATAATCATTTATTCTCAGTAAATTTACTACAAAATTATAAAATTCAATGAACACTTGTTTATCTTTTTCCAGCGCAAGTAATTTTTGCTTTCTTGGGTTTTTAATACCAATATTCTCTTTTTGCAATCTATGAATTTCAAATATTATTTCTTTATAAGTTTTTTGAGAATTTAAGAGATTTAGTAGATCTTCTCTTTTTTTGCCTTTAAATGCATACTTTGGATTATCAATGAACGGCATTGCCTGTGCAAAAAGTCTGAAACGTTTTAAGTTAGGCAAAGCTGATTCAATATCTTCTATAGAACGGAAAATTTTTCGAATTCTAAGTGCTCTACTTAAAAATTCACGAGTAATATAACTCTTTTGAGTAATATTATTTTTCCCTTCAGATTTTCCATAAATAGTTCTGTATAGATTATGTGGAGCAATTTTATTGGTGGTAATATATTTCTCTAAAATATTTCCCACTTCCCAAAAGTATATTAACGACTGAGTCCCACTTAATGTAAATTTATTTTTTCTATACGTATTATAAAAAGGAGTTATTTCTTTTATTAGCTGATTTAATTCCATAGGCGATTATAATTCCGAGAGGCTTTTCCCCGATAAGGCAGATAAAGATCCTTCCAGTTGATAAATAAATTCAACAAGACTTATAAACATTTTTTTACTGTATTCTGGCTGCCCATTTTGATGTTTATTATAGAACTCATCTTTATAATGTACTGTTATCTCCCCTGCTATGTATGCCAGTAATCTGTCAGTTATTTTTGAGCCACCTTGACGAGTATGGCTGAGTCTTATTTTGAAATCATCATGTTTCTTGTAGATAATTATCTCATCCCCTGACAGTAATGATCGCAGTGGTAATCCACTCTCAGCATCGACCTGTGGATCGGCATCTGAGATATGAATGTTGAATCCACTTCTTTTTTTCTCCCTACCTTTAAATATGCTATCATCGAATAATTCAAGACTCATTGCATTTTTACCTTCTAAACTTCCTCCAGGTATACTATTGCCGCCTTCTTTATGACCTTTTCCAAGCCCTTCATTTTCTCCCAAATCTTTACCTTCCCCTCCGCTTTGTCCATCATGATAGTCTTTTGATCCCATACTATCCACATATTCAGCACCGATGGAACCTCCGGACAGATTCTTTTCGCCTCCTAACAAATATGTTTTTCTATATAACATAGAGTCTGCTTTAGCAAGTTTAGAAAGAGCTTTGTTAAGGGCATCTTCTAATTGTTGATAATGTTTTTCATCAGTGTGTTCATTAGCTTTATTAATAAAATCGATAATAAGTTCTTCCAATTGTCCTAAATAATTATAAAGCGCCCTTGCTTTTTCATTACTCTTAAAGTCAACGCGGGCAATATTTGGCTCTAAAAAGTCTTTAAGATCAATATATCCGGTAACATTCGCATGCCCCCATATATCACTTTTATGAGAAGATTTGAAAGATTTAACATCTTTTATTTCACAAATTCTTCTACCTTTTAACACAAATGAGGGAGGTTTATTCAAGACTACATCTTTTGTTATCTTGATAAAAACATGGATACCATTTTCTATTGAAAATATATCTCGAACCTTATATCTCCTACCACTAGAAATCATTAGTTCGTGTACCACATCATCATATACTTCACCTTCATATTTATCATAATCAAAAGTATCGCATTTGACATTCTTTCCATCTCTCTCTATGACATTTATTACAATATTACCTCTCCCTAAAATTAGTTCAAAGTGTTTTTCAATTTCTTCTTTTATCATACATGAATTTACATCCTTCCAAGAGTCCTTATCAAAATTCTTAAGAATAATCCTTGTCCCTGTGTTATGAGGAAAATCTTTTAATATCTTAGGAGAAGGTATCTTTACATCTTCTGTTGATTTCTTATCAAATTGCTTTCTATTTAGCTCAAGGGTCATTGCGTCCTCTCCATATGTCTTGGATGAAACAATAAGAGTAGAGCAAGCAGCCATAAAGGAATATATTCCAAATCCAAATTGTCCATTTGTAAATCGATTATTCTTTTTCTCTGAATCCCCGATACTCTCCACCACTTTCGTAAAATTAGTTATTCCGTTGCAGTTATCCGTTATTATTATTTGTCCATCTTTATAGTTATTTCCGATGACTTGTATATCAATTTTTACTCTTTTAGAATATGAATTTGTTCGTTCTGAAAAATAATGTACATCTGCATTGTCTATAGAATTATCAATATATTCCATAAATATTCTATTGACATCGTTATACAATGAAGCTATTGAACCAAGGATTTTTGGTGAGATTTTAGGACTAATTGACATTTAAATGTTTAAATGAAAATATGTATATAGCATAATAGCCAATATTATAAGGAAATTTATAATGAATATTAATTTTATTTACTTATTATCTATGTATAGATCGGCTTAATAATTCAGAAATAATTTCCATTTTTAATCACTTTCACTTGATTGTTTTTTCCTTGAATAATAATCTATGAATAAATAATGGATTAAACTACTCCTTCAAATTCCTCCTTAAACTTATTCTCATCATCCACATTGTAAAAAGGAACACCAATGATTCTATATTGCCTGTCTTCAGTAAACTTGAGGACTTTATCTTTAAACCGTTCCTTTATCTCCTTCAAAAAATCCTCTTTCCATTGATCTGTGGCTTGCAAATGCTTTCCTTTCGGTTCTACAAAAATCTGCAAAGTTAATGGCTTATCTGTTTTCTTCTCCTTCATATATAGAACATAATCCGGTTCAAAAGGCTGGCCATCGGTAAAGTTATAAATCTTAAACTGTCTTTCATTTCTTATAAGGAATATATCTTTATATTTTTTACTCAATATTTCAATTTGTCGATCAAGCAACCTTACAAAATCTTTCTCTTCTGATGTTCCATAGTTGGCACTGTATATGTACCATTCCCTATCTTGAACAAAGCCTTCTTGACCATCTGCACGTTCTGAGCTCTTATCTATCTTTATTGATTTATCTGTAAATATCTTTTCAATAGCAGAAGGATAAAATTCATACGTCCCCACCTTCTCATATGTCTCAAGTTTGAGCTCTTTCTCAATCTCTGAAAGTAATCCTGAAACTGCATTAAGCATGTCTTCCCGAGGAATACTTTCTAATTGTTTGGTACTTCCAGTAAACGTTATTGATAAGCCTCCGAGATATTCTTCACTTTCAATAAATTCTGAAGAGGATTTAACATGTGGAAAGTAATGTTTTATAGTAGAAAAACTAAAGAAAAGGTTTTTATAAAGTGCTTTTCTTATTACAGCTTTCGGTATAGCTTTGAGAGAAATGTCTATTGATTTCGGCGTTGTATTTTCACTTTCGTTTATGTCGTCAGTAAATACTCCTCTATCTGATCCCTTTCCTGAGAGGATCTCATATTTATAATTCCGTTTACTTACACCTATATCGGCAAACGATTTAATACCTTTATAATCATTCTTAACCTGTTTATTAAGATAAATCAGACCTTCCTTAAATAATGATTCTTGTTTAAAGGTATCTTTCAGCTTTAATGGCAATTCAACAATATTCTCATCTATCATTCCAATATTTGATAATGCTCTTGTTATCTCTGAAATATATCTCACATCATAAATACTGTGGTAATGTAGCTCTTCAAGTATTCGAAGTTCATTTTCTAAATCATTGTCATATTTTCGAGTAAATCTATCTTGATCGGCATAAACTGTAAAAGGGTAGTAGCGAGCTCCTCTTCCAATGAGCTGTGCTTCTGCTATTGTAGTTTTACCAGGTATGCCATGTCTCGCATCTCTTGTTTCATATAGTCGTACTATATCGAAAAGGTTTAGGACATCCCAACCTTCATTCAGTTTCTCTACTGCAAAAATTGCTCGTATCTGATTATCTTTATCTTCGAGAGAGTTCACCAATATTTGATAATCTACCTTTTCTTCTTCTTTATTGACACTTATACATTTATTCTCAGCAAAGTTTACTTTCAGCTTCCTTGCCAGAACTTCGCTTGAAATATCTTTCTCATTGAAAAACTGGAATGCTCTTTGAATAATTGGAATATCGGTCTGTTTTTTTAGCTTATCAATATCACTCTCAGATAGTTCATCGATAAGTCTATGGAAGTTCTCTTTATTTTGCTCTGATTCTGCAATGGTACGCTGTGCTTTGAATAAAATAACTGGTTTTAGATTTATACCATGACTTGAAGCTACTTCCTGTCTATATTGACTCAGAACTATCGCTTGAATGATCCTTTCTTTCTCATCCATTTGAGCTTGTACGAGCTTCACATCTTTTGAATATCCATCATTTCTAAATTCTTTTAAGTTGTACTTATAGATAATCTTCCTTTTGTATTTATCTTCTATATTCCTGTCTAGAAAGTCTAAAGTAGCGGTAAATTCCAGAAGAAGATTGTCCTTATTCTTCGAAAGGATATTTTCAACTGTATTTTCCCAGTTGGGTTTTTCAAAAAGTTCTTCTTTCTGTCTATTCCTCGTTTGGACATTCATATGGTGAGCTTCATCTGCTAGGAGTACAATCTTCTTATCTTTGAAATCTTCATATGTGAGCGCATTTTCTTTCTCTGTGTGAAGATCTGCATGTAGTCCTTGAATAGTGGTAAAAACGATGTTGATGTTATCTTTATCAGAAGCTTCAAAATTATCTACTTTGTTTATCTGTACCTTGCTGTTGTTTACTGTTAATCTTTGCGCAAATTGATATTTATTCGATAATGGATTAAGGAAATTGTTTTTAGTCTTCTCTATTATGTTTGATGAGTTTACAAAGAATATAAAGTTTCGGTATCCTTTTTCGTAAAGATACAAAATCAATCCAGCCATTATGAGAGTTTTACCACTACCAGTAGCCATGTTAAAAAGAAGATGAATAGGATAATCCTTATTAGGGTTTTTTGTGAAGTAATGAAAAAAGCGTGAGAATGCTTCTATTTGATAAGGACGAAGTTCAAAATAAGGGTTTAGATTGTCTTTCACGTAAAAAGGTATCTCTTCTTGTTGATTACCTAGCTCAGATAAAGCGTCATATTGTTCATATAACCATTTATTGTCCATAAAATTGTTTATTCATTTTTTTATCCTCCTCGCTTACTTTGAAGTCCTCATCGTCAATATCCGAAAGAGGTACATAGAGCATGTTTTTATCGAGTAGTTCTATAAGGGCTTTCTTCTGTTTTTCAAGTGATAAAGCTTTAAATTCGTCGATCGCTTGTTCTTGTTTCTTTATGTCTACGTTATAGTTCAGAAAGCTTTTATCCTTCATGTCCTCCCAAATAACTAGAAGTTCTTTTGTATCTTTTGCTTTTTCTATCCGCTCAATAAATTCTTCATTGTATTTTTTGAGTTCACAGTAAATAAATGATCCTCCACCTTTCCATCCTACAGTTTTTGATATACCAGTAGTGTCTCCATTTATCACATTCTTGAGTCGAATCGTGCTATCATTCTTACCATAATCTAATTGTTCAATACCTATATACTGCCTTTTCATCTTATGAGCAACAGCACACGTTGTTCCTGTTCCCAAGTGGTAATCAAGAACAATATCGCCTTCCTGTGTTGCTATTTCAATTACTCGCTTCAATAGAATTTCTGGTTTTTTGCCACTTCGAAGCTCAACTCCCCCTTCGTGCCTACAGTTTCCAAAAGCATCAGCCATATTGTAAAAATTCGAGATACTTTTATATTTAACCGCATCACCATTTTCTAATTCTTCCTGTCTATTTAAAGGTATTCCTGAGTAGAATTTACCTTTCGTTGCATCCTCTCTTTTAGGCCCAGTAAAATACCTATATCCAAGACCATCTTCACCAATTCCTTCAACCTTATAAAGAGTTTTTAGACCATCAATTTTATCTCTACCTTCAATATAATCCGCAAAAAATTTACCTGAAGCATTATTTTTTAATACTGTACCACTTGCCCACGTCTCCTTTAAACCTTTGCCTGACTCTTCATCTTTAGATATCTTATATTGCCCCTCTTTAAAAATTGTTACCTGCCTATTCCCTAGTTTTATTTTCTCTCCTTCCTCGAGTTCTTCGATTGACCAACAAAATTTCTCAGTAGTGTATGCTTCTGAATCTTTGTTAGGGAAAAAACTTCCATTTGAATATACGAATATTTGTTCAATCAATTTTTGATAATCATTTTTTTCAGTAAGGGACTTTCCTTCGTATCTTACTTGTATAAAAAGAGTAACTTGATCGTTATTTACACCAAAGATTTCATCCATAAGTACTTTCAAATATGGCTTTTCATTGTCATCGCATTGAACAAATATAACACCATCATCTCTAAGTAGTTTCTGGGCTATTTTAAAACGATTTTTCATAAATGTTAACCAAGTAGAATGATTGAAATTATCGTTGTATCCAAAACTATCTGTACCAGTATTATATGGCGGATCAATATAAATGAGCTTTATTTTTCCGGTAAATTCTTTTTTCAAAGAATGCAGAGCAAGAAGATTATTGCCTTTCATAATGATATTTTCTCGTATCGTTCCTTCAGAATCTCTTTTGATTTCGGTTACTTTTTCTTCCCCGTCCTTTGTATATCTTTTGAAGTTCGTAAGTACTTTCGGTTCAAAAAGCCTGTCTATTTCATCTTTTGCCAGAACTTCATTGAAGAAAATTTCCTTTCTTTTCTGTTCTTCTTTTGTCTGTCCTCCTTCAAGAACACCATCTTTGAAAGGCCATACGAGAGATACTTCATTTCTCTCATTCAGATACTTCCCATCAATTGTGAGTCCAATCTTATTCTTATATTTTGTATAAGAGTCTATGAGAAAGTTTTTGTCCTGTATATAGTCTATGAAGAGGTTTTGTAGAAATACAGTGCTCCCATTTACATCTTTGAAAAAGACGTCTTTAAGCTTCTTATCTTCAAGTAAAGAAGACAGCAGTTCTTCGTCATATTTAAGGGCTTTATCTATTACAGCGTTACGGATTATATCGCCATCTTCGTCTAAAAAGCGTGAGTCTTTTTTTAATATAGTTAGGAGGTAATCATAGAAGGAGTGATCATTCATAGTAATTTTCTTTTAAATTTATAGTCTATTTTACTAGATTATATGAATTATTATCAAATATACTTTCTTTCACAATATTTACCCAATTTATTTGACATTCACTTAACATTCACTTTATAATATCAATACAAAGATCCAGTTTCCGAATTGTCACCGTATGGTGTGCGTTTCTAGGAATCCCTAGAATAGGAGCTGGATCGTTTTTTTTATTTAAACTCCCAGCAATCTTCTTCTCTTTTTCTTATTAATTTTCGGTATGCTTTCGCATCTTTCGTATCATCATCATAATATTTACGGATACTACCTACAATCATATCAGCAAGTTGTATAAGAACATCTTTTTTTGAATCTCTAAATCGTATATTCTTCATCGTCTTTTTATCTTTTGAATTTAAATTCTTTCTCAAATACGTTGTTAAACTTTGTCTAAATAGCCTTTCACCGGATGAGTCAAGCCGGATCTTTGCATCTTTGATCGAATCATTATTATTCTCTAAAACCTTTTTCAAAACATAATTATAAAAACCTGCCTTACTCTGTCTCAAGAATGCACTATAAATCTTTTCTTTTTGTACAACAATAGATCGTATACGAAAGTTGCAGTTTTGAACTGCTTTAAGAAAGATTTGTCTTAGCTCTTTGTTACATTTGTTGAATTTGAACTCAAAATCCTGAGATTTGACTAAGTCACGCTTTAATTTTTTTATTTCTAGTGCCGTTTCCTCAGCATCAATCTCATCATTAAAGATGATAAGAGAAATTACAAATGACTTGCTTGAACCTTTTGCAACCTTAAACCCCGGATCACCAGACTCATCAATAAAAATAATCATCTAATCCTTATATAACATTGTAGAATACTTCTGAAGCTTTTGTTTCTCACTCTCTTATTGTACCACTGTCTCCCCACTATAATCTGCTACAACAGACGAAGTATAAAAAAGGATAGATTAGTTCAGAAGGATTGACTTAAACTAAGAAAGAGCAAGGAGATTATGCCGAGAATGGGATGAATAATATACCAAGTCACAAATGATAGAAGTTCAGCTCCCAGTATTTGTTTCCATGTTATTCCTAGCATTACTTTTCCTCGTATAAAGACCAAAATGAGAAGAATCTGAAAGACAATAATGTTTAAAAAATAGACCCTCATTGCCTCGACCAAGCTACTGTTTATTGCAGAAAGATACAGTTGTGTTGGGAATGAATCCACATACGCCAACCAAAAGAGAACAGCGGTAAAACCTACAAGAAGAAAAGAAGCTATTCCGGCAAACATAATCGAGTTATCAATAAAATGTGGTTTTGATTTAAATAAATAGAGACGTAACAATAAGATGCTTGAAAAAAAAGCAAATGCTGCTGCATAAAATACACCCACAGTCTGATGCTCTATGTATAGAGCTACGGCAATAATGGAATAAACGAGTAAAAGTATCCCCAAAAGAAGTAATGTGGGTTTATTGGAACGAAACAATAATGAGTACATATAATAATATAATAAATCGTTTTCTTATTTTTTTCCTCTTTTATCCGGGCTAATTCGTACGGACAAAAAGTTTGAAAATGCTCGACATCCAAAAGAAGCCTTACTCATATTTTCATTATAGTGAAATATTTAAAACATTACTTCCCTCTCTCTTCCAAACACTTCCTCGTTTCGTCCTTGACCATCCCGTCTAGAATTGTTTTGTACATCGGATTTACCTCATTGATATTCGCGACAGCCGCTGCTTTGTAAACATTTCTTTTTGCTTCACGTTCGCACTGACCTTGAGGAGAAAAATACTGAATGAGGAAGATGATTCCGAAGATGACGACCACAATTATCGCCATGGGAATTGGAGAGATCTGTTTGGTAAATATATTTGTCATATGCTCAGTATACATAACTGACGTCTTTTAATGGGAGAGATCGTTATGAAAGTCTGTCTACGCACTAAATTCTCTGAAATGGGCGCCGTCTGTCGCCATGTAAAGTTTGAGATTCATCGCACGCGCGAATGCGACCGCATTTCTATTCAGTACCTCTGCTGCGTAATCATTTGATTGTTGTGAGGCTTTTGCATATACGCGATTAAATCGTGGGGAGAAATCATTGTCAAAGAAATCCTGACAATCTTGAGCCCACTGCTGTATCCTCGCCTTCAATATATCAGGCTGATTGCCTACTTCCTCCAATAGTGTACGCTGATATTCTTGAAGGTTTTTTTCTGAGTTTGAATTGAAAGTTGCCAGCATACCCTCAACCTTAGCCTTTCTTTTTCGTAGTTCATCCATCCGTTTTTGTTCTTCAGGAGAAGCTCTGTAGGTATCACGTAATTGTTCAAATTCTGTTAGTTCCATAACCGGTGTCTCTGCTGTGGCAATAGCCAAAATCTGATAATCCGGGCAAAGAACTGTTGAAGCATAATCAAAGGGCATTTCGTCACTGAAAGCACGAGTGAGCATGGAACTAAAATCCTGAATTGAAAAAAAGGCATTTCGAGGATGAGTATGAATATTTATGACAGGAATCCCTTTTTCCTGAATCACCATATTGTAATCACTGGAAGTCGATGTTATATCCCCAAAAGATAAAGGGGTTCTTTTGAGATTCCCTGATTCCCTATCAAAGAAAATTATGGTCGAACGTTCTCCGGCTGCTTTCTGATAGTAAATCGCTTTCAGCTCTTCCAACAATGCTCTACCTTCAGGTGTCCCAAGCAAAGCATACTGTTCTGTCAATGCGGCAAGATGAGAATCAGCATCAGGCACCTCAGGAACATCTTCATAGTTTTCATAGAGTTCCTTATGAACTCCTGCAAACAGAGAAAAATCCAACTGTGGAGGAAATTCATCAAAATGAAATACTCTATTCCGAAAAATAAGATAACTCATCACATCCTCACTTGTTGCTGCTTGCCGCTCATATTTCGTGATCGGAAAGGTTTCTTGCGTTGTCATAGCAAGATATTATATCAAATGCACTTACCTATCTCTCCTCCAGGCACTTCTTCGTCTCTTCATCAATCATGCCGTCGAGGATTTCTTTGTACGTCCCTCCAATATTGAAGTCGGCGACTGCTGCTTTTTTATAGACGTTCAGCTTGGCCTGTCGTCTGCATGTCGCCTCGGGAGAAAAATACCACACAAAGTACACTCCAATAATGATGAGAAGAGCAGTGAAAATTTGTTGTTTCCCGGTCATTTTTATTTGAGCTGTCGGTTGAGTAGATTGCGACGTGGTGACTTCAGTCATGGGTATGGAACTTCCTATATTGTTCAGTTTACTACATAATAAAATTATATTTATTGTACCGATATTTCAATTATCAATTTCTACAGGATTAGGAGTATAATGACCGTACTATAAGTTCACTTTTTCCGTTATGGCAATTGAAAGCTTATTCAGACGATTCGGACTGCGAAAAGATCCTACTTCTCCGGACCACACACCGGCCAGCATACAAGTTTTCTCAAACCTCCCTCCCGGACAAGGCGAACACAGACCAAGAATTTCCAAACAGGAACTCGCGCAGTACCCCGGACTTGAACAGTACCCCCAGGCTCTCAGGTATCTGACATCAATTGGCGTTTCCCTGAAAGATATCCAAGCCGTGTATCCTGATTTTGAAGACTTTGCTGAAAGTGAATTCGATGATCACGGACATGCATTCAGATATATGGACGGACCGTATCAACACTATCGTCTGGATCGTGTACTCTTCCCGTCTGACACACATTACCCATACATGCTTGCAGCAGACAGACAGATGAGATATGCCCCTCACCGTCAGGGCTCGATCGGACTTCTCCTCATGGCTGAAAAACGCATACGGATGAATGTCTATTCTGACGCTTCCGTATCGCTGCAGCTCCAGACC
>CAZPUD010000093.1:0-13312 GCA_964589115.1 uncultured candidatus Brocadiaceae bacterium | reverse complement strand
CGGCGGGAGTCTCTAAAATATAAGATTGCATTCAGGTTAGGCAGCCTTTGGCAGCGGTTATGGTTGGTTCAATCTTGCAGATTGAACCATTCGTTTAACATATGCCTATATGTCTCTTAGGGGCAAGTACCAAGAGGCAAGGGTCAAGGAAAAAAGACCTGCAAGCCACGATCCATGACCCTTGACCCTTGCCACTTGACCCTACTGGCATACGAGACATGCTAAACGTTTCGGTTCAATCGTGGACAATTGAACCAACTCTGAAACTTTGAAATTCCTACACGTAAAAATAAAAAAGGCAACTCAACTTGAGTTGCCTTTTTTACCTTAATTTTTATCAATAGCTATATTTAATGCTATTGTACTATCTTATCTTCAATAATTAGCATAGACAGAAATTTAATGAGAACCTCAACACTTAAATTAGTTCCCCGTTCCCGTCCTCATCCTCATCATCCTCATCGTCTTTGTCATGGCTGGATATAAGCTTTCCGGATTCATCCTCATCTTCATCCTCATCGCCTTCGTCATGACTGGATATCAATTTTCCGGATTCGTCCTCATCTTCATCCTCATCGCCTTCATCATGACTGGATACCAGCTTTCCGGATTCGTCCTCATCTTCATCCTCATCACCTTCGTCATGACTGGATACCAGCTTTCCGGATTCGCCCTCATCTTCATCCTCATCGCCTTCGTCATTTTTTGGTGTAATGGAACCACCGAATGCGGTCTTTACAGTACTTGACATTAGCTCTCCGGACTCATCCTTTTCCTCGTCATCTTCGCTTGCTAAAACAGGGCTAACAACCGATGTATTTACAGCCCCAACACCAAACATTAATGCACCCATAACTGCAAGACCATATCCAAACTTCTTTAACATTTCTCTTCCCCTCCCTATACTATAAACCAGAAACCTAAGTAGCCATTAAGAACACTCTTAACATAACTACATAACCATACTTACAACGCAACTTACAGATTGACTTGAGAGTTTGACTGAGCTCACGTCTAAATCCCATATCAAAGTGCTACAATAGAGCATACCATCAAATACAGACTTCACTAACGATTGCGCTAATTTAAGGTAATGCTCTCATATAGCAGCAAGATAGCAATTACCTTGCCAGGACATTTTTGATAAGTATATATCTAAAGACAAAAGCAGAACAAACAGGTAAGTATTGCTGAAATAAGGTGTTATGTCGAAGAATCCCTACTAGCTGTTTTTTAATTTATAATACTCCATACAAGGTGTGTTACTATTTTATGTATTAATTAACATACAGCCAAGTTAAACAAATAGAGAATATATTCACAACATGTTTAAAGTAAAGCAATTAGTATTAGTTATTTATGCATGCAAATACATACATACCGTATTAAAATTAATACACTTTTCCGGTTTTATAGTTTTCAGGATTTATATTATGTTTTTTTATTAGCTTGTAAATATCTGCTCTGTAGCGATTTGATATTTTTGAGGCAGTTGTAATACTTCCGTTACTCACCCGTAACAGGTTTTCCAGATATTCCCGTTCAAATCTTTCCTTCGCATCTTTATAAGAATAGAAAGGATTCTTGTGTACGCTCATATCGGTAAAAAGATTTTCGGGTGTAATGATATTTTTATTGGCCATAATAACTGCATGCTCTACCTTGTTCTTTAGTTCACGTACATTACCAGGCCAGTCGTAAAGTGACATTCTTTGGAGAGCAGCGGATGAAAACTCAAGTGGCTCTTTCTTGAATATTTTGCAAAATTCCGCCATGAAATATGTTGCCAGCAGCGGTATATCATCTTTTCTTTCACGTAAAGGAGGGATATAAATTGGTACAACATGAATTCTGTAAAATAAATCTTCACGGAATTTACCTTCGTTTACAGCTTTTTGCAGGTCTATATTTGTAGCAGCAATAACCCGGACATTTACTTTAATATTTTTTTTACCCCCTACTGGCCTAACCTCTCTTTCCTGCAGGACCCTCAAGAGTTTAATTTGTAATGATGTAGAGGTGTTACCGATCTCATCCAGGAAGATAGTACCCCCATCTGCCTGTGTAAAGAGACCATCCTTCGATTCATAGGCATCGGTGTAAGCCCCCCGGATATGTCCGAACAGTTCGTTCTCCAATAACCCTTCTGGTATTGCGCCACAATTTGTAGTAATAAAAGGTCCGTTTGAACGATTGCTATTATAATGAATAGCCCTTGCAATTAACTCTTTACCAGTACCACTCTCACCATAAATAGAAACAGTACAATCTGTTTTGGCAATTTTTGAAACCTGTTCAAGGATTTCTTGCATCCGTTTGTCTTTACTGACAATATGCTTAAAGGTACACTGTTCATTAAGTTGACTTCTCAAATGCTCGATTTCATGGGTAAGCCTCTCCTTTTCGAGGGCTTTCTTTATATGAAACAACAGGTCCTCATTGTTGAACGGCTTGGTAATATAGCTATAAGCACCCTTTCTCATTGCTTCAACCGCACTTTCAATACTCCCGTGTGCCGTTAATATAATAATAGGCAGTTTTGGATAACTACGCATTATTTCTTCCATAATATCAATACCGTCTTCATCGGATAATCGTAAATCAATTATAGCGAGGTTAAAGGAAATAGTAGATAGCGCAATTTTCACTTCGTTACTATCTCTTGCAGTAGTAACGCGATAGCCCCATGCTTTTAAGCGCATCTGGAGGACTTCCAGAATATTCACATCATCATCTATGATAAGTATCCATTCGTTTGGCATAGTTGGTGAATGTTATTTGTCTGCTATTACGGAATCGGTTCCCGTAGTTCTCGATGGTGTACTCACGGTATTTATATCTTTAATGCGGATATCGGCTTCCTTCTTTTTATCTTCCATTAACATATCCACTTCCCGAAGTTTTCCAATATCTTCTTTAAGGGTTTTAATCTCCGATGTGGCTATATGAAGTTTATCCGTAAGTTTTCCAATCTCTTTATCCTTTATGGCAAGACGGTCAAGAAGGTCGGATTTCCTGAGTTTTTCAATGTCACCTTTAAGATTCTGAATTTCTACTTTTGAAGCGTGTAGATTATCCGAGAGTTTTCCGATCTCCTGATCTTTTATGGCAAGGCGGTCTAACAGGTCGGTTTTCTTTAGTTTTTCGATGTCACCCTTCAGTCCTTCAATCTCTTTTGTAGCTATATAGAGTTTATCGGTAAGCTTTCCAATCTCCTGGTCTTTCCATGAGAGACGGTCTAAAAGATCACTGACTGTTTTTTCCTTATGATGGAGTTCAAACTTGATGGTCTTAATTTCTTCATTTTTTTTCACGAGTTCCTTATTTGTTATGATGCATCCTGCATCCAGGAAAAGCATAGGAATGAAGAGGAACAGAAAAAGCATTCGTTTAATATTCAAAATATTCATGTTCGTTATCCATTAATAATAGTATCTTCCAAAAAGAAAGTTTTACAGGGTAATACTGTAACAAGAAGGCAGTACAAAATGAAAAGTGCTTCCATATCCGGGATTATTTTCTACCCAGACATTACCTCCATGATCGATGATAATTTTCTTTGCAATGAAAAGCCCCAGTCCGGTTCCTTTTATACCCCCTTTTCCCTTATCATCAACCTGTCCAAATTTTTCAAATATCCTATCGTGGTATTCATCCGGTATTCCAATACCGGTATCCGATATACTGACTTGAACGAAAGAATTTACATTATTCATCTGATTTTGTTTTGTACAATCCAGTGAGATGTTTGGCGCTTTTACTTCTTGTGTTTTTACAGTGATAGCGCCTCCTAATGGTGTAAACTTAACAGCATTGCTCAGGATGTTTTCCATTACCTGTGCGATTTTGTTGCGGTCAAGTAGGATTTCAGGGATGACGACCCCGTTTTCATACATGACGTTAATCTTTTTATTTTCAGCCAGGAAGCGTATCCCTTCGATACTTCTGGAGATGATCTCCTGAATACTCGAGTACTGAAAATTATATCTCATCAGTCCTGCTTCCAGCCGTGAAATATCAAGCAAATCATTAATCATCATAATAAGCCGGAGTGTGCTCTCCTTAATAATGTTAAGGAGTTTGAATTGTGATTCGGATATTTGGCCGGCAACCTTATCCAGCATAAGTTCATTAGCTTCACGAATTGCCGTTAAGGGAGTTTTCAAGTTATGTGAGATATTGGAAATAAAGTCTGATTTCATTTGATCTAATTCTTTAAGCCTACTGCACATCTGATTAAAAGCCATTCCCAGGGTTCCAATTTCATCACAGGAGGTAATTTTAATTTGGCAGTCCAGATTACCATGCGCAATGCGTTCTGTCGCTTCCTTTAATATCTTTACAGGAGTACATATACTCCGGATAAAGAAATAAGAGAAAATTGCCCCGAATAAGATCGCAACCATAATAACGGCAAGTGATATTTTAGTAGATTTATGCACTGTCATTTGAAACAGTTCGATTTTCCTGATTAATGCAATCTCTTGTTCATGAATAAGGGCGTTTATAGACCCGGTGAGCTGATCGATCGTTTTTTTCTTCTCTTTTTCATGGTTGGGGTCTGTGGATGTGATATTATTATAATTTGCCAATATGAAGTTTTTAGAAGACATTGCAAGATAAATATCGTAAAAATTTTTTATCTGGTTTGCAAATGTTTTTTCTTCTTGTCTTGTTGTTGTCTCCTCTATGGATTTAAGACAACTTAAAAATTCTCCTTTCTTATCATGAAAGAGGTCTAAAAAAGCGCTGTCATTGGTTATCAGATATTTTTTTTCGTTTTTTACCTGTTCAAGAAGGATAACTAGCAATTTTTCTCCATTTTTCATGGATGGAATATCAGTCATCAGTATTGATGTTGAATCTGAATTGAGACGGTTTAAACGAAAAATCAGATAAAAACTCACTGACAACATAAACAGCGCAACGATAATGTATCCGAATGCCATCCTTTTCCAAAGGCTATTCTTTATCATAAATGATTGGGGAAAAGACCTTTCTTAAATACTTTATATCTATGCAAATGGGGTGACCACACGGGTCTCAGACAGGCGTGTGAATAACAGATAAAAATTATTACCTAATCCGGGACTATTAGCAAGAAAAATCGCTGTGTGAAATTTCTATATTGCGATAGCATCAAGGCTTATGCTATAGTAGTGAGAAGAAATTTGAGCACAGTGATACACTACATACCGGAGAATAACTACAAAGGAGATGTAATGGAAGTATCTGAGAAATTTCTACAAACGGCCATCGACGGCATTCATGACTGTATTAATATTGTAAACAAAGACTTTCAAGTTATATTTGTAAATGAGGCTGCGAGTAAAATATCGGGGAAAAAAAGGCAGCAACTATTAGGGAATAAATGTTATGCACAGTTGTGGGAAAAGAATTCCCCTTGCGAAAACTGTGCAACAGGAAAGGTTTTTGTTACCGGAAGGCCGCAGCAGACAATTAAATGGGAAACAGGTGCCGATGGGAAGAAGTATTGTATGGAGCACTTTGTATTCCCTATTGCGGACAAAGAAGGCAGGGTTGAATATGCGGTAGAAATTTTCCGGGATATTACCGAAAGAAAATTACTGGAAGAGGAACGGGAACAACAAAGGCTAGAACTAGGAAAACGAATACGTGAACTCCGGCATGCCTATGAAGAGCTAAAGTCTTTACAGAATCAACTCTTGCAGGCTGAAAAGATGGCCTCCATAGGGCTTCTTGCCTCAAGTATTGCTCATGAACTAGACACGCCGCTTACAACAATCTCCGGGTATTGTGAATTATTAGAAGAAGACATTCATGATGAAAAGCTGCTGGGACGTATTAAAACCATTTCAGAACAGATTACCAGGTGCCAGAAGACCATTCGGAATTTATTGGATTTTTCAAGAAAATCCAATTGTGAAAAAGCATTATGCAACATCCATCAATTAATAAATAATACCCTGCTGCTCGTTGAACACCGGCTTATCATCCATAAAATAAAATTACATAAAAAATTCAATAACAAGATACCACCTCTACTGGCAGATGAAAACCAAATTCAACAGGTAATTTTGAATCTCATTAATAATGCTGTAGATGCCCTGCCTGAAGGAGGAGATATATTTATTGAAACCAGATTAAATACAGAACCAAAATCCGTTGAAATCATTTTTGAGGATAATGGAGTCGGGATACCAAGCGAAAATCAAAAACAAATATTCGTACCCTTTTTTACGACGAAGGAACCAGGGAAAGGTACCGGCCTCGGATTATCAATTTGCCATAATATTATCTCTGCCCACAACGGCAAGATATTGCTAAAAAACAGGGCAGGTGGCGGCACTATATTTATTATATCACTGCCGGTTTCCTAAAAACTTTATAGGCGCTTAGCACCTAAATACTGACAAATTTTGTCGATATGTCGAAGCGTTTAAATTCTAAATTCGAATATCGAAATACGAAACAAATCCTAAATTCTAATGTTTGAATGACCAAAACATACAGGAATCACAGGACGAATATCGAAATACGAATGTCAAAATCCGAAACAAATCCAAAATCTTAATTTTCAAATGTTCGAAGCGAGGTTTTTGTCATTGAGATTTTGTATTTTCGAATTTGTTTCGTATCTCGTGCTTAGTATTTCGGATTTACTATTTTATATCTGTGCCATCTGTGAAATCTGTGGTTTCATTGAATTTTGGTCATTTGGATTTGCTTCGTATTTCGTGCTTAGTATTTCGTATTTCCTTTTTGCAGCACTATCTACTGTCTTATTTATTGAGAGAAAGAGGATTTGAAAAAGATTTTAATTGTAGATGATGACCTTGTAATGGGAGAGATGTGTAAGGAACTCCTGAAAAGCAAGGGATACACATCGGATGTCGTTACAAGCGGTAAAGAAGCCATCGAAAAGTTGTCGACAAACGATAGTTATTCCATCATTCTCACCGATTTAGTCATGCCCGATGTTGACGGTATAGAGGTTTTAAAAAAAGCCAAACAACTATATCCGCTCATAGCCGTGATTGTAATGACCAGCTACGGTACCGTTAGTAATGCCGTAGAGGCCATGAAACTCGGCGCCTCTGATTATATTACAAAGCCTTTCAAACGCGACGAGCTCGTCATTATTATTGAAAAAATATTGCAGCTGCAGCGCCTTGAGGGCGAAGTAGACCGGCTGCGTTCAGAACTTGCAGAGAAATATACGTTTGGCAATATCATCGGCGAAAGTATGAAGATGAGAAAAATCTATGAGATTATATCCAATGTATCGAACACGGAGGCTAATATCCTGATTCAGGGAGAAACAGGCACTGGAAAGGAATTAGTAGCGAGGGCTATACATTACAATAGTAACCGTAAAGATTGTCCGTTTGTAAAGGTTGACTGCGCGGCACTGGCAGAAACGCTTCTGGAGAGCGAACTTTTTGGCCATGAAAAAGGGGCTTTTACCGGTGCAACAAAGGACAGAATCGGGCGTTTCAGAACAGCCGACCGCGGCACGATATTCCTGGATGAAATCGGCAATATCTCGATGACAATACAGGCAAAGTTGCTTCGTGTCTTGCAGGACAGCGAATTTGAGACTGTAGGGAGCGACAAGCCGGTAAAAGTAGATGTACGGATTATAGCAGCAACAAACGCAGACCTTGAAGACCGCGTTGAAAAAGGTTCCTTCAGAAGGGATCTTTTTTACAGACTCAATGTAATCCGCATTTTCCTTCCGCCCTTACGGGAGCGGATAGATGATATCCCGCTGCTCATTTCACATTTTCTTTCCATCCACAATGAGAAGAACAGAAAGACCGTAGAAGGTATTTCCCGTGAAACACTCAGCAAACTTATGTCATATTCCTGGCCTGGAAATATCAGGGAATTAGAAAATGTCATTGAACGTGCGGTAATCCTTTGCAAGGGGAAGATAATCGAACCTGCCGATATTCCCCTGTATCAGGAAAGGGTTGGTTTTATGCAAGACACATCGGGAAAACCGCTTCATGTTTTAATAGACCAATTCGAGCGTCAGGTGATCATTAATACGATGGATCTGGCAGGCTCAGATAAAGAAAAAGCAGCCAAAATACTTCAGATATCCCGCGCCAGTCTCTATAACAAGATAAACAAACATAAACTCACCGAGCTATTATAGGCGCTTAGCGACTCAATATCGACAAAATTTTGTCGATATGCCGAAGTGTTTAAATACGAAACAAATCCTAAATCTTAATTTTCAAATGTTCGAAACGAGGTTTTTGTCATTGAGATTTTGTATTTTAGAATTTGTTTCGTATTTCGTGCTTAGTATTTCGAATTTCCTTTTCACAGCGCAGTCTGCGAAAAGGCTTAGTATCTTATAACTTATTTTTTTACATTTTCGGCAAAAATTTACGAATTACGATTTTAGATTTACGATTTTTTAAATCCCAAATTCCAATAAAAACTTGAAACCACAGATTTCACAGATGGCACAGATGACAGAAAGGATTTTCTATCTGTGAAATCTGTGTCATCTGTGGTTCCTGATCCCAAATCGTAAATCTAAAATCTTAAATCCCATTTAGTTACTCTTCCGATTTATTCGGGTTAGATATATGGAAATATTACAGATGTTCCAGCTTAAGCACCTGCACGATTTTCTTCTTGCCTTTATACCGATCTTTGTTGCCATTGATGTTGTGGCTATATTACCTATCTTTATTTCGTTAATGGAAGGCATAGAAAAACCACTAAAGACAAAAATCATCAACCAATCGGTTATTACTGCACTCTCCATCAGCATCGGTTTTATAGCTATCGGCAAATTTGTCTTTTCTGTCTTAAGGATTGAGATATATGATTTTAAATTGGCCGGCGGACTCTTGCTGCTTATCTTTGCAATACATGACCTGCTCTTTGCAGAGAGAGAAAGAAGGACAATAACTTCAACGATAGGGATCGTCCCTTTAGGTATCCCGCTTGTAGTAGGACCGGCCGTTTTAACTACGAGTATTGTTGCTGTAGACACCTACGGCTACATTCCAACTCTTGCTTCTTTAGTGGTAAATCTTTTCATTGTATGGATTGTATTCCTGAATGCAGACTTTATATACCGGTTGATGGGCGACGGCGGCTCCAAGGCCTTTGCCAAGGTTGCCTCTTTACTGCTGGCGGCTATCGCAGTAATGATGATCAGACTGGGGGTTACCGATATGCTGGTGTACATAAACAAACCTTAGTTTAATCCATTAAATTAGGTTGGGTTTTTAAAAGACAAAAACCCAACGGCTTTCATTTTTTACCCACCCCTAAATCCCCTCCCGAGAGGGGACTTCTCTAATTCCCCTCTTGAGAGGGGTTAGGGGTGTGTTAAGGGCATAATGAAAAACTTTGAAATTCCTAAACATTAAGTTAGGCTGCCTTTGGCAGCAACTATGGTTGGTTCAATCTTGTAGATTGAACCATGCGTTTAGCATTGGCCTGTACGTTTTGGTTTACTCCAGGCGGTATTCGTTGTTTTGAAAAAGAAGTGGCATTATTAAGTAAGATATATTATCATTGCTATAATATTATTTTTGTAACAGCTCAGATCACCGCAGAGAATGTGGAGACTATGCAGACACTAAACAAAGTAGGCAGTAAGCAGCAGGCAGTATGCAGGCTGATTACTGCTTACTTTTTTATTTACTGCTTTATTTTCTCTGCGCCCTCCGCGGTGAACTGTTACTGTTTCTTTTACTTTTTTATATAGGAGAAGCCGATGTTAAAACGTTTTTTTAAGCCGGCAGGGATTGTATTAAGTGGTATATTATGTGTTTCTTTAAATACTTTTGCCATGCCAAAACAGAAAGAAGCAGCTCCTTCTCAGGAGGAAAACGCCTCAAATAAAATTTTAGCAACAGTAAATGATGAAAATATTACACAAAAAGAAGTTGATAAAATACTCAATAGATTTGCGAACCAGGTTCCTAAAGAACAAATTCCTGCAGTTAAAAAGCAGATCATTGATGGACTGGTTACCCAAAAGCTTATTATGCAATTTATCAAAAATAACAAGATTGAGGTTAGCCAGGCAGATATTGATGCAGAATTGAATAAGGTACGGGAAGATGTCAAATCAAACCCGGGTCTGGAAGGCAAAACATTAGAAGAGGTGTTAGAGAGCCATGGAGGAAGTATCGATGATTTAAAAAGGGATATTGTTATATCACTTTCTTTGGAAAGACATCTCGGGAAAGACCTCGATGACAAGAAGATAAAGTCATATTTTGAGCAAAATAAGGCTGTCTATGACGGCACCGAGGTAAAGGCAAGTCATATACTTGTAGATACGCGGGAAATGGAAACAGAAAAAGAATTGGCGCAGGCAATGGAAAAGATCAAAAAGGCAAAGGCAGAGGTAGATAAGGGCAAAGACTTCGCAAAGGTCGCTGAGGAATATTCTGATTGCCCTTCCGCAAAAAAAGGGGGAGATTTAGGATTCTTTAAAAGAAAAGGACAGATGGTCGAACCATTTGCTGCAGCCGCATTTGCGATGAAGCCTGACCAGGTAAGCGATCCTATAAAGACAGACTTTGGCTACCATATCATAAAAGTTACAGAGATTAAAAAAGGATCTGACGTTAATTTCTTTGATATAAAGCAGAATGTTAAGATGGATATACTGTCTGAAAGGCTGAATGCCCTGATACCGCAGTTAAGGGAAAATGCCAAGATAGACATTAAGTCTAACTAATAATAGTTGCAAAACCTCCCTGAGGGAAATTCATTTTAACAAAGCAAGCTCCCTGTTCTTACTTACCAGGACGGGGAGCTTATTTTTTATACCTGGCACGGCATAGCCGCAACTGATACTCCAGACTTCAAATACGGTTCCCAGTTTCCGTTTCCCGGTTTCCGTTTTTTTTCGGGCCACGGGTCACGGATTATGGATCACTGGCCACGGATCACAGTTCCTGACATTTAAGTTGATTTTTTATCTCCAGTATATTATCTTAACTACATTTATGTTAAGGAAATTCAAAGTTTCAGAGTTGGTTCAATCGTCCACGATTGAACCGAAACGTTTAGCATGTCTCGTATGCCAGCAGGGTCAAGTGGCAAGGGTCAAGGGTCATGGATCATGGCTTTCAGGTCTTTTTTCCTTGACCCTTGCCACTTGGTACTTGCCCCTAAGAGACGTACAGGCCAATGCTAAACGCATGGTTCAATCTGCAAGATTGAACCAACCATTTTATAGATATTGTTAACCATCCACCCGTACACGTAAATATTGAAAAAGGGGGTACTAAGCCATATGGTATTAAAAAAGAAAGTAACAAATAAGATCGTATTGAGTTCCTTTTTCAAGACTATTACTATCGATGGTAAGGCAGAACACGTAACAACAAAAGTCAGGAGGACGCTTTTTTTTGATAACGAAGAGAGCTTCCCTTTCTCTAAAATAAAAAAAGTGGAAGTCGTAAAGGAATCAATAGATTCGGTACCAGACAATTATATAAGATACGTAGTGCTGCTGCACCTTACTGATGGGAAAAAGGTATTGGTAGATGAAGTGGGTGAATCCTCAAGCCGGGCTGGCCTCAGGGAAATGAAAAACCTTGGCAAGAAAATTAGCGATATTACAGGTAAAGAACTTAAATTATGCGAAGTATAATATACCCTAGCTCGAACGCGCCGGAAGAGTAACTAAATGGGATTTACGATTTTAGATTTACGAATTACGATTTGGGATTTAAAAAATCGTAATTCGTAAATTTTTGTCAAAAATGCCAAAATTATTTTTGGAAGGTACTATCATCAGGAGGAAAAGCTATGAGATTTATTACATGTTACATAAGCCTTATTTGTATAATCACTCTGGGAATGCCGGTGCTGTCAGAAGCATTCGATACACAACTAACACAGGAACAAATCAAAGAGGCAAGTGAATATGGATCAAAATACAAGGGGAAAGAAGTCTTTGACAGCCCTATCGTGAAAAAGGCCTGTTTTGGGGAGTATCCTAACGGGGAAGGAGGACTTGTTATGAGCAAGTATATTAATGCCGCTGTTACGTCAGCTATGGTGGCCTTAAAAGATAAAACGCTCACTCCGGAGGATATAAGAGAAATTGCAGAATCCACAACCTTCAAGGTCGTAGTATCTGTTCCGGCCGGGGAGGTTGAAACGCCGGAAGATATTCAAATTATCCTGGTACAGGGAACAAACAACATATTGCCACAGAAAACCGAGTTTGGTGTAAAATATAAGGAACGGCAAGGTGTAGTTGGTACTTTTCAAATTGATAAAGTTGATCCCGAAGCAGATACAACAATTATCGCAAAGATGAGAAATGATTCGAGAAAATATAACATTGATTTTTCTGATGTAAAATGATTAACACAGTGGAAAACAAGCAAATCGGTCCGGAGAGAACATTCAGGGACAGGCTATTTGACTATTCCTGTCAAAAGATCGGAAAACAAAGAACAAAGTTCCTCTTCAAATTGTATGATTTAAGCAAATTCGACCTCTTTGGCAAACCCAAGGGCACCATCGGGGCTATTGACATTACCAACCGTTGTAACCTGCGCTGCAAACACTGCTACTTTTATGCTCATGACTATGAGCAAAGACCGGAATTGAGCGATGATGAGTGGATAGAGAAACTGGAAAGCCTAAAAAATATAAACTTTCCGTTTTATCAATGTTCATGGATCGGTGGTGAACCGCTGCTCAGGAAGGGATTAATAGAACGCGGAATGAAATATTTTAAATCAAACTTAATCGCCACCAATGGCACGATTGAGCTTCCTGATTGGCCAGACGTAAATTTCTACATATCAGTTGACGGCACAAAGGATATACACGATGCCATTCGGGGAAAAGGATGTTATGAGAAAATAAAAAAACATGTTCAAAGACCGGAGTTAAAGATCATTGTGTCGATGGTAGTCAACAAAATGAATTATCAGGACATCGACTATTTCCTTGAAGAATGGAAAGATACGGGTATTAAAGGATGTTTATTCCAGATGTACACCCCTGTAAAAGGCTTAAAGAATGACGATCTCTGGCCAGGGTGGAAACTGCGTGACGAAATACTGGATAAATTACTCTCACTGAAGGAAGAAAAGTACGGTGATTTTATCGGTGTTCCCAGTGTTGTCCTTAAATTGATGAAATCTGATAAGTGTAAAGAAGTCACGAGAAATTGTATATTCAAAGAGGTTTCATTTTGCCTTGACCCGCATGGTGAAATAAAAAAACCCTGCATGATGGGCCCCCAGGCCGATTGTCTGCGATGCGGATGCGTATTGCCCTTTCACATGTGGGCATTAGAGGACAAGTGGTTAAT
>CAZPUD010000092.1:0-13391 GCA_964589115.1 uncultured candidatus Brocadiaceae bacterium | reverse complement strand
TTTTTTTAAGGTTTTTCTTGTGGTTTTCTTCCGATTTCCGATAGTTCCTTTAGTTTAACACCGTGTATTTTTTCAATCCTTTTCAACCTGCTATAAACTGTCGGTTTTGCACAGCCAACTATTTTTGCTATTTCCATATAGCTTAAGCCTTTGAGACGCAGACGCACCAATTTTGTTATACAAATACCTTTGCTATGCCCCCGGCCGCATTCGTTTGTTTTTGATGTTGTATTTTTTCTCACACTTTCAGACATTTTAAAGACCTCTTTTACATGTTTAAGATACTTTTTGATATTAAAAACCTGCCCAGATGCACCAACATATAAATCTAAAACACTCAAAGATAAAAATTAACTCAAACATATCGGCAAATGGGAATCTCATATTATACCCCCTCAAATAAACTGCGTGTTCTAATTTCTGGTTCAAAATTGCAATACAGAATTTCCGTAATCTTTGGTTTTGCTTCACCATCTGACTTATGGCTTCCTTTAAACGATTGATACTCATACCTCTGCCAGTCCCGATACAATTCATCGTATAGGTCATTCCGGTAATGTGAGACCATCGCCCTGCCCATTACCACGTGCAAGAGGTTTGAAAGGGTACGGTGGTCATCGTACGCAAAATTTCCCCTATCGTAATAATGTTCGCTGCCATAGTATGGCGGGTCACAATAAAATAGAGTATCTTTAGAATCATAACGTTTGACACATTCCGGGTAATCCAGGTTTTCTACACAGACATTCTTTAACCGATCAGCTACGATATCAAGGTCATTGATAGCATTACGGAAACTCTGGACAGGGTTACGGCCTGTGGTAGAAGGAATAGCAAAGCCACCCTTTTTCATATCAGCACAATAAGTAACTCTATTCAAATAGTACCATTGCGCTGCCCGCTCCGTTCTACCGGACGGGATATCTCCGGCCTTCCATCGTTGCCTCAGAATAGACCATATCTGACGTGAATACAACATCCCATTGAGCAAACGAATAAGATATTTCCGCTTCCTGGGATGTTGTAGGACATGGAAAAAGTTTATCAAATGGCCGTCAATATCATTTATAACCTCAACCTGACTTTCTGGTTTGTTAAATAACAAATGGGCTGCCCCGGCAAAGACCTCACAATAAAGTGTATGCCTTGGTATCTTTTGGATTAACCAATCCGTAAGATAGTATTTCCCGCCCATGCGACTAACTGGAGATTTTAGACAGTTCATTTTTCTTTCTTTTTACCTTGCCGTAAGGCATCCAAAAATAAAGACTACAATCTTCAATTTCACAATCTAACCTACCATCAACATAATCGCACATGCAGCTTTTGCATTTTTCCCTAACCGCCTTAAGCATGCTTGGTCTTTTGCCCTGTCTTTTCATCTCATTTAACGCATTTGCAATTTTTAAACGCTTTTCTCTTAAAATTGTCATTATATCCACCTCGTAAAATCAAAAGTAATGTCCAAAATGATAGGGTTTACTGCATTTTTTAACATCCCGAATTGCCTTAACGTGGGTAAGGTCGTTAAAACACTTTGTATTTGTTTTTATACCTTTAAAATACCCTTTTCTTTGCATAGCTCATCGAATAACTTTGCTTGTTCAGCCTCAAATTGCCTAAAATCTTCCTGCCATTCATCTCGCTTTTTTGACAACTTCGGCCAGACTTCCAACCTAAGAATGTCGCCGATCTTTCTTGTTTCTGCCATTAGACAGCCTCCGTTCTATTGCGATCAATGAATGCTTCCAGGTCTTGAAGTCTGAATTTATTCAACTTTCCAACCTTAACGTAGGTTATTTTCTTGCGCATTACCATGCTGTACAGGGTATCCTTTTTGATTCCCAAATAACTTGCAGCCTGATCCATGTCTAAGAGACCGTTGACAATTTCTACCATTTTTAGCTCTGCCATAATTTCACCTCAAATAAAGTGTATGAATTAAACGCTTTTCCCTTCGTGCTGTTTTGCCTTTAAAAGAATTTTTACGAATGCATCAATAAACTTTGGCGCTATCGTGACGCCCTTCTTTGTTGGTAAATAATTCCCATCGTCCCCCCGAAAATATGTTCGCATATCAATATATTTACGGCCTTTGTATTCTTTCATGCTTATAACAATTTTGTCGGTTTCGTTTTTAACGATCTCACCTAACACTATGTCTTTTTGTTCCATTTTCTTTGTACCCCTAAAAAATTTTAATCCGATCTTTTCCAGCCAGATACCGGTAAGAATTTACACCCGGCTATAAGGTTATAATCGATAGTTAAGCCATTTGGGTTCTTTTGGGAATCACGCCAATTTTTGCATTTGATAATCTTCATTCTGTTCCCTTCCATAGAGACGTATAACCTTGGTTTTTCTAAGGAAAACTCGGCACCCCGGCCTAGATCACGGCCAAAAGGCTTTTGCAACGATATAAGAGCAACACCCGTTTTTAGTTTGTCGTGAATTGCCCTAAGATATTCACCTATGCGAAACGTGTCTGTGCATAATTCCATGTAATCAATGACGTTAATTGCATCAGGCCGGATGACGTCAGTAAAATTAGATGATCTCTCGATAAACTTACATTTCCATTTATCGAGGGGGATATCAAAATTAGATAGTCTGTCTCTCAGCTCCATTGCACCCATTTCACTTGAAAAATAAAAAATTTCGTATTGCTCCATGTTTAAGGCAACAAAGTTTAAAAGCAACGCCGTTTTACCGCTATCAGGGCATCCAGCAACTACGATGATATTCTTAGGCATTGGTCTGTAATACGATTCAATCCCTAGTGGGAATTTCAAATCAAGGTCATTTCCAGAAGTATCTAAAAAGTTTATTATTTCCACAGAGGTGTCAACCCTACGATATACACCGCTTTTCTCACGATGCTTTTCCAAAATACCTTTTTCACATCTTCGAAGTATTGCAGCCCTAAGAGCGGTCTTTTGTTGCGGCGTAACGCAACGTAACTCGGCGTAACAGGACGTAACAGAAAAGTAACCGTGTTGTAACAGAATCCATTCATCCAAGGCCTTGGAAATGTCCTCAATTTTTTGTTCTTCATGCTTAAAAGCAGACTCAATTTTTTCGGAAAGCCATGTAATCTCGTTTTCTTCACCCCATGTAAGTGCAGCATTTCTCAATACTTGCAAAATATATTCAGGAGATTCACCGCCTCTGCGTAATGTAAGCGCTAAGTGAAAAAGGTCATTATCTCGCCTACCATGTTCAAAAAGTTTTTCGCAACCTGTTACGATCCTGTTACGATTTTGGGTATCCTCTATATATTTATTATTTTTATATATATTATTTATTTTATTTAATGGTGCTCCCTTGAGGTCGCACAATAGAGACGCCAGCGCCGGGGGCATAGGCTGCAATACGTCTTTTGTTAATTCGAGATCATTTAACCAGCGATATTGCTTGCCTTGTGAATTGATAGAGGGGGGAGCCACAATTACACCGCCTTCAGCTCTAATATCTACGTGACGAAATACTGACGTTTGTGTTTGCATGTCTTCTTTTGCATGAAAATAATAATGGCGTCCACACCGGGGAGATATGGCAATTGGCGTCTCAAATGTTTCGGGAAGCATAGAATCAATCTTTTGACATGCTTCTGGGGAGTCACAATCGATTACACATATACCGCTAACTTTGCCAGTGATCAGACCGCACATGGCTTTGGGATATTTCTGAAACATTTCTGTTACTTCCTCTTTGGAAGGTATTCTCTCTTGAAACTCACTCCATTTAACCAAAGGCCGTTTATCGGTCGGACTTACTGGGATTATCGAAAACCCTTGTTCAAGATATTTCAAAGCAGAGTCAAAAATTTTCATTTTTGCAAAGACTCCAGAATAACCGTTATGCAATCTACTATTTCCGTAACCTGCTTACATGGCTTTTTTACAAGTTCCTCTCTGTATGTGGCCAGAAGTTTCCTAAGTAATTTGTGCGTTTTTTCCATGGCTCATGGCTCCTTTTTTCGCTCATTTAAAATTAGATCAATTCCCTGGCGTAGCATTTCAGAAATGGGTTTCCCTGTCCTGTTTGAACGAATCTTGAGCCGCTTGTAGGTCTCAATCGGAATTGCAAAATTGAAGAATTTTACCCCGTCCATATAACCCCCTTTTATCGAAATAAAAAAAGCCGTGACTGACACATATCAGTTATCACGGCTTCATTTATACAAATAAAAAAATCTTACTTTCAATCTTACTTTTTACATAGGCTCAATTCCCTTGATTTTATTGATATTTTATAGATTCTTAGTAAGGTAAATTAATCTTACCGATATCTTACCAAGAATCTTACTTTTTGAATTTTTTGTCTTTTATCTTTTTAGATAGGTAGTAAATTCCCGTTCCTTTTTCTTTGTTTTTAATCAAATCTTCTTTTATGCCAAGTCCAACCCTGTACTTTTTGTTAAATTCAGATTTTAAAGGGTCAAAATCGCTTCTTCTCCAGCTACCACCGGTATAATCTGAAACCTTATCAATTATATTTTGTATGGATTGCTCCCCTTTTTTCAAAAAGTCAAAAACCACTTGTTCAGTCTGTGTTATATTAAGATGCCTACCTGTTTTATCAAAAAGAATTGCTTTTGCATCATCGTAAAAAAGCTCTTCAACTTCTTGTTTCCTCGGTGTTTCTACTGATACGCCCGGCTTCTCCGGTTCAAGCTCTATGATTTCAAATTGATCTTTCAAATCCCCTGGTAAATTATCTGTACTGATAATAAAAGCTTCTTCTTGTATGAAGCCGTCTTTTACCATTCCTACTAACATGTTTAAAGGATTAACGCTTATATTTCTAATAAATGCCATTCTCTTTAGTTTGGTTAGTTCATCTTGAATTAGAGATAAGGCTTCTTTTTCTTTCTCTTCACCATAACCATTGCAAGATGTATATACAAAGCCAAATCCTTTTTGCATGTATTTCTCTACGATATTACGAAAGTATTGCCTTATTGGAGTATCAATTAAAAGCCAAAATGGAGGGTTATTGCTATTATAAGGGTGTGTTAGCCAGAGATAAGTTACTATCCCGCTTATTAAGTCATGGTCTTTACCAATAATTGCTGTAGCTTGCTTTCTTTTTAAAGCTTTAATTTGCCTTATTATGTTCTTTTCTTCTTCTATAGCCTTACTTAAGTTTTCAAATACTTTATTTAGTTTACTTTTTTCATCAATTGTGTACTGTACTATTCTCTGGAATTTTGCTTCTTCTTTAAGGACATCTTCAATTTGTAGGATCCTTCCTTTTTCGTCTTGCTTTTTTTTTAAATGTGCAATTTCATCTAGAGTTAGGGAGGGTAATAACTCTCTTTCTTCCTGTGTAATGATCTGCCTAAGTGGTTGATTTTTAAGAAAGCCCCATTGTTCCTCATATGATTGAAAACTACTAAAGATGTTTTTATCTATCTCACCACTTTCAAATATACACTTAAAGGCATTTCTGTAAATCTCATTCTTTTCTTCTGTTGCCATCATTACCCCCTTTTAGTAACACCTTGAAAGGAAATAAAGGGGCAGGCCGTCAAGGTCACGGCTTTTCGCTTGGCCTAAGCTATCCCCTTTAAGGTTAATTCAAATACTGAAATTTAGTTTTAATTTGGATGCCTATGTTGTTTAATCTCTGTAATACAATTTCCCATTACCGCTTACACTCCCTGTACAATCTGAACCGGAAACTGTATATCTTATTTGTGTTCCATCTTTTGATAAGCGCCCTTCGCCTGAGTAAGTACCAGAACAACCGCTTTTGTTGTTTAATTTGAATTTTAAATAGCGCCCTTTAAGCCTTCCCCCCAAAGAACCACGCCCACCAGCGGAATTTTTCCATTTACCCACAATAGTGCCATCCTCGTATTGCTCCATTTCCACAGTAACTTTGGCATATTCTTCACCTGTACTAACATAGCCTTTCCATGTCCCTGAGATATCATAAAAAGTAAAGGCATAACTAAGATTAGGACTAATACAGATTATAAAAAACAGTACAAACAGCAGCCTTTTCATACTATCCCTCCTTTTCTTAAGTTACAGATAGGTTAAAAGCTTCTTATTACCTAATGGGGAAAGGCACGTCCGTATCAGTCTGAGCAAGCGTACGCCCGTCCTATTGCGTTTATCAAGGCTTTAAAATAAAACCCTTTACTTGTAAATATCACGCCTGTGTCCTATCTTATGGACAATGACAACCTTTTCAGATTGATCCAGTTCATAAATAACCCGGTAAGCCCCAACCTTTAACTTGTAAAGCCCTGAAAGCTTACTATGAAGTGGCAGGAGTTCCACCAATTCTATATTTTCAGAAAACCAGGCCAGTTTATCTGTAATCCTCTTTGCAATAGGCTTATCAATCCTTGAGAGTCCATCAATGGCTTTTGGTAAAATGATTACGCTATATTTATTCAAGTCCTAATTCCTTTACCACTGTCTCTAAAGGGGTTCCCTTTTCTTTCCTCTTTAAAGATTCTTTTAACTCAGATACAACCTCCGGTCTTAACTCAAGCCCGTAATCAGGGTCAATAGCCTCTAAAACAGTGTCTTTGATAAGCTTTTTAAGCTCTCTAACGGTCATCTCACTGACCTTTTTTTCTTTCCTTGTCTTTGATATCTTTTTGCTTTGCATATCCCTTTCCTTATATCTTACCCCTTTTAAAACACAAAAGGCCAATTGCAGAGGGTTACGGCCTCCACAATCGGCCTTTATAATGGGTTTACACCCATCTATGATCTTCTTTCCAAAGCTGCCGTAACCAGCTATAGGATTATTTTAATCGCATACTACCAATACAAAGAACGATTTTCAACTCTATTTGTTCCGGTGCCACCTTTTCTTTGATTTGGTATCTGTCCTGTTACATGACCGTTACACACAACCGTTTTCACTCCCCATAACGACTTTCAAAAATTATAACGCATCCAGAAAGACACTTAATATATATATGCTGCATCCCCGAAAAAATACCACCGGGGGGGCATTATTCTTATGTCCTATGTCGTACTTTTGCCGTACCTATACAGCAAAACATAGCCTATTTCATAAGAACAAATCAAAAGAATAATACCTGGAAAGCCTTGATTTATCAATAGAAAACAGGAAATATACGGATACGTCAAAATACAGCAAAAAGCCATAGAAATATTGCTCTCTTATTATTAGTGATTGTATGGTATACTGAAATAAATTTCTGTATAAATGACTGAATTTAATGTTATTCACAAATAATAGTAGGAGTAATGCTGCAGATGAAATATAAATATCTTATCGGTAACGAATGGAGGGAAAGTAACAGTACCCTTGAGGTAAGGAGTCCATATAATAACGAAGTTGTAGGGGTTACATCTCTTGCAGGGGAAAAGGATGCAGATGATGCTATTCAGGCGTCTGTTCGGGCTTTTGAGGAGACAAAAAAATTAGCTAGTTATAGAAGGGCTGAAATTCTAAATAACATTCGGGATGATATCTATAAGAGGAGTGAAGAGATTGCACGGATGATTACAATGGAGGCTGGTAAACCCATTGTTGATTCCCGTAGTGAAGTTGAACGGGCTGCCGGAATATTTCAGCTTGCAGCGGAAGAATCAAAGAGGATGTTAGGGGAATATGTCCCCTTAGATATTTCAGAAAGATCCAGAAACAGAACGGCCGTTCATAAACGGTTTCCTCTTGGCCCTATTTTAGGCATTTCGCCCTTTAATTTCCCACTGAATCTGGTAGTCCACAAGGTGGCACCTGCTATCGCAGCGGGGAACCCTATTATTATAAAACCATCCTCGAAGACCCCTTTAACTGCGCTGCTCCTTGGTGAAATTATTACCGAATCCGGTTGGCCTGATGGAGGTTTTAGCGTATTTCCTTGTACTGCAAATCTGGCCGAGCGGATGGTCGCAGATGAGCGAATAAAAATGCTTACTTTTACCGGCAGCGCAGGAGTGGGTTGGTGGCTGAAGCAGATTGCCGGCAAGAAAAGGGTAACTTTGGAATTAGGTGGAAATGCCGGTGCGATTATTGATACAGGTGACAACCTGGATTATGCCGTGAAACGGTGTATTACCAGCGCTTTTTCGTTTAGCGGGCAAATCTGTATATCTCTCCAGAGACTATTTATCAATAAGAAAATATACGATGATTTCATGTCAAGCTTTATTGATGATGTGAAAACACTAAAAATGGGTAACCCCATGGATGAAGAAACAAAACTTGGACCAATGATTGATGAACAAGCCGCTCAAAAGATAGAGTCCTGGGTTCAGGAAGCGGTAATGCAGGGTGCATCACTGGCATGCGGAGGGAAACGTGCAGGTGCATTTTATGAATCAACTGTAATTACCAATACTACTCCCCGGATGAAGGTCAATACCAACGAGTTGTTTGCGCCAGCAGTAACAGTTTCAAGGCATGATATATTTGAGGAAGCAATACGGCAGCTCAATAACTCTGCCTATGGATTACAGGCAAGCATTTTTACGAATAATATACGTCATATTTTTTATGCCTATGAGCAATTGGAAGTAGGTGGTTTGATTGTTAACGATGCACCATCATTTCGAGCAGATAATATGCCTTACGGAGGTGTCAAGGAATCAGGTATTGGACGTGAAGGAGTCCGGTATGCCATGGAAGAGATGACAGAATCCAAGTTGTTGGTGTTAAATTTATCCTAAGCAAAAAGAATATGAAAGGGGGGTTGTAAAAACTGGTGAAAATACGACACCCAATTTCTTTTTTGATGAGAGACTGTCTGAAAAGCCCATACTAATGCCTGGAATTTATTCATTTGGTGAATTCACTCCGCTTAATCCACCCTGCTCACTACACAATCATAGATAGTGTGGATTAAACGAAGTGAATCCACCATTGCGTCTTTTCAGACAATCTCTAAAGGAGACTAACTTGTTTTTGAGTAATAGCAGACAGTATCTGTGACTTGAAGCAATTCATATGAGATACAAGTCAAAACAAGGCTTAGTTAAAACATTATGTCCTCTAAGATTTTTCATTTTTGTGCACTTGTATAGACAGGAAATTCTCAATACCCATATCCTTTATTTGCTGGATATATGTTTCCAGATCATTGGCGTGTTGTTCTTCTTGAACGAGTATATGCTCAAGTAATTCACGTGACCCGCCGTCGTTTACATCAATGCAAAGTTTGATTGTTTTTTGAAGCCTATCGATTGCGGTTTTTTCTAATGCATAATCATTATCAACCTGCTCCTTAACAACTTTTCCTATGTTGACCTTATCGAGTTTGCTGACCGTAGGGCTGCCCTCTAAAAATAAAATGCGCTCTATTAGTTCCTCTGCGTGTTTCATTTCTTGTATTGCCCTCTTCTCATTATCATCATATAGGCTCTCATATCCCCAGTTATCACACATCTTGGCATGTAAAAAGTATTGATTAATAGACGTTAGTTCTGATACAAGTATTTCATTTAGTGCTTCAATAACTTGCGCATTTCCTTTCATAGAATTCTCCTTTTCGTCATAGTAGTGGTAGATATGTTATATGCCCATATACTTACGATTGTACAGCATTATATAAGTATTATAAATTTCATATCCATAACGTTTTGCTATGGTAATTTATGATAAAAGAAATAGGTGATGTTTCCACTTGCTATTAGGGGTTAAATGACTTACAAGCCTCAACTGCCAGTATAGTGTAATTTTATATCTTGTCAATTACAAAATCGATTTCATATCTTTTCTCTTTAAAAAATATTGACTTTCATGAATACATTTAATAATCTTAATAACTATTTATAGAGTTCTGACTTAAATAGTGCAATGTAAGGATAACCTTGGACGGGATATCCGTAACCAAAATCTTTGATGTGGAGCGATGGGGTATCGTCGTGAAAGGAGCCCCGGTACTCCATATCAGCGTTAAATTTATGGATGACATTAAAAACTTGTAACTGCTTGGGTTCATGGAGTAATTTACATGGGACTTATTGTGCAAAAATTTGGTGGTACTTCTGTTGCCAATGCAGAGCGCATTAAGGCGGCGGCTAAACGCATTACAGATACTTATAAGGACGGGAATGAGGTAATTGTTGTGGTATCTGCAAGGGGGCAAACGACTGATGAGCTGATCGATCTTGCCTATGAGATAACGGATAATCCCTCAACACGTGAAATGGATATGCTCATGTCTACCGGTGAACAGATTTCCATTGCCCTCGTAGCGATGGCTATTCATGCCCTTGGATATCCCGCTGTTTCTTTTACTGGAGGACAGGTAGGTATTGTTACTGACAGCTATCATACAAAGGCGCGTATTAGAAACATCAATGCTCATCGTATAAAAAAGGAACTGGATAATGGTACGATTGTTATTGTTGCCGGGTTTCAGGGTATTGACGCAAATGAGAACATTACCACACTGGGCCGCGGCGGCTCTGATACAACGGCAGTAGCCCTAGCTGCAATTATGAGAGCAGACCGGTGTGATATTTTTACCGATGTAGATGGTATTTATACTGCTGATCCAAGGAAAGTACCTCTGGCGCGAAAACTCAACAAGGTATCGTATGATGAAATACTGGAGCTTGCAAGCCTTGGCGCTCAGGTAATGCATTCACGTTCAATAGAATTTGCAAAAAAATATAACGTTCCGCTCTGTGTGAGGTCAAGCTTCAATGACAGTGAAGGTACGTTAATCTGTAAGGAGGTAAAAGAGATGGAGGATATTGTCGTAAGCGGTGCGGCATTGAGCAAGGACGATGCAAAGATTACAATCAGATCTGTGCCAGATGTTCCCGGTCAGGCTGCTAAGATTTTCCATGAGATTGCCAGAAGAAATATTAATGTAGACATGATTATCCAGAATACCAGTGTTGAAGGGAGGGCTGATGTTACATTTACCGTGCCCCGGAGTGATTTAAGAAACGCTCTGAATACAGCAGAGAAGATCAAGGAAGATCTCGGGGCTAAAGAGGTTATTTACGACAATAAGATTGCTAAACTTTCAGTGGTAGGGATTGGTATGAGGAGTCACTGCGGTGTAGCAGAAAAGATGTTTAGTGCACTAGCAGATGAGAAGATTAATATCCAGATGATCAGTACTTCGGAGATAAAAATCTCCTGTGTTATAGAAGAGGCCCATGCCGACCGGGCCCTACGGGCTGTTCATACAGCCTTCGGGTTAGATGCGGCAGAAAAGAAAGAAGTTGTTAAGGTTTAATACCTTAATATCTAAATGGGTCTTCAGATGGGTAGGGTTTTGGCGAAATTACCGGCACCACAAATTCATAGTTTTCGGTGAATGGGTAAATGAGTGAATAGGTGAATGAGTATTTAGCTCATCTACCCATCTACCCATTTACTCATCTACCAAGATTTATGTAATCCATGAAATCTGTGGTTTTTTCAGGCTTCCCGTATCGATATAAGAAGCTGCCTCACTAATCTTTATTTGCCCGAAGTAGTTTAGGCTGATAGATACAATAAGGTTCTTCGGCCAGGTAGTTTCCTGTATCATAGAATGCCCTGGCCCTGCAGCCCTCACATACCTTTTTGTATTCACAATCTCCACATTTCCCCTCAAGCAGGTCGGGATTGCGTAATTTTTGGAATACAGGAGAATCATTCCAGATATCTGCAAATTTTTGTTTTCTTACGTGTCCTGCTTCGACCGGTAAATAGCCGCAGGGAAAAACTTCTCCCTTGTGGGAAACGAAACATACTCCCGTGCCTGCAAGACACCCCTTTGTCATTGCTGCCATGCCGTGTGTCTTCGGTGAGATCGTGATTCCCTCCTCTTTTGCCCGCTCTCTCATAATGCGGAAATAATGTGGTGCACAGGTTGCCTTCGTTTGAATCTTTGCTTCTTTGGACAGATCGTAGAAGTGATTAAGTACCTCTTCATATTTCTTCGGGTGCAGCATTTGATCATCAGCTATCTGAACACCGCATCCTACCGGTACCAACATAAAGATGTGCAGTGCCTCTGCACCTAAGTTCAAAGCCAAATTATAGAGATCGTCAATCTGGTCAACGTTGTGTTTAGCGATAGTACAATTGATCTGCATGCTCATACCAAGATTCCTGAGTCGTTTAAATCCTGCAATAGACCGTTCAAACGATCCAGGTATCTTTCGGAACTCATCGTGGGTTTTCGTATCTGCACCGTCAAAACTGATTGATACGCGGGCAATACCTGCATCTACAATCTTTTTCGCAGTTGCATCATCGACCAGTGTTCCATTGGTTGCCAGAGCGACGCTTAATCCTTTACTTACCGCATACTTGGCAATTTCGAATATATCGGGCCTGAAAAGCGGCTCACCGCCGCTTAACACGAGAATGGGTTTGCCGGCCTCAACCACCGCATCAATAAAGGCAAATGCCTCGTTTGTAGTCATATCGTCCTTTGCCAGTGTTGTGCTTACATCGAGCCTGCGGCAGTGTACACACTCAAGGTTACATCCAACAGTCGTTTCCCAGAAGACCAAACGCAGTTGGTTTTTCATGTTTTTCATATACTCCACAGCAGATTTACCGGAAGTATCGTCTTTAATGCGTGCAAAGGTCTCTTTTATCGTTTCATCAGAATGGTTGCCATGTCCATGGGGCTGCGGATGACCGCCTGGATGATGACCATGTGGATGATGTGGATGCGGCATGTTTTCCTCCGATTGTATTATAGTGAAAAATGACATTAGTATACTAGGTTTTGTATCACAAAAATTACATAGGATTATTATAAAAGAATGTCTATTGTCCGGTCAATTAATAAAACAATCTTTTTCCCATGTTATAGATTTTTGAATTTATTGAGGTGTCCTAAGAAACATAAAAACTCATGAATATAGTAAATAAAATATTGGTAGTTTAATTTAGAGACTGTCTGAAAAGCCTATATTCATGCCCGTAATTTACCATATGTGGATTTGTACAGCTTAATCTGCTCTACTTTCAGATCAAACAAAAAGGCCGTATTTCGAGCCTAGTACTAGGATTCGGCCTTTCTTCATTCAGTTTGGCGACATCACGTATGATTAGTCCTGAGTGCCTTTCTATTTTTTGTTAGGTTCGCTTTGCTTAACCCAACATACTTTACCACTTTACTTCTTTACTTTTCTAAGTAAATTCCATTCTACTTTCAACCCAGACCAATCTGGATATTCATATTCAGTATCAGAATTATTTATTATCGTTCTCGTAATTGCTATCCTGGATTCTTTTTCTTTATATGGCATATGCCATAAAGTTATTGTGCAATATACTATACCGTTAGAATCTAGTCTTAATACTTCTGTATAATTTAAAGGTGTGGCTCCGTCTCCATCAAGATATAGATATCCTCTTATATCTTTTCTTGTACTAACTCTAGTAGAATCATATTGATTTTGCTCAACTTTATTGTGCGCTTCAACTGT
>CAZPUD010000091.1:0-13405 GCA_964589115.1 uncultured candidatus Brocadiaceae bacterium | reverse complement strand
TTATCATTACTCCACGTTACACTGCCTACTCCGCTTGTGCTGTCTGATACGCTCCCTCCCAGGATCATCATATTGCTTGCGGCCGTATAGGTGGCGCTGGATGTTGGGCTGGTGATGTTAACGGTTGGCGCCGTTGTATCCAGGACAATAGAGCCGCTTGCCGCGCTTGATACGTTCCCGGCAGCGTCCCTGTACCATACATATACCGTTTTGCTCCCGTCGCCACTGCTTAAGGTATAAGAAACGTTTGCGCTGTAGCCGGTTGCTGATGTTATATCCGTCCACCCTGCGGCTGATGCCGACGGGGTTGAAGAAGTCGAAGAAAGGTAATATCCCGTTACACCAGTATCGTCCGTTGCCGAGAGTGCCAGCGTAACAGTTGCGGAAGTGGTATACGAAGCGCCGCTGTTGATACTGACTGAGCCGCTTGGTGCCGTGGCATCTGAAGCAGCAAACCAGTTGATATTATTACCACTGTCAGTTGAGTTTATTGGGTTTATCGACGTACTGTTGACGTTGTTGGAATCCTTTACGTCTACGTACGAGACGTTCCGTATGCCGGAAGGGTTTACTTTCCAAGGACTTCCGTCTACGGTACTCCGCAGTTTAATAAGGTTGTTTGATGAGCCGGTCAGGGTAAAATTGCCCGTAATAGTTTGCGTCTTTCCTGCCTCGAAATTCAATTGGTTACCGGCGCTTGTACAAGTAAAATGGTAAAAATCGTTCGTCCCTGAGATAGTCTGGCCGCCTGTTCCGGTAAGCTTTACCATACCGGTACCTGCGCTAAAGGTGCCTGAATTTGACCAGTTGCCGCCGAGGCTTAATGTTCCTGAGCCTACCTGAAGTGTCCCGGAGTTATTGACATTCCCGGGCAAACTTAATGAGCTTGCTCCGAGATTGAGTTTGTAGCCAGAGGACGGCAGTGTCAGTCCCCCGGCATAGGCAAGTGTTGTACCTGTGCAACACGTCGCCAAACATACCATGATCGTATAGAATCTTATTTTTGACAGCATAATATCTCCCCAAATTAAGAGCGTGATTGATACCTGACACGAATCTTTCTTTCCGGTCTATGTACATGGTAATGGGGAATATACCAACTCCTGGCGGCTATTCATGATGGCATGGGTGATTCCCGTCAATACCCTCTCGGGTTCAAATTTGTAACTTGAACCCATGTTTTATATTGTTGTTTTCGTCCTCGATTGCATACAACTCTATTATTCTAACCCGAATGAATCGGAAGCATGAGAGCAAACCTAAAGGTTTGCCCTACATGTCACTGGCAAAAATATTTTTGTCAAAATTGTAAAAATATTTTTCTAAAAATACTAATAAACTCAAGGGTTCAGGTTGTAAACCTGAACCCGCCGGTAGTTTTCTCTTACCGTACAACTGAATCTTTTGAAGCCAGTCTGACCTTCTCAATCGCCTTCATTCTCCGTTTGAGGGTATCGTTTTCTTCCTTCAACTGAATAACATAGAGCGTCAGCTCCTCTATTTTTTCAAGTAACTTCATATCCCTGTCCTGCATGCTGAGTGCAGCCCATCCTTCCCTGTCATTCATGTCAGGAATACCCTCGAGGTGTTTGTGCTTCTGTATATATGCCTTTACCTGATTCAGGGGTTTTAAGACATAATCAGCGTCAAATACGTAGTCAGGTACGTTCAGGTATGTGCCGTCATCAATAAATGAACCGCTGGTTACCCGAATGTTACCTCCACTAACCTCCAACTTACTGTTTGGATTTGTCGTCCCAATGCCAACGTTGTTTTGAACGATTAAATCACCCGCAGAAGTAACTGCATCGTAGAAAGTGCTGCTATTGCCAATGGCAACCCCATTGCGAATAGTCATGGTAACGTCGCTACCGCCTCCCAAAAAAATCCGCCCAGTACCTCCCTGAGCCCTGATACGGGCATCACCGGCGCCAGCACCACCAAGGGCAATACTCATTTTTAACCGGTAGTTGTCGTTGCCTATCTTAAAGTCTCCCTCAGATGAGTTGGTATCCCAATTCCCTCCTGCTATATGGAGAGGAGCACCCGGACTCGACGTCCCGATGCCAACCTTCCCATCTCCTCCGAACCGTGCAACGGTACTGCCGCTTGAGTTCTTTACGGAAAATCCGCTGTTTGAGGTACTGTCCTCTAACGTCATTTCTCCATCAGCAGCATGGGTAACACCGGCAATCCCAAAAAATCCCAAAAATAATCCGGTTAATACATACCTTTTCATTTTTCCCTCCTTTTCAAAATGTATGATCCAATCGCAATTTTTGTACATATCCATTCAAATTACTGGTTCTGTTTACCCTGGAAACTCACACTCCCACCTGTTGAAAAACTAGTTTTAACGGGTCTTTTGAGCTTTATACGGAGGTCGGTTTTAATAGTTCCTTTTATTGAATTACTCCTGGAAGTACCTGTAATTTCTATCTTTTTCATAGTAAGTGAAAAATCGGAAGCTGTCAGGTTTATGAGACTCAATTTTTTTCCAATTCCATCTTTAATTTGCTGCTCATCGATTTTAATTTTAAAGCCGCTGCCCTGCGTGTCTTCCCACTTGCCATCAAGTCCCAAACCTGTGCTGCTAAAATTTCCATCCTCTGAAAAAACCCATTCGTCCTCCGCAGTCCCAACCGGACTTGCCTTGATATTCACCTCATATACCCCCGGTTTAATTCCCCCAAATAGTGATGTTTGATACAAGTACATGCCCACTAATAATACCGACTGCAATATAATACAACCCTTCCAGTTTCTATATGGCATTATAATATCCCTCCTTTCCGTGATTATAATTCGTTTACTGAATTCGACTCCGCGGGTTCAAGTTTGTAACTTGAACCCCACGTTTTATATTGTCTCTTACGCCATCAAATACTCACAACGCCAGCATACATATAAACCACTGGGTTCAGGTTACAAACTTGAACCCGCCGGTAAATGCCTGTTACTGAGCAATATCACTCTCTATTTCAAGGCCTTCAGAAAGCGGAATAGATATTATCCTTTTCCTGCTAGTTTTCTTAAGCTCAATCTCTATCTCCTTATCTTCTCCCTCTTCGAGTTCAACAATCTTGTTTACCTTTCTGTAGAACCTCTTCGATACGGCAATCCTGTAAGTATCTGGTTCTAAATCCTCAAATTCAAAAAACCCATCCCTATCAGAAGATGCCATTTTTGTTATCCTGGTCTTTACACCTCTGAGCTTCAATCTTACTTTTTCCAATGCATCGCCCCTGATATCTATCACGTACCCGTAAATACTGCCCTTTTGTACTTCCTCCATGAATATATCATCCATGTATACAATACCGCCCTCTTCCAGACTTGCATCGCGGTTCTCCGTCCTGTATCCTTTCTTCTCGTAAGTAAGGGTATAGTTCCCTGCCGCAAGGCCGGTAAATTCATAATACCCTTCATCGTCGGTTTCCATGCTCCCTGAGTAATTTGTACCACTTACATACACCGTTGCTTCCTTCATCGGGTCTGCGTCTTCATCATACACGTAACCGAGGATTATGCCCTCCTGCACGGGCGTTGGTGAGGGAGATGGTATTGGCGTGTAAGTTGCATAGCCCACGGTAAGGTTGGCGGTGCCTATATTACCGGCGCCGTCCGTTGCAGTCACCGTTATCTCGTTATAGCCGGTGAGCAGCGTTATGCCGGAGACGCTCCAGCTTGTCGTCCCTTCTGCCACGCCACTGCCTCCCTTGCTGTTGCTCCACGTCACCAGGCTTATCCCGCTGGCGTCGTCCGAGGCAATGCCTGACATATTGAACGTATCGCTTGTCGCAGTGTGGGTGCCGGTGGATGCGGGATAGGTTATCGTCACGGTTGGCACGGTGATATCCAGGGTAATACTATCGCTCGCAGCGCCCGAAACATTTCCCGCAGCATCTTTGTAGTATGCATACACCGTCTTTATACCTTCCCCTATAGACAATGTATGCGGGACTTCGCTGCTGTAGTTCTTCGTGGGAGTAACGTTTATCCAGCCGGAGGCATCTGCTGAGAGTGTCGTCATGAGACTACTCGATACGTAATAACCCGTTATCCCTACGTCATCCGTTGCCGTAAGCGTCAGGGGCACCATTGGAACACTGGTATAAGATGCGCCGCCGCTGATGCTGACCGAGCCGGTCGGGGCGGTAGTGTCTGCGGAAGCAGGGGTTGGTGATGGTGATGGTGTTGGTGTTGGCCACCAGTCTCCGGTTGGATATGGTGATGGAGACGAAGTCGGTGATACCGTTACCGTGGGGGTGGGTGTTGGTGTCGTCGTCCCGGTTGCCCCGGTATCAGTACGTTTAGAGGTAGAATAGGGGTAATAGTCCACCAGGGCTTTTGAGGAGTCATCTATGCCGTCATATATTTTATCCTGTACGGTCGTCTCGTCTGATGTACCCCACCAGTTGTCCTTTGCATCGAGGTTTGCCGAGCCCTGGCTCTTGTTGAACCATAGTTCATAAGTTGCCGTGTTGTCGTAGATGTTGTTGTAGTTGAGGAGCGGATATGCACTGACGTAAATTGTGTTTGAGTTGGTACCACTTCCTTTATTCCCCGTGATGGTGTTGTATTTGAAGTCCTTACCATCGCCAGAAGAATAATATACTGCTGCACCTTTCTCTGAGGTGTTGCCAGTGATGGTATTACTGATAATCGTCGCACCAGAACAGTAGATGCCCCCACCATAAGAAGAACCAGAAGCGGTGTTGTTGGTAATGGTGTTGTTTGTGATCGTCGCTGTGCTATTACTAATGTCGATGCCTCCACCAGTGGAATAAAAAGCGGTATTGCCACTGATCGTATTGTTTGTGATCGTTACGGTTCCACTAGAAGCGGCGATGCCGCCACCAGAAGATGCGGTGTTGTTGGTAATGGTGTTGTTTGTAATCGTCGCAGTACCATCACTACAGAGGATACCACCACCGATAGTATAAGAAGAATCGGTGTTGCTGGTGATAGTGTTGTTGGTAATTGTCACCGTACCATTTGAACTCAATACGCCTTTGCTTAGATTTTTGCTGATGGTGTTGTTGGTGATCATTACGGTTCCTCTATAACAGTAGATGCTACCAGAACCAGATGTATTGTTCTTGACCGTATTGCCGGAAATAATAGTCTCGGCACTTCTGGAAGAGTGACTAACATAAATGCCACCTCCACCCGATGATACCTTATTATCAGTAATGGTACTATTCATTATCTTCAACACGCCTGATATATTCCACGCATAGATACCGGAATCGGTGTTGTTTCGGATGGTACAATAATTAATAAAGGGGTGTGCATTGTCCAGCCGTATTGCACCGTTATTGCTCACACTCGAACCGCCTGCATACTCAATAACGCAGTATTCCATAATAGATCCTCCGGTATAGCTGCCGCCGCTGTAACTGGCGTCTATGCTGGAGTCGTTAAACAGGATGTACGCCCATTTGGTGCCGGTGAAGGTAATAGGGCTGGCGCTTGTGCCCTTCGCTATCAACGCCCCGTCGATCTGGAGCGATTTATCCGTATTGAAATTCACGGTGACCCCCGGCTCTATGGTCAGAGTAGCGCTACTCCTGACAATAACGTTCCCGGTTACGGAATATGGGCTGTTTGCCGCTGTCCACGTAGTATCGGAGCTTATATAGCCCGACACCGTGGTACCAGCAACGGCGGGGTTATCCTTTGCGTTTGCCAGCAGTGAGACCAAGCCGGCGCACGCAATTACGTACAAAAGACTTCGTACTACACGCATGATACTTTTCCCTCCTTTTTAAAAATGTTAATAATGATACTGTCACACACATTTCCATTGCAGTTTCATTGTCCGGACGGGTTCAAGTTCTAATCGCGGGTTCAAGTTTGCAACTTGAACCCCATGTTTTATATTGCCAATCACGCCTTCAATTACACAGCGCCGTTATCCGCATAAACTCGTGGGTTCAGGTTACAAACCTGAACCCGCAGTTGCAAACCTGAACCCGCCGGGACCCGCAGGAAGTTATCCACTATTTCATACCGGTATCGGTCTGATAATAATTTTGCTCTCCGGATTCGCTGATGACCATACCCAGTCCTCCGGCCTTTTTACATACTGCTTGCGCACCGGATTTGCATGAATGTACTGTATCTTTTGCAAAAGATATTTTTCCGTTTTTATCACTTTTGGCATATTTGTCTTTGCCCAAAACTCATAACTGCCATTTCCGCTGTCAAAAAGACTTAACACGTTTGATTCTGTAGCAATGATGTTTTTCTGTATTTCTTTTGAAGTAAATTTCTTGAAATCCCTGACAAAACCAATCATGTCAGACGATGATGCGATTAAGTGAATATGGTTTAGCATAAAAACATATGAATACAAATTGAGCCCCTTATGTTCCTGGCAATACTGCAATGAACCTGCAAGTATGTCAAAGCGGTTGGTCTGTCAAACAGGTAATACCAATTTTTGACCGTGAAAGTAATAAATACCAGACGTAAAATCCTTTGGGATTCTTATTGATGGCATAGTGTCACCATTTTTCAAAATCAGGTACATTGCATATTAGTTCGGATACTTTTGCGGATCCTCATGGCGGGTTCAAGTTTGTAACCCCGGTGGGTTCAGGTTGTAAGCCTGAACCCGCCGGAGCTTTGCAACTTGAACCCCATATTTTATGTTGCCAATCACACCCTCAATTGCACATAGCACCGTTATCCGCATAAACTCATGGGTTCAGGTTGTAAACCTGAAACCGCCGCGAGGTATTTTTCTCATTTAAACCCAACATACCAAACCCTCAAAGGCTTGTATGTGATATCCGTCACACTTTTGAAAAAAAATTAATAAACATTCAGGTTGTTGAGTTCAAGGTTTAAGGTTCACTTCCGGCGGGTTCAAGTTTGTAACTTGAACCCCATGTTTTATGTTGCCGGTCACGCCTTCGATTGCATACAGCGCCGTTATCCGCATAAACTCGTGGGTTCAGGTTACAAACCTGAACCCGCAAGAGAAACCCGCAAGAGAAATATGAGCCCACGGGAGAAACATGAACCCGCCAGAGGGTTCATTGTTATTACCCTCTTTAAACTTAGACTTTCATCTCTTAAACCGGAACTATTAGCCTAAGTAGTCCGGAAATTTACATAAATAATGATTAACAAAACATGTGCCGCAAGTGTGTCATAGAGTGGCAATGTTTACTGTATCTGATATGGAAATACAGGAGAGCTATATAAGATGTGTATTAATGATGACTAATGATATATAAGCATCAGTGCTTTGTAAGGTTGGCAGGACAGTGGTGAGATAAAAATAGTCAACCGCATCATATTGCTTACATGAAATAAAAGTGTCTCATGAGACACTTTGTCCTGAGACATTTCTGTATCATGAGACACTTTTACTGTAACAGCAATAAACGCAAGGCTAAAGCCTCGCCCTACTTCTTTTCTGACTCACCAGGATTAACAATTCATGATTATAAAGTTGAAGTTTGAAAGGTTTGAAAGGTTTGAAGTGTCGAGTATGGTACGTGTAATTTGAGAAGTTTTCGTATCCAGCCAAATACTACATTTTGGCAATTTACTTCTCTGCAAACAGTAAATGATATGTACCTTTGAGGAAGATCTCATTCTCCCACAATTTGCAAAGATTTGATCTCTTTTTCTCCTATTTCATTATTATCTGTTTTTACCGGTTCTCTCTGCAAATACTGCCACATAGTCTGCTCACTTCCCTTTTGCCGGATCCAGTAAATATATTGAAATATCATGAGTGGGCCGAGAACGATCATTGTAGGAAATGTCTTATTAGTGGGTATTATAAACACAAATGTAATTGTACTTAAAGCTACAATAATTGCCGTAAATCCTGCTAACCGTCCGAATGCCTTCCTCATCACTAAGGGAAATACCGATGCCAGCAATAGATCTCCTATTCCTATTCCCTCCCACAGTCCGTCATGGTTAATGCACCACGCAACTTGTGGAGTAAATGGTAGTCCTGCCAGGCGTTTCATCATATTATCCGTTAACGGTAACAAAGATGTGGCGATAAAATCATAAATCATCAACGCCCCACCCAATATACTTGCATCTCTGGCCTTCATACCACTCTGTGCCCATAGATTAGAAATACCAATAATCATTAAGACCAGTACTACATTATTGACGATAAAAAATTCATTACTTACCGTTCCAAATATAAGCGCAGATCCAATGTCTGCACCCAACAAGATAATAACAACCAACCAGACTGCCCAGCGTGCACGCAGAACAGGTTCCCATAGAAAATAGAGAACACTCAGGAATCCAATTGCAAGCAGCCCTCCTACAAGCCAGACGGGAAGTAACAGGTACAGATAAGGAATAAAGGTAACCCCTGCCATCATATAAGAGATATCTGAAAGATTAATACACCCTATTGGTGATCGTTTAACTTTGTAGCGCCGAAAGTAATACCAGCTCAGGAGCATAGCACTGACAACTAAGCCAAAAATTATAAAAAATGCGATATAATGCATGATTCATCCTTTAATATATCAATCAATTTACAATCATTTACTAAATAAAGTTTCTTTAAGATCGCCCCGAAGTGGATATGGCTGCCGCAATTGACTGCGGTCATCTAATAAAAATAATTCGCGTAAAGGAACGTTTCTCTCCGCTAAACTCATTTTAATTTTGTTGCGTACGTTGAGTGTGTTTTCCCGTACAATTACTTCAACGGCGACTCCCTTAGGAACTGCCCAAAAACTGAACCTGGCCGGTAAGGGTACCTCATCAACTGCCTCAAGTGCTTCCATAACATCCCGTGGGAACGTCCAGCCGTTCTCGTGTCTTACAGAGAGATTTAACTTACCCAAAAGATTCGAGGTAGACGGTATACCCTGCATTTTGCAGTTAGATGGACCTGTAACTACACGAACCACATCCTGTGTATCATAGCGCAGCAGGAGTGTTGTCTCACGATACGGTGGAAATGGAGTAACCACCATAGTTCCGGCCTCACCCGGCAGGGCAGGTACATCCTTTTCAAGATTAACCACCTCCAACAACCCCTGTGATATCTCAAAGTGCAGGTGACCTTCTGAACACAGATGCCCTCCGAAAGGCCAGATTTCCGTCATACCAAATCCTTCCGAGAATTGAACCGGTCCGAAAAGCTGCTGGCACCTCACTTTCAAACCTTCCGTAACAATTTCACCACCGAGGATTATGCGATGCAGTCCGAAATTTGACGGACGGTATCCCAAGCGCAGTCCGACGTCTGTAAGCTCTCCTAAATATGACGGGTAGGTCATGAGAACACTGACTTTGCTCTTCTTGCCAGGAATATGATGCTCTTCCGATAACAATTTAAGGGCAAAATCTGGTTCGACAAGGCCAGACATAAATACCAGTGCCCCTATGCGAGTACAAGAACCTGCAAAACAGGTACTGCCCAAAACAGCGCGTGAACTCGTGCTAATTTGAACAATATCATCCGGTTCTATTTGGCGGTCAAAGAGATTAGATATTGCTCCCAGTGTTATATAGGTGCGCATTTCATAATCTGAAAAGCAAATACTCGTTGGCCAACCGGTTGTACCTGTTGTAGTAGCACGAAAACATGGTTTTGCCTTATTTCGTACAAAGGCTCCGGCATTGGCCATTAATGTTTTTTTCTTAGTTAAGGGAATGTGCTGGATATCTTCATAGCGAAGCCGCTTCGGATCCAGAGAAATACGTTTAAACAGATCTGCATAGTAAGTCGTTTCAGTGGCAGCACGTAAAGCCTGGGTACGGAAACGGCGAAGATGCACCTCTTTGCGGGTCTCCTCATCAAGTGCGGGTGGCCGAAGCAATTCTATCCCTTCAGAACCTACCATACCGAATTCATGGTACGTCTCACAAAGGGCATCGATAATCCGGTCGAGTGATCTTAAATGGAAGGGTTTTCCAAAAAGTATAGAAGCCCCAAAACGTATCTGGGCAAGGACGCTTTCTATCATACAATCATAATCCTGTAGAAAAAGACAGAAGAGAGATAATTCCCTCTTCTGTCTGTACAGACTTTTAGTAAATTAAAAAAACATCTAGTTCAACTCTCTGCCGAAACCTACTACTACAAGCGAAGTCACTGCATACCGTACATACCTTCTTACTAACCTGAACATATTTCTCACCCCCTTTTCTTGATTCAAAAATTCGCAAATCTGCCACTGTACGACAGCAACAGTCTATGGTGTTTATTCTCTTATCGCGCATTTTTGAAATATTAAAAGGATAATAAAACCTGTGAACGCCATATGTTGCTCCTTTCTTATCAAATACTTAAAGAACTGCTACCATGTCAGCTTCTTTGTTCCGAATAGAATGAATACTAGCTACATCAAGAATAAGCACCTTTCCATCACCAACACTTCCTGTTCGGGATAGATATATGACGGTACTTACAATCTTTTCCACATCAGCATCTTCAACAACAATTTCAATTTTGATTTTTGATAAGAGGTCTATCCGGAACTTCTTGCCATACCAAATCCCGGTAACACTCTCTTGATTATCATGACTTTTAACGTCTGTAACAATTAATCCCTGGAAACCTAATTCCGATAAGGCCTCTTTTACAGAATGAAACATTTCTGGTCTAACTATCGCTTCTATCTTTTTCATAATAGTACTCCTTATGCAAAAGTATGTCGCTAAAAACTTGCGGTTAAATCTTTGTAGGCCCTCGGGAAACTAAATCTCTCATAGAACCTCATTCTTTTGTATTACCGAACAGCCTATTTGGATCGAAAAATTTATATATCACAGATTCACCGGGCGGGTTCAAGTTTGTAACTTGAACCCTATGTTTTATGTTGCCGATCACGCCTTCGATTACACATAGCGCCGTTATCCACATAAACTCATGGATTCAGGTTGCAAATCTGAACCCGCAGGGAGATATCACAGATTCACTTTTTATGCCCGGGACCGGGAAAAGATGATTTATAAATTTCACATTCCCAAAACTTTCCACCACAATATACTATTGCCGCTTTTGTGCTTAGACTATCCAGTTTCATGCAATAACAATTGTTACTAGGTGGTTTTTGGATAAAAGGACACTGGTTATTAAAGATAATCTCATCCGGTGTTTCTTTTTCCACTCATATCCCTTTTCGTTCAGAGTCGCTCTACAGAATAAATGAACTTGTGGATAAAGTATTACGCTATTGTTATACCAGTGGGGGCAATTCTATTGCTTTCGCTATAAGTTATTTGTCGGATATGACTTATGATAATAAACAAAAACAGTTGAGTTATTGTGGCCGGTATGAAAAAGTGTCTCATAGGACACCGGTGTATCAGACATAGGTGTTTCATGAGACACATTGCAGGATATTATTGAATGCTTTCTCTGCGATGTATTTTTACAAATGAGTCGGGTTTTAGAATAAATTACCGTTTGGGGGTAGGTATGCTGGTGAGTAAATGAGTGCTCACTGGTTATTTACCCGGTTTTTATTTAATTTTCAAATTCCTACACATAGGTCAGGCAGAGGAATTTCCCTGCCCTATACGGTCCTTTATCCTGAGTTCTTCAATTTTCCTATAGAAGGTGCTTCGGCTTATCCCCAATTGACGGGCAGCTTCAGCCCTGTTCCACTTAGCCTTTTCAAGTACATGAAGGATCGTCTGAGGGTCATCGATATCTATCTCCTGAAGACGGATATTTTTTGTTCCAATAAATTCCTTAAGAGATTCCGGCATGGTGTCGATAGTAATCATCTTTTGCTTACAGAGAATAAGCGCATGCTCCAGCACGTGCTCCAGCTCCCTCACATTGCCAGGCCACGGATATTCCATAAAGACTTTTTGGACATCGGAAGAAATCGCCGTAATTTCTTTCTGTAATCTTTTATTGAGCTTTTTCAAAAAGTGGTTTACCAGAAGCGGCACATCATCCCTCCTTTCCCTTAACGGAGGCACATTCACTTCCACAACCTTTAAACGATAATACAGATCTTCGCGAAAAGTACCAAGTCTGACTTTTTCAGTAAGCTCCTGACATGTAGCAGCGATAATCCGGACATCGACCTTGATTGGAGAGGAGTCCCCAACCCTCTCAAACGTCTTTTCTTGTAATACTCTTAGCAATTGCAATTGCATTCGTGGTGATATATCACCAATCTCGTCCAGAAAGATTGTTCCACCATCCGCCATCTGAAACCTTCCAATTCTATCCCTGATAGCACCGGTAAACGCCCCTTTAACATGCCCAAAGAGCTCGCTCTCAAGTAAGTTGTCCGATAAAGCTGAGCAGTTAACTTTGATGAAAGGTTTCTGGCTCCGCTCCCCTTTGTAATGCAGTGCCTCTGCAACGAGTTCTTTTCCAGTACCGCTTTCTCCGGTAATCAAAACGGTACTCTGAACGGTGGCCAGATTTTCCAGGAGAGAATACATAGCCTGCATCTTCTCATTCTTTCCAATAATACTGTGAAATTGCTGGCGTACCCCTACCTCCTGCACTCTCTCAACAAGATGTGTTTCATCATTTATTGTCAGAACGACTCCCGAGAATATATTTCTCTTATAGAGAAGCGGATACGTGGTAATAGATACAACCTGCTGCGGGCGCAGTGTATGGTTGCATTCAACATGATATACTTCAATGGACTGCTTTTTATGAATAGTTTCCTGAACGAATTCGATGCATTTTTTACTACAACAGGTAAGAATCAAACCTATTGGTTTACCGATAAGGTAGCGTGATAAACTACAGATATCCTGAGCAGCCTCATTCATTTCTAGCAGAAGCAGCTCATTATCTACGGTAATAATTGCCTCTTTTACACTGCTGAAGATCGCCTCAAGGTTTAAACGGTATCTTTCCTTTTCGTCTATGAGCGTTTTGTGCTGTAAGGCAATTTTTGTAACATGCAAAAGCGTATCCCGTAATACAGGTTTCGTAATGTAATCAAAAGCACCCAACCTGACGGCATCCGAGGCGGTTTCAATATTAGGAACCCCTGTAATCATAATGACAGGACAGTGAATACCTTTTTCCCTGATATTTTTCAGGATATCAATTCCCGTCTTGCCTACCCCAAGGACAATATCCGAAAATACCATATCAAAATCAACTTCATCAAGCATGGCTAAAGCCTGCCGGTAATCACTAACAGTTGTGACGTTATAGCCTGCATTTGAAAGGAATTTATCGAGGGTAAATCGGATACTTTCCTCGTCATCAATTATGAGTATTTTTGCAATCATTTCTTCTTTCCATTAGCCACGGATTCACATGGATAAACACGGATGAAATATTACTATAAAAAGACATCCTGAACCCGAGGAGAATCTTGTGTTACCACCGGACTAACTTTTTGCACAAGCTTTCAGAGTTGGTTCAATCGTCCACGATTGAACCGAAACGTTTAGCATGTTTCAT
>CAZPUD010000090.1:0-13669 GCA_964589115.1 uncultured candidatus Brocadiaceae bacterium | reverse complement strand
AGGCCACGGTTTGCAAAACCGTTATCCTGGGTTCGAATCCCAGTGCCGCCTCTTTTAATAAACAAAATTCGAATGCTGTAAACCTCGGGCGAGTGGTGGAATGGCAGACACGAAGGACTTAAAATCCTTTGGCCGTAAAAAGGCCGTGTGGGTTCGACTCCCACCTCGCCCATGTATACTTGATACGATATTCTACTTAGAAAAAACCTTGCTTTTTAGTAACAATTCAGTTTAGAGCCTATCTGAAAACGAGAGTTATCATACTAAGTGAAAAGATCGGAATGAAGGTCTTTTGTTTACTGTACGGAGAGATTTCCCGTTCCTTCGCTGTTGTATATGATACCTTTGGTTTTTGGATAGGCTCTTACTTTAGAAGATGCAGAGATATATGATAAAAAAATTATATTAAGGAACAAATTCAATTTACACTTTGTTAAAGCTATTCAAAAATAGGAACGGTTTATTAAATTTTTTCTCATTATGAATGTCAAACTTTTACAATATTGTTTATTTAAGCCCAAAACTGCAATAGAGATGGATCCGGAGATTCTTGGGGCTTTAAATCAGATTACAGCAAAAAATCCCCGGCTTCCCGTTAATCTCCTTATCGATGTTGCACTAGATTATATCTCAAACCTAAAAGAAGAAGACCTCCTGAAACTTATAACAGAATATTATGGAAGAAAACATGCCCCCCATACATCTGTTTAATCAAAATCTTTGTTAATTTTCGCAAAATTATCTTTTTAAAGGAGCACATTGTATTATGGTAAAAAGAGCTACGATTTTTCTGTTTTTTTTAAGCACGCTTGCATTGTGTGTTTATGGCTGCGGAAAAAATGAATTAAGTAATACTCAAGTAAGCGGTGAAATGAATGAACAGGATTTTGCAAAGATCCACAAAAATGTCGATTTCGGTAAAGAAGATAAACAAAAAATGCATGGAACTGGGATGTCGATGGAAGGCAGCGTACACGGCATGGGTGCACATGGCAAAAAGGAAAAAGTCGACCCCAATAAAGTTGTCGCTACGGTAAATGGAGAGAAAATTCTTCGCAAAGATCTGGACAAGATTTTAGACAGGTTCAAAAATCATGTAAACCCCGCTGCATTGGTCTCAATGGAACAACAGATCACCGAACAGCTTATTGCACAAAGTCTCTTAAGACAATTTGTCGTAGAGAAAAATCTTACTGTTTCTGATGAAGTAGTAGAGAAAGAAATTACTAAAATGAGGGCAAATATTAAGAATAACCCCGCAACGAAGGATAAAACTTTAGAGCAGTTTTTAGAATTTCAGGGCAGTAACATCGATGAGCTGAAAACGGCAATCAGGATGTCTGCAGCGATTGAAAGTTATGTATCTCAAAACATTGACGACAAAAAAACGGAAGAGTACTTTATTGCAAATATAAGCAATTTTAACGGCGAAGCTGTCACGGCAAGCCACATACTTGTTGACACAAAAAACACTAAGACACAAGAGGAATTGGATAAGGCAAGGGCAAAAATAGAATCTATTAGAAAAGAACTTGATGAAGGAGCCGATTTCGCAGAATTAGCAAAGAAATACTCAGATTGTCCAACCGGAAAAACCGGCGGTTCATTAGGCGCATTTCCGCGTCATGGTGCTATGGTAGAGTCATTTGCCAGTGCAGCATTCGCAACAGAGGTTGGTAAAGTAAGCGATCCGGTTAAAACTGAGTTTGGATATCATTTAATAAAAGTTACAGACCGTACCAAACCAAAAGATGTAAGCTTTAGTGAGGTAAAAGACGCTGTGCGAAATGAACTGATCGGAATTGAAATGGGCAATATAATTAAGGACTTAAGAGAAAAAGCAAAGGTCGAGATAACCTTACAATAATGGAAACAGCTAAATCTCTCATTCAGGCATCGATAATCCTGTATTGGATTTGCTTTGGTGCTTATTCGCTTTACTGGATATTTGGATTTACCAGATGGAAGTTGCGCTTCTCTATTTTACTAGGAATTGTGCTTCTCCATCTCGGAACCATTACAATACGTGGAATAGCAATAGGATATTTTCCTTTAACAAATAAATTTGAGTCCTTCAATGCCTTCGCCGCTGCAACATTCATCATTCTGCTTATTTACGCCAGAGCGGAAAGCCGTATTTACCGTATGTCTTTATTTGGAGTGGGATACGGTTTCTTTATAGCAGCCGCAATTTTCCCAATGGGATTAAGTTATGCTCCACCATTAATGCTCACCATCTGGTACGTTTTACATGTACCATGTTCTTTCTTTTGTTATGCCTTGTGGGTTAGCGCCATGTCAGCTGCCGTTGCACGATATTTCATATCGGGAGAAAAGAGACTTTATGACCAGATTATTGATTCCGGCTTTCAATACGGTCTGATTATCTTTTCTATCTCCATGATTTTTGGAGGGCTGTGGGGATATGTCGCCTGGGGAGCATATTTCCTCTGGGATGCCAAGGTCGTCTGGTCTGTTATCATATGGTTCTTTTATGCTACCTGTTTACATTTAGACTATTGGCAAGAGGCAAAACGACTCAAACCCCCCATGGCAATTTTGGGATTCCTCATTCTAATAATGACGTACGTAGGTACCAGCTTTTTCATCGGCAGTTCCCATAGTTTTCGATAAAGAAATAACTGTTCAATACATGAAAAAAATCTATACCATCTTTAAATCACAAAAATTCGGCATTATCACCGGATTTACCATTACCGGATTGCTTATCATTGGCAGCTTTATCATGAATTTTCAACCCCGCCAATATGTAGGACTTTCCGGTGAAGATATTTCCTTTTTTTTTACCCACAAGAAGCCGATTCATACATGGTTTTATCTCCTGTTTCTTGCCTGTATTCTTTACGGTATAAATACCTTTCTGTGTACCCTTGATTCAATTATAAGAAAAGTAAAGAATGGTATTAAAAAAATTCCCCTTTACGGAGCATCTGTTGTACACATTGGATTTGTTATCACCCTTGTAGCACACCTCATTGGTGGACTATATTCGACATCAGAAACACCCATGTCCGTATCTGATGAGTGGACAGATTTAGGCGGTGTTGAGATGAAGGTTACAGACATCCAGGAAAGTTACTACCCAAATGGAATGCCCAAAAAGATCAAAGCCCTTGTTACCGTCAGGAAGGACGGGATTGAATATCCTGATACCCTTGGTTATAACAATCCGGTTCTCTTACAACATGGTGTATTTGAGGTCCTTTTGCGGGATTACGGCTGGATTGCATCGAGTGTAGTCATTAAGGTGGACGACCGTACCTGTAATTTAAAGGTCGAAGAACCAATTCATGTCAACGGCGGCCAGATGATGATCGCCGACCTGTATATGCCTCCGCAGTATCGCTATCCTGTAGTAAAATTAATTTCCACTGAGGGGAATAATACAGGAATACAACAAACTCTTTTACCTATTGGAGAAAGAAACACGAAGGAAGTTAACGGAGCAAAAGTTACTTTTACAGATGTCAAAACGGTACCTGGAGTTCTTGTTAATGTAAAGAAAAATCCAAGTATTCCACTAACCTTTGTAACAATAGTGTTCTTTTCAATTGGTATGCTGCTTGTTATCTTCAGAATCATTAAAAGGATGGTTAATAACTAAAGCCGCGAACGTTTTTTAATAAAACCAGTTGTTATCCCCCTCCGCTTTCCATTTCACACTTATTTCCTCCAAAAGATGTTTTAATTGATCGGCTGTTAGATCAAATGTGTTAATATAATTCAGTTTCCCGAGGATATCATCCCTGGAAGAATTTAATAGGTCGTCTGGCTGCTTGCTTATCGCATTTGCGAATTTAATAATACCAATTATCATCTGTGATTCCATATTTACTTTTTTAATATCATCTATGTGATGATAACGTATTATATCAACAACTTTAGAAGGGAAATTCCATTTTTCTGCTATCAATGCCCCGATCTCTGCATGATCAAAACCTAAAACGATTCTTTCTGCGTCATTATAAGTTATCCGGTCTTCCACAAACTTTTGATTGATCGACAGGGAAATCTCCGGATAAACGTTTTCAATAAATACCTTTCCAATATCGTGTACCAATCCTCCTACCATGGCATCTTCAAACGTATCATATCTCATTTCGTTTGCTAAAACCAGTGAGGCAATAGACACCCTTATTGCATGCCTCCATAAAGAATGGTTATCCCTGCCCGCATCAGTTAATATGTGCTTTACTGCTTGTGTAATAACAAAGGATTTTAATCCCCGCAGGCCGAGAGTTATAATTGCATCAGTCAAATTTTCAGTTTTTTTTAACCGTCCATAGAAAGATGAATTTGCCACTTTAAATACTTGAGCAACAAGACCCTGATCTTTACTAATTAATTCAGTAATCCCATGGACTGTTACTTCTGGATCAGACGCCTTTTCCATAAGATCCGCAACAACAGTTGGTATGTAGGAGAGGTTTTCCACCCTTCCCAAAACCTCTTCAACGCTGTATTTTTTGTTTACAGAATCTATCGTCATAAGACAATCGCTGATTAACAGTAACTACTCCCCTGGATACACCAGGACATATATGTTCTCTATGTACATACTGAAATATATATGATACCAATAAAGGTATTCCATTATACTGTGACAAAAATCTATTTGCAATGAATTAAGATAGTCTCAAAATCCAAACCAAATTCAATGCACAGAGTGTTGTTCGAAGTCATCCCAAACCTCAATCTAGTATTTATAATCATTTGAAAATATAGAAAAGTTCCAGTACAGAAATAAGTTTTGAGATAACTTCCAGGCAATTTAAACTCTACGGTTGGTTCAATCTTGTAGATTGAACCATGCGTTTAGCATGTGTCTGTACGGTTTGGTTTACTCCAAACGTATGAGACATGCCAAACGTTTCGGTTCAATCGTGGACGATTGAACCAACTCTGAAACTTTGAATTTCCTTAGCATAGATTTAGAGATCCGGTACCCGGTCTTGTCTCTATTCATCCTCAATTATCGTGCTGCTCTGTCTCTGAAGTACTTCCGGCTCATAATTTTTCAGCATCTCAACGAAGGCTTCTATACGCGTATTCATGGCCCCGTCCAACCGTCCGGGTCGGTCACAGTCCAGTGTAAGAATAGGCAATTTGATATGTTTTCTTATCATAATATCGTGGATGTGCCGATGGCAGAAGCTCTGGACGTAGTGGATAAGCCCCTTGATATTCCTTCGTTTTATTTCTTGCTGAATATCCTCCAGGCGTGAGAAAATATCATAGGGATAAGTATACAGGCTGTATTGGTCAATAAGATGCCTTGTCGGATAAGGCATGCTAAACTGTCTTTGGATTTCATTAAATACGACATGGGTTCCGAGAGAAGAAAGAAATGAATAGAGGTCCTCGCAAATAGGTGGTATGCCAATAATACCAATTCGAAGATCATGTTGAATAGGTTCACGGCCTTGAACTAATTTTAAAAAATTCAAAGCACGCTCTTCAAAGATGGTGTAGTCTCCCATGAGATCGCTTGTAGATACTGTCCAGATATGATTTTCCTCACCCGTTACCACATTTTCTGCCCAGGTAAGCCTGTCAATTTCATGTACTTTCGCCCTGACTACATCAAGACGTTTTTTCATCTCTTCTGCCTTTGGGTAATCCACTTCTAAATTATCAGCGAGATTTACCAACTGATCGTGTAAGAACTTTTTATCTGTCTTGGAATGCGGGTAAGCAAATGGAATAGTTTTAATACCCTCTGACTGAAAAATCTCCATGAGTACCTGATTGTTACTACAGTCCCCCTGAACTACACTGATAACCTTCTGGATACGATATTTCCTGGTGGCTGAATAAATGCCTTTAATCCAGGCACACGTATTTCTTGGAAGACCTGCTGACTCGGCATCTTCAACCATTTTATAAGAGCACGTATCACATACAAAAATATTATTAAGGTCTATAGGAATAAACCCGGCGGCGAAGACTATCTCGATTGGAACGGTTGATGTAATCCCAATAATCCTGTCCAGGGGAAGGTCTTCCATAATGGGAAGTGTCGGAAGCAGATGATCGTTGAATTTTAGGTTCATACAATATGATTATATCAATCGGACCAATGAGATAAAAGCACTTAATCCGATACACCCTTTCTTTATACTTATTTCAAACCATTCTTACAGGAAGAATAACCGAAACCATGGTAAATTCTCCTTCAACGCTGTCAATGACAAGTTTACCACCGTGATCTCTTATAATACTATTGCTTATACTAAGGCCAAGTCCCGTTCCCTTACCCGCTGGTTTCGTGGTAAAAAAGGGGTTCATTATTTTATCCAGTATGCTAGCCGGTATTCCGGTACCACGATCATAAAAGCTGATTTTTATAGAAGGACAATTATTCAGCATTACTTCTTCCCCCAGAATCTCAAGGATTTTATTATCATGTGTACCCGGATACTTCTGGCTTAGAGCATATCTTGCATTGTTAATGGCATTCAGGAATACCTGCTGAATGAGTTGTGGGTTGGCAATAATCTTCGGTAATTTTGGTGACATATCAACTTTTAACTTAATACCGTCCTTTCGTAACTGTGCCCCTGTCAGTATAAGTGTATCAGCCAGTATTTCATTTACACTGGAAATGTCTTTTTTATCTCTATCACCAGGCCTGGCAAAGGAGAGAAGGCTGTGAACGATCTTTGCTATCCTGTCACCTTCCTTGATAATCCGACTGGCCAGGTCTTTCTCTCTGCTCTTTTCACTACTTTTATTGAATAGAATCTGGGCACAATTAATGACACCTGTTATAGGGTTATTGATCTCATGACCTACACCCGCTGCAAGTTCACCCAATGATGCTAAGTGCATTGACTGTTCAGCCTCCTTCCGTAAAGTAATTTTTTCTGTAATATCCAGGGAACAGCCTAATATACCAACAGTATTACCTTTTTCGCCCTTCATAGGAGTCTTCACTGTATGAAGGATAATTTCTTTCCCATCCTTTATGCGTACTTCTTCTATATCCTCTCTTTTTCCTGATTCCATAATTTTTTTATCATCTGCCCTGTATTTATCGGCAAGTTCTTTTGGGAAAAAATCGTAATCTGTTTTTCCAACGATTTCATCTGGTTTAATATGGAGATGCCTGGCTGTATTCTCATTGCAAGATATGTATGATAGATTTTTGTCCTTATAAAATATCATTTGCGGCAAATTCTCAACAAGTAAACGGTATTTATTTTCACTTGCACGAAGTGCTTCCTCTGCCCTTTTGCGTTCAGTAATATCATGCATAGCGATAACAGCACCGAACTTCTTACCATAGCGATCAACTAATGCCTGTCCACTAGCTAGCATTATGCGTGCAGCACCACTCTTCGGAATAATCATCATTTCCACATTTTGGACAATTTCTCCCTGAAGAGCACGGAATAGAGGAATCTGCTCCTTTTCCATTTTTGTTACACCATCAGAAAGATATAAATCATAGTGATCTGCCCACCGCTCAGGGAGAAGAGGTTCCATTGGTAAACCATGAAACACCTGAGTAGCTCGATTAAAAAGGGTTAAAATACCACTGGAATCACAGGCAACGATTCCTACTTCTATGGTATCGAGGATAGTTTTTAAGAACTGCCGTTCTTTTTCTAATACATCTTCTGCTTGTTTACGTTCTTCGATTTTCTGGTGGAGTTGCTTATTGATTACTTTCAGTTCAGTAGTGCGCTCTTTTACCAGTTCTTCAAGCTGTTCTTGATGTCTTTTCAACTCACTCTCAACTCGCTTCCGTTCGGTGATATCCCTCCAGGCAATAACGCCTCCGGTAATAGTGCCATTATCGTCTTTGATTGGTCCAGCATTGCAGAGTATGGTAATTTTTTCTCCATCTGGTCGACGTATGACCCATTCCTCATCCATTACTACCTCTCCTTTTTGAGTAGCCCTGGTTAATGGTAATTCTTCCGGAGTGGCAGGTGTAATACCATCCGGATGGAAGAGTTCCCATTTTTCTGCATGTACCTCCAAGGGAATATCTTCAAGTGTTTCTCGTGAACGTCCGGTTAATTGTACTCCATACTTACTAATCATGCGAATATGGACATCTGGCGCATCGGCAATGGTAATACCTTCTGGTAAATATTCCATAAGGGCTTCAAGTATTCTATTCCTCTCTTGAAGCTTCTTCTCTGTTCGTTTTCGTTCGGTAACATCCAATATCAGTGAAAGAACAGACACAAGCTTACCTGAAGCATCAAGTAATGCAGAGTTGTACCATTCACAATAGATGACAGAACCGTCCTTGCGATAGTTGTGGTTTTTATTAACGTTGCTTGGGCGTGAGCCATCCAGCATATCGGCCATTACCTGCCTGACCTTATTCCAATCCTCTTCATAAACCAAGCGCAGTTCATCAATACGTTTGCCCAGAACCTCCTTACTGCTCCAACCAAAAATTACCTCTGCTTTATCGTTCCATCGGGTGATCCGATAATCTGAATCCCATTCAATTACACCCAGGGGAGAGTTTCCCATATGGAATTTTAATCTCTGGGTTGCCTCATATAACTGGTCTTCTATTTGCTTACGCTCAGTATCCTTTCTATCAAGTACTATGGCACTCTGCCAGATAAGAAATGCAAAAATAGCGATACTCAATACTACATAAATCGATAAACCAAACTCGGTGTTATAAAGTTCTTTTCGTTCCCCTAATAATCTCAGCCAACCTAAAAAAGGCAAGATAAGAACCATTGCACCGAGAAGACGGCGTATAAACCGTCCTCCCGGACTTACACCGGTAAGTATTGCTATGATGCCCCTGTCGGGATGGAGAGAAAAAATGGCAGTGCTGAGTATTATGAATGATATCGTTGTATGTAAGGCAATCCTCATATAGGAAGTAATATCAGAAAAGGGCTTTACACCATAGATATATCCTAAGAGGATAAGCGATGAGGTCAATATTACTATTGTTACTAAAATCTGTGTTAGCATGCAGTATTTCAGATCCTTTTTTTCTATCAGTACTAAGGCAATACCGATGAGAAAAAAGTTTGATGCAGCAATAGGAGACATTCTGCCGGGAAAGACTATATCAAAAGTAGTAACGGGTTCATAGAATAGTAATTGGTCAATTCCAATATTCAGGTGGAATAGGTATTCAATAAGTGTAAGGAATGCTATGAGCAGGACGGTAAATATGCTTCCTTGTTCAAAATACCTTTTCAACCGGCTAGAATGTTTTATCTGCATGAGCCATATAGAAATACTAATCAAGATAAAGGAAATTGATGTATTAGCTTTCATGGTAACAGGGCTTATGGTAAAATCCTTTAGGGCAGTGATATCAAACATCCAGCCAAAAAGCACAAGAAAACTTGTCAAAAAAACTGTAATACAAGTACCCTTTGAAAAGAACCTTATGAAAGAGATTAAGCGAAAATTAAATTGTGGAGTCATTGTTTTAAACAGATAATTCTTAAAAAGTTTGAGATTTTATTAAGATGTCTATAGCTGATTAACAATTACAGGCTAAAGATAGAGGTGACGATAAGCTTGAGTCTACAGGTTGTTTTTATAATCTCTCCTGAATTTTCAAAAAACTCAATAGTCTTATTAAATAAAGGTGTAGGGAATAAAATTATAAATGAAATACCTATAAATATAAAGCAGTTTATTCTTTTCAAAACCTGAAAACACTGGTAAAATAAGACAACTTCAAAAGTCATCAAAACGCTGAAGCTTTGGGATAACTCCATCCGGGTGGCACGGACAAACTGGTTTGTCCGTGTTTGTTTAAATACCATATGGATATAGAATATGAAACACTGACAAACAAAGTTTGTCAGTGCCACCCAGCTATCCTCGGTACTGTATTACATAGCATGAAAATTTATATACTTGTAAACACTATATCTTTAAATGATTACAGCTACTAAATTGAGATTTTGGGATGGCCTACAGATATTTTGATAACAATATTTCTCGAAGGGCTTTTTTAAAAGCCAGTATTGCAGCGGGTGCAGGTATATACGGTTTATCGTACCTGGGCACAATGAAACAGAAACCCGCGATAAAAAAACATAAGGAACATCATTTAAAATCAGGTCTTGTTGTTGCACATGGGAACGTTTCAGATCCTGCCGATGAACCACACATTATTAAAGAAATAGTAAGGCGTGCCGTAAATGCCCTTGGTGGTATGGATAAACTTGTTTCCAAAGGCGACAGGGTTATTATTAAACCCAACATTGCCTGGAACCAAAGACCGGAATTTGCAGCTAATACAAATCCTCATGTAGTGGCATCTCTGATAGAGTTATGCCGGGAGGCCGGGGCTGGCCGGGTAAGGGTTATGGACCATACGTGTTCCGCAAATCCGGAACCATCTTACATAAATAGTGGTATTTCGGCAGCAGCACTTAAGGCAGGGGCTCAGGTAACCTATCTTAATAAAAACCGTTTCCTGGATTTTTCAATTCCCAATAGCAAGGTTTTAAGATCATGGTCATTTTATGAAGAAATGGTATATGCCAATGAGGTAGACGTGCTTATCAATGTCCCTATTGCAAAACAACACGGCACGTCGAGGCTTTCTATGGGACTTAAGAATATCTTCGGGATGATCGGCGGCGACCGGGGAAGCCTCCATACCGATATACATCCTAAAATAGCCGACCTCAATAAATTCGTTGCCGTAGACCTTACAGTTCTTGATGCCTTCCGAATACTAAAGAAACACGGACCTACCGGAGGAAGGCTGGATGACGTTGATAATTCTACCGACCATGCAAGACGCATCGTTGTAAGCACAGACCCTGTTGCAGTAGATGCCTACGGTGCAACCCTATTTGGTATGCAGCCTGCAGATGTAGGCTATATAAGATTATCCCATGAACAGGGACTTGGAGAGATCGATTACCGAATAAAAGGTATTGAGGAAATACAGGTATAATTTAATGATATTCTGGATTTTCAGGCAGGCTCTAAGCCGTAGAATTATTCTTTAAAATCCCGATTTCATTTGTGGCCAATTCTTCCGCATAGTCGTTAACCTTGTAAAATTCCTTATAGTTCATGAGCATTTCGTGAGAATCTTTATAACCCAGACGCCGGCCATAATTCACAATACACATTGTTCTTACTTCTACAAAAGAAAAGCCATTAAATTTCAATGCCTCAGTAATGCATTTCTTCATATGATTTAAATGATAGACCGAGGTACGGGCAAAATAAGAATTACGATGTTTAAACAGTAATTGCACATCAGTGGGATAATCCGGATTTCCACCAGGGGTAGTAAGGGTCTTTGTATCGCGTGGTGTAATGGGAGAGACCTGTCCGCCGGTCATACCATAAATTTCATTGGCATAGCATACGGCTGTTATATTTGTATTTCGCCGTATAGCATGCAGCAAATGGTTGCCTCCTATACCAAGTAAATCACCATCCCCGCTCAATACAATAACATGAAGGGCGTCGTTTGCATATTTAATGCCTTCTGCTACAGGAATAGCCCTGCCGTGGGCTGTATGAACAGAATCGAGATCAAAGAAACCCGCGCTTCTGCCAGCGCAGCCAATCCCGGAAACAATTACGGTACCACTCTTGGGCAAGTCAAGTTCGTCAAAAGACTGGCATACACCTTTCAATACAATACCGTTCCCGCAGCCAGGACACCATGGTGTAGGGAGTATTTCTGTTTTTAAGTAACGTTTAAAGCCGTTATCTTTATTCATAGACTCCTTATTTTCTGTTTTATTTCATGCAAGTCGATACGGCCGCCAAGAACAGGTATAAATTCCACTTCACGATGCAATATACGCTCAAGCTCGTGAACATATTGTCCCATGTTCATCTCCATGGCAAGGATCCGTTTATATCCTGATGCAATAATTTTAATCTCTTCAATAATAGGAAACAAGCGTATCGGTCTGTATAAAGCAAACTCATTTCTAAAATAATAAGCCAGTCTGGAAAGTGCGCCATACGATATGAGAAGGGTATCTGTATCCCTGCTGCATTCAAGGTATTCATAGTCGTTATATCGCTGCGCTGCCAATTGCTGTTTTTGATACAAACGGTTAATGAGCTTCCTGTAATTTTCAACATCCGAAGTTTTTGGTATGGAATCATCATGGGACAATCCCGTGAAATGCCGGTTACCGGTACCAAGCGGTGGACGGCTGCGTTTTTTTATCTCAAAATCCCTATGTGGAATAATTGTTTCGTAAAGATGGCTGATATATCCATCACTGAGCAGAATGACCGGACTCAGTGATTCCTCAGCGGCGTTAAATGCCATAATCGTGTATTTATAAAGTTCAGAAACAGAGTTGGGGTAAAATACGATAGGAAAGTAGTCTCCATGGCTGCCGTGAATGCTCTGAATAACGTCCCCCTGGGCAGGAAGCGTGGGCATTCCTGTACTGGGACCTACCCTTTGAACATTGACAATAACCAGGGGTACTTCCATCATGTGGGCTAGTCCGATGCTTTCCTGCATTAAAGAGAAACCAGGACCGGAGGTCGCTGTCATTGCCTTTAACCCTGCAAGTGATGCACCAATAATAGCGTTAACGGAGGCAATTTCGTCCTCCATTTGAAGTACCTTGATATGCCTCTTATTGACCATCTCATGGATGACTTCAGAGGCTGGTGTAATAGGGTAGCCTGCGTAGAATTTTAAACCGGCAACTTCAGCCGCCATTGCAATAGCCTGGTTACCCTGTAACAGTTGTTTCGGCATCAATCTCCTCTATCTCAATAGCCAAATCCGGGCAGTACCGCTCACATGTCCTGCAGGCAATACACTTGTTCAGTTCCATCAACTTCTGATGTTTGATTTCAAGATTTTTAACGGGACAAAATCCTACACAAATACCACAGCGTTTGCAGTACTCATGATTGATATGCACAATTCCTTTCCGTTTTCTTGTTTTTCCTTCTGACATATATATTGCTATTCTCTCTTTAAAGATTTTATAGGCAATTTATCTTCACCAATGGGTTTAATTAGGTTGGGGTTAAAAGGCGAAACCCCAACTGTTTTTCTTTTTACCCACCCCTATCCCCTCCCAGGAGGGGACTTCTAAATAATCCCCTCCTGGAAGGAGACTAAGGGGTGGATTCCCTCCCGAGAGGGGACTTCTTGATTCCCCTCTTGGGAGGGGTTAGGGGTGGGTTAAGAACATAATTAAAAATTTTGAAATTCCTTAACATTAAATACATTTTAAGATATTCTATTGACGTCTGCAACCGGATCAATAAAAATATGCCCGTCGGCACTTCAGAAGGGAACCTTAAACCCTTGGTTTTCACGTAATAGACGTGTAAACTCGTCCATATTTAGCGGCCTGCTGAAATAGAAACCCTGAACCTCATCACACTGCATATCTTTGAGAAAAGCGAGCTGATCTGCCGTCTCAACTCCTTCTGCCACTATTTTAAGCTTCAAGCTTTGTGCAATGGCAATAATTGCTGTAACAATTGCAGAATCATCTGCACTCGTGGTAACATCACGTACAAATGACTGGTCAATTTTCAGTTTGTCTATAGGAAAGCGCTTCAAATAACTTAATGAAGAATAACCCGTACCAAAATCATCAATTGAGACCTTAATCCCTATCGCCTTTAACTTATGAAGTATTTCAGTAATCTTTTCTGCCTGATGCATGATTACACT
>CAZPUD010000089.1:0-13686 GCA_964589115.1 uncultured candidatus Brocadiaceae bacterium | reverse complement strand
AGCACTTGCTTCACACGCAAGGGATCAGTGGTTCGAATCCACTAGCGCCCACCATATCCCATAATAAACTTTTACCCTAACTGAAACTCCATTTAGCCATCTCTATAATATCCGATAATCGCTTTCCGCCTTCCAGGACCACCGTAGGCTCAAAACCGCAGTGCATCATGCAATTTCCACAGCGAGGATCATCGCCCCTTTGGTATTTTTCCCAATCTGTATACTCCATATACTCATCAAAAGTCTTATAATGGGTATCCGTAATGAGATAACACGGGCTTTTCCAGCCTAAATAATTCCTGGTCGGATTTCCCCAAGGAGTACATTGCAGGTGCCTTTCCCCCTTTAGAAATTTTAAATAAAGGGGAGAGTTCAATACCTTATATCTCTTTGAGATCCCATAGATAAACCCAAATTTTTCCTGCACTTCCCTCCGGCAAAGAAAGATTTTATTCTCGTTGTGTTCAAAACTAAAACCAGGTGAAACCAGCATGCCATCCACACCCAATGCTTCCAGGAATGAAAAGAGTTCTTTTATTTCGTCTTCATTAGTATTTTTATATATGGTAGTATTTGTACAGACCTTAAACCCCTTAGATTTAGCTTCACGGATCGCATTCGTTGCACGCTCAAAAACCCCCCTTCCTGCAATAGCATCGTGTGTTTCTGCAAGGCCGTCAATATGGACGTTAATATTAAAGTATTTGCTTGGTTTTAGCTTTTTTATTGAATCCGCCAATAAAACCCCGTTTGTACAGAGATAAATATGCCGTTTTTTCTCCAAAATTCCATTTATAATTTTATCAATCTCCGGATGCATCAGGGGCTCACCGCCTGTGACAGAAACGACAGGTGTCGGGCATTCGTTTACTGCATGAATACATTCCTCTACCGTTAACATTTCGCGGATCGTTTCACTGTATTCATGTATTCGGCCACATCCCTCGCAAGCAAGATTACACAAATGAGTGACTTCCAACATCAATACCAGCGGAAATCTCTCTCTGGATAAAAACCTATTTTTAATTAAATATTTTGTCAGCGAAGAACTTAAAGATAACGATACCCTCATAATAAGCAAAACTCCGTTTATATAAAATGTATAGGAAATTTGATCATGATTTTCCCATCTCGAAAAGAGAATATTAAGAGCTGTGTAAAAGACAGTAGATAGTGAATAGTTATAGTATCCAAAGGATGAAACCGAACATATTCTCAAATTACGAAAGGCTACTGAAATGGTCATTGCGAGGGTCTTTTCCGAAGCAATCCCAAAGGCAGAGATTGCTTCGTCGCTTCACTCCTCGCAATGACGTTTTAAGGTTTTCCGTAATATCCCATATACTTGTATTCAAACAAAGACTCAACTTTCGTCATATTCTGTTCAGTTTCATCTGTTGGATACTATAAATAGTTATATGGTTGGATGGTTAATATCCATCTACCCATTATCCACTATTCACTGCCTTTAACACACTGCCGGCCACTCTTTTAGAGGGGAGTAAAAAATCGCCAAAAGCGCCTAATTTATAGTGTACACGATGCTATATCAATTCAGGAAAACAGTCAAGTATTATTTGTATGGAATTTTTTATAATTATTATTGAAAATTATTAAGGGTTTTTGACCAGTTTTGATATATTTATATATTTCCTGTTTTGTCTTGATAAATCAAGGCTTTTTAGGTGTTTTTGTTTTGATGCGTTCTTGTGGGTTGTGCTTTGTTTTTATGATTAGGTACGGAAAAAGTACGACATAAGATTTTCTCATGGATAGGGTCAAGGGAGTCTCAAAATTCAAAACCAGACCCCCCAGGGGATGGACAAATAAAAAGAAGACTGGCATACCCTATCCTAACATTTATCCCTTTGTGTCCTTAAGCTGAACCGATTTTAGTTTAAACTTAATCAAGCCGATAGTATAATTACACGGAAAAAGTACTTCCGCTCCCATACCAGGACGGTTAAGCATAGGCTTGGTAGTGTAGGTCTGGAAAGTGTGGAACGCTACCAGATACATCGGAAGTACGTTTTATGTGGTATATTTTCGGTGGAAGCACTAGGAAACGTTTCGGACGTTTGCATGACACCTTTACGAGAAGTTAGACATGGTGCCATGATAGTTAAAACCTTATAATAACAGGCGTAATCGAATTTGGTCTATTCAACTTAACAGAAAAAGAGGTAGATATGAGTATTGTTATAGAAGAGACAAAACTAGAAGAAATAATAAGAAGGGTTGTTCGAGAGGAACTTTTAAACTTAACGATCAATCTTATCCCTTATGTCTCTGACGAAGAAATGAAGGAATTGGAAAACATATTTTCAGAAGAAGATTTCAAAGACGGCGAAACCGTGGATGGTACGAAATGGCTTGGACAATAGCTTTTAAAAAAGATGTGTTCAAATTTCTTGATAAACAAGATGGCAAAGTCCAGGAACGAATAAAAGAATCCTTAAGAACACTTTTAGCATGCCTTAATAAGGGTACAATGCCTCAAAGTGAAATCGATATAAAGCGATTAAAGGGAAAAAGAAAAGGATTTATGCGGATGAGAATTGGGAAAATACGTCTACTATTTAAAATAGAAACATCTCTGCAAAAAGTAACAATTTATGCAATCAATTATAGAGGAGATGCTTATAAAGATTAAAAAAGAGAGAGTCCTTTTACAAATATGCTAGGAACACACCAGGGAATGTTAATGTATTTGAGAATATGCATTACTCACCACTGGTGTCTTCCATATTGTTTTCTCTTTGCCGGTATTAGTGTATCATACTCAGGCTAATTCAATCGGCCTGTGAGTTCGACTTTCCCACCACACTTATCTGGAATCAAATCAACCTGCCCTGGTATCGCTGCAACCTGTTCACTTCCAGATACTGCCGGGTTTTCTTCATTCTTAATCATATTATTCTGGTGAAACTCCTGAATCCTTCTCACCCAATCTTCATGTTTCATACCCACATCTACGTCAATCGTTGCTCTTGCAGGAACCATTCTGGCAACCAGTGGAAAAAATAGACTAGGATTTTCAACACCCCATTTGTACAGTGCTCTCCAACCACCCATTTCATTAAACGCTAACTCAAAAGCTTGTTTAAAGTCAGCATCGATTTTATTGAGTGACCCTTTCGGTCTACCCTTGCCGTATGTATTACCCTTCTGGAAAAAATGTTTAGGCATTTGTTTACCCTCCAAAAAGTGTTGTAAGATATAGCGGGGATTATACTTGTTGTTCTCAGCAGTTAGGTTAAAATCCAAATTTGGTACCATGATACCAATCTTGGGAAATTGTATAAATTCTGCATACTACACTTAGGTTTACTTAGTGTTACAAATATTGTGTACGTGTTACTATAAATTATATCATATCCATTCTGAAACGCTATTATTTTCGCTAAAAAGTTGAAATTTCCAAACTGTCTTGGTATTATGCCTCGTTAAAATAAATGTTTAGTTCGACGATATCAGGGATGGTATTGTTGGTTTTGTTGAGAAAGAAATATAATAATTTAATATCATTGTTATTCGAGGCATAAATACCTTGCCAAAAATATTTGATAACATTGAAAATCATTTAGTTCAGGGATTACAACATACCTTGGAGGTTTCTTACAGAGGAGACTTTTGCGTTGGCTATTTCAACTTAAGAGGATGGAAAGAGGTTGCCGCTCAGATAGATAATTTAAAAGGCGATGAGGGTAATTGCTGCAGGTTGCTTATAGGTATGCAAAGACCACCTCTTGATACTATACGGGAATATTTTTATAAAACTGAACAGGGTATTATTGACAATCAAACAGCATCATCCATAAGAAAGCAATTAGCACAAGAATTTAAGGATCAATTAACCATTGGCATCCCAACAGAAGAAGATGAGCTTGGTTTAAGAAAGCTCTCTCAACAGATAAAAGACAAAAAGGTAATCGTTAAACTTTTTTTAAAACACCCATTGCACGCCAAATTATATCTATTATTCAGAGACGACAAGATAAGTCCCATTATTGGTTACCTGGGCAGTAGTAATTTAACCCTTGCCGGTCTGCTTCATCAGGGCGAATTAAATGTTGACGTTTTGGAACAGGATGCAGCATTAAAGTTAACAAAATGGTTTGAAGACAGATGGAATGATAGATGGTGCACAGATATATCCAAAGAACTAGCAGAAATAATTGATAATAGCTGGGCTGCTGACAGATTAGTTTCGCCTTATCACATCTATCTTAAAATTGTTTACCACTTATCCCGTGAGGCCCGTGCAGGTTTAACAGAATTTAAAATCCCAAAGATTTTGCAGGAGAAACTACATAGCTTCCAGCAAAAGGCTGTTTCAATAGCTGCGCATTATCTGAACAAAAGAGACGGTGTTTTAATTGGTGATGTTGTCGGATTTGGGAAAACCCTTACAGCAACTGCTTTAGCGAAGATATTTGAAGAAGATTTTTTCCTTGAAACACTCATAATCTGCCCGAAAAACCTTACAAATATGTGGGAGGATTATGCACATACATACCAATTGCGGGCAAAGGTTTTACCTATTACACAAGTCCAAGCGGTTCTTCCAAAACTAAGAAGATACCGGTTAATCATCATTGACGAGAGCCATAATTTAAGAAACAGAGAGGGCAAACGATACAGGGCTATTCAGGAATACATCCAGATTAACGAGAGTAAAGTTATTATGCTTTCGGCCACACCGTATAATAAAACTTACCTTGATTTATCCAATCAACTTCGCCTTTTTATTCAGGAAGATAAAGATTTAGGTATAAGTCCGGAGAGATTTATTGAAAGTATCGGTGGCAGGGTTCAATTTATGGCTAAATATCAGTATTCTGCGACAACATTACCCGCATTTGAAAAAAGTTCTTACGCAGATGATTGGCGTGAACTGATGCGGTTATATATGGTAAGAAGGCCAAGAAGTTTTATTAAACATAATTACGCAGAAACAGACCCTGTCAACGGTAGAAAATATCTCCTCTTTTCAGACAGTAGCCGTTCTTATTTCCCTGACAGGGTACCTAAAAAGGTTGAATACGATTTTAACCCCAACGATCCTAAAGACCAATATGCAAAATTATATTCTGACACCGTTGTAGATACCATTAACAATTTAAATCTTCCGAGATATGGCCTGGGCAATTATCTTGATAAAAAGACCATCCTTAAACCAACAAAAGAAGAAACAGTTATACAGGATAATCTATCTCATGCAGGCAGGCGGCTCATGGGCTTTTGCAGGACAAATCTATTTAAAAGGTTAGAAAGCAGTGGTTATTCTTTTCTGGTATCATTAAGCCGCCATATTTTGCGCAATTATATTTATGTTTATGTGTTTGAGAAAAACCTACCGCTTCCAATAGGTACTCAAGAAGCAAATATGCTTGATGAATTTCTGGATGACGTCGACTTAGATAATACAGGCACAGACGAAGGCACGATTAAGATTTTACTTGATGAAGAGGACTACTATGCACAGGCTAAAAAGATTTATAAATTATATGAAACCAAATACCATAACCGTTTTGACTGGATCAGAAGCGGTTTCTTTGAAAATACACTGAAAAACATATTAATCAATGACAGTAAAGAAATTTTAAAAATATTAAAGATCGGCAAGGACTGGAACCCTATTGATGACAGACAATTAAATGCTCTCTATGATCTCTGTACAAAAAAACACCCAAAAGAGAAAATCCTGATATTTACCCAATTTGCAGACACTGCATATTATCTGTGTGATGAATTAAAAAAGAGGAAATTACAACAGGTAGAATGCGTTACTGGTGATAGCGAAGACCCTACAACATTCGCATATAGATTTAGCCCGATAAGCAATGGTAAAAAAGAAATTGTAAATACCCCAGATGAGATAAGGGTTTTAATAACAACCGATGTTTTGAGTGAAGGTCAGAATCTACAGGATTGCCATATTATTGTGAATTATGATCTGCCCTGGGCCATTATCCGGCTTATTCAAAGGGCAGGAAGGGTAGACAGGATTGGACAGAAGTCAGATAAAATTCTCTGCTACTCATTTTTACCTGAAGATGGCATAGAAAAAATTATAAAGCTGAGGGGCAGACTGAGAAGAAGAATAGAGGAAAATGCTGAGGTGGTTGGTTCTGATGAGGTCTTTTTTGACGGCGATCCCATAAAAATTCACGATTTCTATAATGAAAAGCAAGGCATGCTCGACGACGAAGAGGATGTAGAAGTTGATTTAGCATCTTATGCCTATCAGATATGGAAAAACGCCACTGATAATGATCCTACTCTAAAAAAGATAATACCTGATCTGCCGAATGTGATTTATGCCACGAAATCACTGAAACAAGAGAATGAAAAAGGGGATGAAGGGATTGTTGTTTATACAAGAACGGCAGATGATAATGATGTTTTAGTATGGATAGACAGGAAGGGTGAGATCATTACACAATCACAACTAGATATTCTTAAGGCAGCAGAATGCAGTCCGGATACTCCGGCGTTATTTAAACTGGATAATCATCACAAACTGGTGGAGAAAGGTGTTGAACATATAATACAGGTTGAAAGTACCATCGGCGGTCAGTTAGGCAAAAAGTCAAGTGCCCGATACAGGACATATATGCGATTGAACCGCTATTATGAGGAATACAAAGGTACCATGTTTGTAAATGAGGCGCTAAAAAGAGCTATAGATGATATATATAAATTTCCATTAAAAGAATTTGCAAGGGAAACATTAAACAGGCAGTTAAAGGCGGGAATATCTGATGAAGACCTGGCAGGCCTGGTTGTATCACTGAGAGATGAGGATAAATTATGTAATACAAAAGAAGATGAAAAGACATATAAAGAACCTCAAATTATTTGTTCTTTAGGATTAATTAAAAAATAAACGCAAAATGTAAGGGCAAAGCATTTTCCTTACCCCAGAAATTACATCCATATCTTATTACGGAAAATTGCTTCACCCTTATACCGTATTATAATTATAAAAAATCAAAAGAATGAACACATCTATAGACAAAGCCCGTTTTAACCAGCTCATAAAAACCTTTCAATTCAAAGAACTTTTTAATGAATTGGGGTGGGATAGCGTAAGGAAAAAAGAACAGATAGCCGTTGAAAATGAATTATATAATCTAGAGGCGGTAGCTGAAAAAAAGGGATTTATTGTCTTTGCCTGCTTACCTGGAAATAATGGCAAGATGCCCGTTTATCACATCAGAAAAAAGATAGATAGCACCATCACCAAACTGTATTTTGAACACATTATTATCTTCTGCGATCCTTCTAAAAAAAATCAAATCTGGCAACTGGTAATCCGAGAACAAGGAAAGCCGACAGCAGTAAGAGAGACGAATTACTATATACATCAGGAACCAGAATTTTTGTACCAGAAGCTCAAGGGTCTTTTCTTTTCCATAGATGATGAAGAAAAGATCGGCATCGTGGATGTTAAATCACTTATACAAGAGCAATTCAATACTAATGCAGAAAAAGTTACAAAGCGGTTTTATGACCAGTTCAAAAAAGAACACACCTCATTTTTAAACTTCATCAAAGGCATTGGTGAAAACGTAGATAGGGATTGGTATGCATCCCTGATGTTAAACCGTCTGATGTTCATCTATTTTATACAGAGAAAAGGATTTTTAGATAATGATAAAGATTATTTGAAAAACAGGCTTAAAGCTACACAGGAGAAAAGGGGCAAGAACAAGTTTTACTCATTTTACAGGAACTTCCTGCTTGTCCTCTTCCATAAAGGATTGGGTTCTCACGAAAGGCCACCTGAACTCGTTAACGAAATTGGCGCTGTGCCTTATCTGAACGGCGGTTTGTTTGATGCTCACCACATAGAGCAAAACTATGCCAATATCGAGATAGCAGATGAGGCATTTGAGCAGGTATTCAAATTCTTCGATCAGTATGAATGGCACTTGGACACACGTATTACCGCTACAGGCAAAGACATAAACCCCGATGTTATTGGGTACATATTCGAAAAATACATTAACGACCGTGCATCCATGGGGGCATATTATACCAAAGAGGACATCACAGACTACATCAGTAAAAGTTGCATAATCCCCTACCTTTTTGATGAAGTAAAAAGGAATTATCCAAAGGCGTTCAACTCTGATGGCGAAATCTGGAAGTTGTTGCAAACTGATCCGGACAAATACATCTATGATGCTGTGAAACACGGTATTTCTATCAATATACATGAAACTGACACACAAAAAAGAAAGTTAGACAAACCCTTGGAACTTCCTGATGAGATCGCTATCGGACTTGATGTATCCCAACCGAACTTGCTGGAACGCCGTAAAGAATGGAATAAATCTGGCCCACCTGAATATGCCCTGCCCACTGAAATATGGCGAGAAGTGGTTGAAAGAAGGAAACGTTATGCCGGGATAAAAATCGGAAACGGTGAAATACACGATATAAACGATTTTATTACATACAACCTCAATATCAGGCAATTTATCCAGGATGTATTAGAAAACACTGATGATCCCGAATTTGTCAAACACTTTTATAAAGCATTATTAAACATATCCATACTCGACCCTACCTGTGGTTCAGGCGCATTCCTGTTTGCCGCAATTAACATCCTTGAGCCACTATACGAGGCTTGCATCCAGCGTATGGAGGCATTTGTGACAGATGCCAAAAATTCCCCTCTCGAGAGGGGACAAAGGGGTGTGTCCAAATACAAATTTTTTGAAGATGCCTTAAAGGCTGTCAAATCACCCGAACACCCTAACCTTCAATATTTCATTTATAAAAACATTATTTTAAATAATATCTACGGTGTTGACATCATGCATGAGGCCGTAGAAATTGCCAAGTTGAGATTATTTCTGAAATTGGTGGCAACGGTGGATGTAGATTATAAAAAACCAAATCTGGGATTAGAACCACTGCCTGATATTGATTTCAACATCAGGGCGGGCAATACCCTTGTGGGCTTTGCAAACCTCGAAGAAGTGGAAAAGGTCGTGAAAGGCAGTTTTTATGAGACATGGTCAAAGAAGGAAATAGACGCTATTAAAGAACAAGCTGAAATGGTAAAAATGGCGTATGAGCGCTTTAAGGATTCTCAGATGCTTATTGACAGCCCTGCAATGAGCGGTGCAAAACAGGATTTAGAAGAACGGTTGAGAAAGCTAAATGAAAAGCTAAACATCTATCTGGCTCAACTCTATGGAATTGATGTTGAAAGAAAACAAAAAGACTTTGGTAAATGGAAAGCCACCCACCAACCCTTCCACTGGTTTGCAGAGTTTTATGAGATTATACACGATAAAGGAGGGTTTGATGTGGTTATGGGTAATCCACCCTATGTGGAATATAAAGATATCAAAGATTGCTATAAGATATGTAATTACTGTACTGAATTATGTGCTAATCTTTACGCTTTTACGTACGAACGCTCTATTCAACTGACAAAAATCTCAAGTAGAATTGGTTTTATAATACCAGTAGCATCAATTTGTACAGATAGATATGCAACTCTACAAAATCATTTGAGAAAAAATGGTAACCTTATAATAAGCAGTTTTAATGATCGCCCCGGTAAGCTGTTTGAGGGGCTTGAACATATAAGACTTTCTATAGTCTTATTACATAAAACTGGAAGTAATTTAAATACAATTTATACTTCAAAATATAATAAGTGGCATACTGAAAATCGTAATATCTTATTTCAAAATTTAATCTTTGCGAAAGCAATGTATGTTAAGCGTGATTCAATACCTAAGCTAGGGTCTAAAATTGAGGAATCAATTTTAAACAAAATCAATTCAAATGCAAAAATCCTTGAATATTTCACTTCAAAAAACGGTCAATATAAGATTTATTACACTCGCAAATTAAGTGGTTTTGTCCAGATACTTAATTTTATACCTTCTATTACGGATGAAAAAGAAAATAAAAGGCTCCCATCAGAATTAAAAGACCTATCATTTTCATCAAAAGATCATCAAGATAGCTTTTTGTGTGTATTAAATTCATCATTATTTTATTGGCTCTTATCTATTTGGTCAGATTGTCGTAACCTAAACAAAAGAGAAGTGTTAGGTGTCCCATTTGATTATGATAAAGTATCTAAAGAATTGGTATTGTGTTTAAAGGTTTATGCAGATGATTTAATGAATGACTTTAAGAAAAATTCCAAAGTTCTTCAGATGAACTATGAAAAACTCGGAACATTAAATATTCAATGTATCTATCCAAAACATTCGAAACATATTATTGACAAGATCGATAAATCTTTATCAGATTTCTATGGTTTCACCAATGAGGAATTAGACTTTATCATCAATTACGATATTAAATATCGTATGGGTAAAGAATTAGATATAGAAAATTAGATCGCACTTAATGGCAAAACTTCGTTTCACACGAAGTAGGGAGGCTGCAAGAAATTGCATTCGTAAACAAATACTGAATCAATTTCAGCACTTCTTCAGATAGTGAATACCCAAAAAGTATATAAGATGCGAAATATTTTGGATTCAAATGAGTTAGTAGAAACCACTTGGAGATAGAGTGATTGTGATCTCAAGATAAAATATCATATTGTTTTTACAAAACTATAACTCAAAACAGACAAACGAAAATCAATATGAGAAAAATTGATAAAAAAGTATTTCTAAGAAGTTTTGCCGTAAGACCAAACGGTGCTCTAAATTTTCTTTTGGGTGCAGGTGCATCTGTACAGGCGAATATTCCAGCAGCAGGCACCTTGATTTGGCAGTTTAAACGGAAACTTTTTTGTGAAGCTAATAATGTGAGAGAAGAAAAATTTAAAGATTTAGAATCGGAGAGAAACAGAAATACAATTCAAAGCTTCTTTGAATTGCAAGGTGGTTTCCCCCCACTATACCATCCTGATGAGTATTCATTTTACTTTGAAAAGTGTTACCCGAATTCCATTGACAGAAAAGCATTCATTCAAAGAATTGTTCATGGCAAGAATCCATCAATTGGACATAAGTGCTTAGGGGTTTTGTTTGACACACAAAAGTTGAATCACATTTGGACTACCAACTTTGATGAACTGATTGAAAGTGGAATCAAAAGCGTAAATAATGCTTCTAACTTTGAGACTATTTCACCTGAAAATATAAAGCAAATAGACAATCTCAATAAATATCAAAGAGTAGTTAAACTGCATGGAGATTACAGATATGACCGACTTCAAAATACATCTGATGAATTGCAAGCGTTGGAAAAAGAATTACATAAATATTTTGTAAAAGTTCATTTGGATTCAGGATTAGTTGTAATTGGTTACAGTGGAAATGATAAATCTGTTTTAGATGCTTTCAATGAAACATTAAATTGCGAAAATCCATTTCCCTATGGGTTGCACTGGTGCGTACGCAAAGGACAAACACCAAATCAGAATTTAATTGATTTGATTGAAAAGATAAATCAAAGGAGTAAAGAGAAACTTTCTGGTTTTGTAGAGATAGAAAGTTTTGATGATTTTTTATTTGAGCTGTATGTTGCCAATGGAAATACAAATGCTGAAATTGAAAACATTGCAAAAACAAGATTTGAAACGAGGAAAGCATTCACTTCACCGCAAGTAAGCAATAATTTTACACCAATAAAACTTAATGGATTAAAAGCAAAACAATACCCTAAAAGTGTTTACAGTTTCAAAACTGATTTGGAAGGTTGGAAAGAACTTAGAACTTTAGTTGCAGGTCAACAGATAGCAGCTGCACTTTCAAGAGGAAATACTTTGGCGTTTGCAAGTACTGATGAAATCAAAAAAGTTTTTAATGGAAAAATAAAATCTGAAATAATCACAGTTGACATTGATGATAATGTAACCTATAAACAAGATTCGTTTTTCACCAGCCTGCTGTACGACTTAATTGAAATCAACCTTATTTCAATTCTCAAACTGAATAGGGTTAATACAAACACGTTCAAAAAATACTATGCAACGAGTTGCCCTGTTTCGCCTGACGAACTTGCTAATTATAAAATCCAAACCAACACTTTAATCTATGAAGCCGTTGTAATACAAATCGAATTTCACAATAAAGAACTTTTCCTGACACTGCTTCCATCTATTTACATTGATGAGAAGAGCAACCTTAGTCAATTTGACAAACAAGCTTTAACAAATAAAATTATTTCCAATAGGCGAAATAATTCTGTAAATGATAAAGTGAATTACTGGGTTTCTCTTTTCAAAAATGGAAATGAAACGATTCTGTTCTTTCTTGATTCTTTCAAAATAGAATTTGAAAACAATTATTCAACTGTTGGAATTCCTGTTTCAAAGACTCACAGCTTTAAAGGGGCATTTCAAACAAATGAACCCAAAGTAGATTTTCATATTTTAGACAAAAATTATCAAATGAGCCATCCACTGAAAGGATTAAAAACTTTTGGGCCGTTGGACTATTCATTTGAAAATAATCAAACAAATCAGCAAACAATAAAACTCGGTATCATTTCACCCCAATCTGGCTTTGCAAGAATTATTAAACATCTGAATGGATTGAATGAAGAAATAAAAGCGAAGTCAGAGGCAGATTACCTTATTGACTATTTGCCCTTTTCAAGTATCTACAAAAGATACCTTGACATTCCTAACAACAAGGAAAGCAAATTTGTTGAACTAATTAACGATGCTGAAATTTTAAAGCTACGGCAAACAGCGTTTTACGATTTTCTGAAAAGAAAAATTGATTACTTCTATACTATCAGAGGAGAGTTTGATGTCTTGGTTTTCTATTTTCCAGAATCGTGGGTTAAATATCGCGAACTAAAAAATGAAACAACATACTTTGATTTACATGATTCAATCAAACTTTACTGTGCAAAAAAGAATATCAAAATTCAATTCATAGAGGATAAGTCAGTAAATTATTTCGACCCTGCAAAAGTAAGATGGTGGCTCTCGTTGGGTTTGTATGTAAAAGCAAATGGAATACCTTGGAGAAATCAGATTGTAAATGATTCAACTGCGTTTGTCGGTTTGGATTTTGCAGTTCAGAAAATAAATACTCAAACGAAATATGTTTTGGGAAGCAGTCAGATTTTTGATTCATCGGGACAAGGCTTGAGATTTTTATTACAGCCAATTGAACATCCTGTTTTTTACGGCAAAAATCCGTTTATGAGTAAAGAAGATGCAAGGCGATTAATTTTGAAATTGAAAGAGGCATATTTCAGAATTGATGGAAATTCAAAACTTAATAAACTTGTTGTGCATAAAGTATTGCACTACACCTATGATGAAATGCAAGGAATTTCAGAAGCGCTTGATGGAGTTGACAACATTGAGTTACTGCAAATTCAAAAATACTCTAATTGGAGAGCAATTAGAGGACAAAGAGATAACATCACAAACCAGGTAAAAAAAGAAGTTCATAATTACCCTATTCAAAGAGGAACAGTAATTCAGCTTGACGATTTTAGTTTTCTTCTTTGGACTCACGGTTCAGTTCAGGACAAAGATGTGGCAGGAACAAGAAGAAATTATTATCAAAGCGGAAGAGGTATTCCTTCACCACTTCTTATTAGAAGATTTAGAGGAACAGACCTTATAGAAACAACCGTAAGAGAAATTCTTTCGCTTACAAAAATGAATTGGAACGGTGGCGAACTTTACAAAACATTGCCAGTAACGCTTGACTTTTCAAAACG
>CAZPUD010000088.1:0-14058 GCA_964589115.1 uncultured candidatus Brocadiaceae bacterium | reverse complement strand
AATAAAGGTCTGTAGCTCTAATTGGTAGAGCACCGGACTCCAAATCCGGCTGTTGGGGGTTCGAGTCCCTCCAGACCTGCCATATTTTGAGAGATATTTGGAATGTCATCATTAGAGATTTATAAAAAAGGGCAGGGTATTTATAGTAGGATAGTTGTTGGTATAGCATTAGGCATTCTTGATCTATTTGCTTCTATTTCGTTGTACGGTGTATTGATAGACTTGCCAAATATCGCGGGAAATATTAAAATCCCACTGATTGATATTGGTTTGACATGGGGACTAATTAGTGCTTTCGCTCTTTTTGTTTTTCTGGGATTTCTGATTGCTGTATTCGTTATTGGATTTGATACGGGAATTAGATGGTTGGACAGGGGTAGTAAACGGATAATAGAGTTTTTAATCGATACCCAAAGCGAGCTTCAAAAGGTTTCTTGGCCTACCAAGTATGAACTTGTTGGTTCCACGGCAGTGGTAATTGTCTCCGTTATAGTAATAGGTGTATTTATTTTAGGCGTTGATTGGTTTGTTTCTATGATCATGGAATATATTGGTGTGCTTTAGATCTTGTTGTACCTGGGTAAAGATATGGGTTGTGTGATTTGTATACAAAATTAAGTTTGTTTTTTTGAGTTAAAGAAACTCCTCAGAACTATCAACTCTTTTGATTCCTTCCGGTGATTGAGTAAGTTCAAGTTTTAATTTATGCTGTACTTTGCATTGTAAAGTTTTTGAAATTTTTCTACAGGTTTGGTTGAATGCCTAAGGAATGGTTTGTTCTACGCGTACAGAGTAATAAAGAAGATAAGGTTAGGGATAGCATATTAGAGCTTGTTAAGTCGAGGGGTTTGGAAAATTTGATCTCAAAGGTTTTGGTTCCTAGTGAAAAGGTATCTGAGATTAAGGGTGGAAAGAAAAAAATAACGGATAGGAAAATATATCCTGGTTACATAATGGCGGAAATTGAAGTCGATGAGCATGGGCAGATACCAAAGGAGGTATGGTTCTTAATCCGTGAAACGCCCGGTGCCGGTGACTTTATTGGTGGGAAAAACAGGCCGGTACCTATGACAAGTTACGAGGTGGAGAAATTGTTGTCGGATGTAGAGCAAAAAGAAGAAAAGCCTCGTGCAAAAATTGAGTTTCATGAAGGGGAAAAGGTAAGGGTTAAAGAAGGTCCATTTGAAAATTATGATGGTATTATTGAAGAAGTATTGCCTGCTAGTGGTCGTGTGAAAGTGATGCTTACAGTATTTGGAAGAGCAACACCTGTTGAATTGGAATATTGGCAAGTCGAGCCAATCTAATGGATATAAAGTAGGAGTGTAAAATGGCAAAAGAAGTTTTAACAAAGATTAAATTACAATGTCCAGGAGGACAGGCAACTCCTGCACCGCCTGTAGGGCCGGCTCTTGGTCAGCACGGAGTAAATATAGGTCAATTCGTAAAACAATTTAATGATAAAACAAAGGAATTGCAGGGTGTTCTTACACCTGTAGAAATTACTGTCTATAAAGATAAATCATTTACTTTTATTATAAAATCTCCCCCTGCCTCTGTTCTGTTAAAACAGTTAGCTGGCGTTGCAAAGGGTTCTTCGGAGCCAAATAAGCAGAAAGTAGGTCAAGTTAGTATGCAGCAGTTAAAAGAAATTGCTAGTAAAAAACTGGCAGATTTGAATGCAGGCAGCTTGGAAGCAGCAATCAAAGTTATTGAGGGGACTGCACGTACTATGGGGATTAAAATAACAGATTAGGTCTTATGCTTATATTATAAATAAAATACATACTATGGTCATTTAAAAGGAAGTATTAGAATGGCAAAAAAAAGTAAAAGATATTTAGAATCAAAGAAAATTGTTGATCCAAGAAAAAAATACGGATTAAAAGAGGCAATCGCGTTATTAAAATCATTCAAAACGGCAAAATTTGATGAGAGTATTGAAGTCGCGATGAAATTAGGTATAGATCCGAAACAGTCAGACCAACTTATCAGGGGCTCTGTTTCTTTGCCAAAAGGTATCGGTAAAAGTTTAAAAGTTATTGTTTTTGCCAGTGGCGAAAAGGCGGCGATAGCAAAAAAAGCGGGTGCCGACGAGGTTGGTGCTGAGGAATTGATAAAAAAGGTAGAGGGTGGATGGGCTGATTTCGATGTTGCAATTGCAACATCTGATATGATGCGATTGGTTGGAAAATTAGGTAGAGTGCTCGGACCTCAGGGTAAAATGCCCTCTCCTAAATCAGGAACAGTAACCGATGATATTGAAACGGCAGTTAAGGAATTTAAAGCAGGTAAAATTGAGTATAGAACAGATGCTGGTGGTAATGTACATGCTATTGTTGGAAAGCTTTCTTTTTCAGAATCAGATTTGGAAGAAAATATCAATATGTTTATCAGGCATATAGCTAACTCACGCCCTGCCTCATCAAAAGGAGTATTTTTAGAAAAGGTTTCAGTGTCATCAACGATGAGTCCGGGAATAACGTTACAGGTTTAGATAAAAACTTTGAAGGGAAGTAAATAAAACAATGGCAAACGAATTAAAGCAACTTATCGTAAAAGAGATGATTTCCAGGTACCGTAACACCGAAAACTATCTGGTAGTTAACTACCAGGGAATAAAAGCTTTAGAGTTTGATCAGCTTAGAAGAGATATGCATAAAAAGAAGATCTGCCTGGAAATAATTAAGAATTCGCTTGCGGCGATTGCATTTAAGGAAATAGGCATCCCTGAGATTGCAGATATATTAAAGGGGCCCTCTGCCATAGTTACTGGGGGGGACGATCCTGTAGTACTGGCAAAAGAGGTTACGGAATGGTCAAAAAAGATATCTTCTTTAAGTTTGCGTGGCGGGTTTGCTGATAGCGCTGTACTCTCAACGGACGATATTAATAATTTGGCAAAACTTCCGGCTCTGCCGGTGCTCCATGCTCAAATAGTTACAAGTATCAACGCTCCAATTGTTGGAGTTGTGAGTGCTTTTAATTCTGTTATGCGTAGTATGGCAGTTGTATTACAGGCAATTAAAGATCAGAAAGAAAAAAGTAGTGGATAGTTTTTGTAAGATTTTTAAAAAGGTAGGAGGATTAAAATGACTCAGGTAGTTGAAGAAAAGGCGACTGAGCCGTCTGGTAAAGTTGCTCAGGTGCTTGACTTAGTAGCTGGAATGACATTGTTGGAGGCTGCTCAACTCGTTAAGGCTTTTGAGCAGAAATTTGGTGTATCTGCCGCAGCCGTTACAGCAGCACCGGTAGGTGCGGCTGTTGCTGCAGAAAGTAAGGCGGCAGTTGAAGAGGAAAAGACCTCTTTTGATGTGATATTAAAGGATGCTGGTGCAAATAAAATACAGGTGATTAAGGCCGTTCGGGCTGAAACGAATTTAGGTCTTAAGGAAGCCAAAGACCTTGTTGAGGCTGCTCCGAAACCTGTTAAAGAAGGTGTAACAAAAGAGGATGCAGAGAAGATTAAGAAATCACTTGAAGCTGCAGGTGCTAAAGTAGAGATTAAATAGTAGTTTATTTTTTTAACATAAAAACGGGAAAACCTATGGCAATTCGTGATTACAGTAAGGTTAATGACGTTTTAGAAGTTCAAAACCTTGTACAAATTCAGACAAAAGCATATCGTGATTTTTTACAAGCAGATGTATCGGCATCAAAAAGAAAAAATCAAGGGATAGAGGCAATATTAAGAGAAATATTTCCAATACAGAATTACGATGGAACAATGTCCTTAGATTACATAAAGTATGAGCTTGGCAAACCACGATATACTCAAGATGAATGCAGACAATTACGGCTGACGTACGGTTGTCCATTCAGGATTTGGTTAAGATTAAATAAGGCCGAACCTATTGAAGAAGAGGTATATTTAGGTGAAATTCCATTCATGATCGGTGGTGGAGAATTTATCATCAATGGTACAGAAAGAGTAATTGTTACACAATTACACCGTTCACCAGGTATTGATTTTATTGAGGAATTTCATGCTGAAAAGAGATTGCAGTCATGTAGGATTATTCCTGAAAGAGGAAGTTGGATAGAACTAGAAGTTGGTAAAAAGGATATTCTAACAGTAAGAATCGATCAGAGTGGGAAATTACCTGCTACGTGTTTCTTGAGGGCACTTTCTGAAGAATATTCAAATGATGAAGATATTGTTAAGCTATTTTATGAAACGGAAGTAGTAAAAATTACAGACTATGCCTCAGCTACAAAACTGAGAGGTAGATATACCGTTGATAAGATAGTAAATCCTCAAACTGGAGAGATTGTCTTAGAGGTAGGTCGTCAGATTTCCGATACAACGATAAAAGCCATTGTAGATTTAGAGATCAAGAAGGTTGAAGTAATTAAGAAGGTCGATGATCCATTAATATTAAATTCACTAGAATCGGACTTTACTAAATCTCATGAAGATGCGTTATTAAAAATCTATGCGAGATTTCGTCCGGGAAATCCACAACAAGTAGAAAAAGCTAGACAGTTGTTCTATGATAAATTTTTTGACGTAAAACGGTACAGGTTGGGGCCTGTTGGAAGATTTAGATTGAACAGAAAGCTGGGACATAATATTAATGAAGCAGAGATGACTTTGCAGAAAGAAGATTACGTAGAAGCGGTCCGTTATATAATGAAATTACGCAAAGGAGAGCCTGGTGTATCTATCGACGATATTGATAATTTAGGTAATCGAAGGCTCCGAACAATTGATGAATTGGCAGGCGAGGAATTACGTAAAGGCTTTCTTAAATTAAGAAGAACTGTACAGGAAAGATTAAGTGTAAAGGACACTGAGCAGTTAACACCCCGTTCTCTCGTAAATTCTAAGACTATTTTTTCAGCCATCGACTACTTTTTTAGTAGAAGTGAACTCTCACAAGTTTTAGACCAAACAAATCCGCTGGCGCAGCTGACCCATGAGAGGAGATTAAGTGCTTTAGGTCCTGGTGGGTTAAATAGAAAACGTGCAGGATTCGAAGTTCGTGATGTTCATGTTTCACATTATGGCAGAGTTTGCCCAATTGAAACACCGGAAGGTACGAACATTGGATTAATTGCTTCTCTGAGTATATATGCTACGACAGATGAGTACGGCTTTTTAATTACCCCTTACCGTATAATTGACAAAGGAAAAATTACTGAAAAGATAACATACCTTCGTGCAGATGAAGAAGAACATAGGTTAATAGCTCCTGCTGACGTATTAATTAAGGGAACAGATAAGCTGGAGAAAGAGAGTATACTGTGCAGGTATAATGGTGATTTCCATCAGGTTAATTTTAAAGATGTAAATTATATGGATGTTTCTCCGAAGCAGTTAGTAGGAGTATCTGCCAGTTTAATACCGTTCCTGGAACATAGCGATGCGAACAGGGCTTTGATGGGTTCCAATATGCAAAGGCAAGCTGTACCACTATTAAAAACCGAACCACCTATAGTAGGTACCGGAATGGAGAAAGTTGTTGCGCAGAATTCCAGCATGGCTGTTCAGTCGGAAAACTCAGGGGTCGTAACTAAGGTAACTGCTGAAGAAATCGTAATTGATGATAGAGATGTTTATAAATTAAGAAAGTTTGTGGGATTGAATGAGGGTACATGTTTAAATCAAAAGCCCATAGTGGCAGAAGGCCAAAAGGTAAAAAGAGGTGAGGTGATTGCAGATGGTGCCGCGACTTGCGATGGAGAACTTAGCTTAGGTAAAAATGTGTTGGTCGCCTTTATGACTTGGGATGGATATAATTTTGAGGATGCAATAGTAATTAGTGAAGCATTGTTAAAGGATGACAGGTTTACCTCTATACACAGGGATGAGTTTGAAGTAGAGATTAGAGAGACTAAATTAGGTAGAGAAGAATTTACTCGTGATATTCCTAATGTGTCTGAAAAAGCGTTAAGGAATCTTGATGAGAACGGTGTTATTAGAATAGGAACGAAGGTAAAACCCGGTGATATATTAGTTGGAAAGATTGCTCCTAAGAGTAGGAGTGAGTTATCACCCGAAGAAAAATTATTGCACGCTATTTTTGGCCGCGCAGGGGAAGATGTTAAAAATGAGTCCTTGGAAGTACCATCCGGTATGGAAGGTATTGTGATAAACACTCAAGTATTTTCTAGAAAATCTTACCTCTCCGATGATAAAAGGCAAAAGATTTTACAAGAAATAAATGAGATAGAGACAAAATACGATGAGAGTATTGCAAAAGAATTTGTAAAGATGTTGAGGGCAATAGATGAAGAAGTTGGGGAACCTCTGGTAGATATACAGACAGGTCAGACGTATACGATTGAACGTGGTATGCCTACGAAATCGGTCCTTGTATTAGAGGATCTTTTTGATATTGAAAATATAGAGCTTAGCAATAAAAAGAAAAAAGAGAAAGCAATAGAAGTTAGTAAAGAATATACCGAGAAAATAGATCTTTTAAAAGACGAGAGAGATAGAAAAATTAATCACTTAAAGCGGGGAGATGAGCTGCCTACCGGAGTATTAGAACTTGCCAAGATATCGATTGCCACAAAGAGAAAGCTGTCTGTAGGTGATAAAATGGCGGGTAGGCATGGCAATAAAGGCGTTATATCAAAAATTCTCCCTGAAGAAGATATGCCCTTTTTGGCAGATGGGACACGTGTTGAGATGCTCTTGAATCCGTTAGGGGTTCCTTCAAGAATGAATGTAGGGCAAATTCTTGAAACTCATTTGGGATGGGCAGCAAACAAGCTCGGGTTTCGGGTTGTTACACCAATTTTCGAAGGAGCAACCGAGGATGAAATAAGAAAAACCCTCGGTGAAGCTAATTTACCTACTGACGGTAAAACTGTCCTGTATGATGGGCGTACAGGTGAACCATTTGAACAAAAAGTTACCGTAGGCTATATGTACATGTTGAAGCTTCATCATTTGGTGGATGAAAAGGTGCATGCAAGGGCGACGGGGCCATACTCATTGATAACTCAACAACCATTGGGCGGGAAGGCCAGATTTGGTGGACAAAGATTTGGAGAAATGGAGGTGTGGGCCCTGGAGGGGTACGGTGCGGCTCACAATTTACAAGAATTGCTCACTGTAAAAAGCGATGATGTTGAAGGAAGGACAAAGATTTACGAATCAATGGTGAAAGGTGAAAATACGTTAGAAGCCGGTACCCCTGCATCATTTGAAGTACTTATGAATGAAATTGCCGGATTAGGCTTAAGTTTAAAATTAGAAAAGAAAAAGATGGAAGTTTTGAAAGAGTAGTTAAATAGGTAGCAGTAATTTTAATAAAGAAATAAAACTATCCATTTTATATAGAGGTTTTAAAAATGGCTGATATTGTATATGAAAAAATTAACGAGTATAGTGCGGTAAAAATTTCTCTTGCATCACCGGAAGATATCAGGAGCTGGTCTTATGGTGAAGTAAAGAAACCGGAAACTATAAATTATCGTACATACCGAGCAGAAAAAGATGGCTTGTTTTGTGAAAGGATCTTTGGGCCTGAACGTAACTGGGAGTGTTTTTGTGGAAAATATAAGGGAATAAAGCATAAAGGTATCATCTGTGACCGTTGTGGTGTAAAAATTACCCATTCCCGTGTGAGAAGAAAGCGGATGGGACATATTAATTTGGCCGCACCAATTGTTCATATATGGTTTTTTAAAGCAATGCCTTCTCGTTTGGGAACTCTTCTGGGCATGAAAACTACTTCTCTTGAAAGGATTATCTATTTTCAAGATTATGTTGTGATTGATACAGGAAGTACGCCGCTTAAAGAATACCAGATACTTAGTGAGGAAGAGTATAAAGTAAATAGAGAAAAGTATGGAGAACAATCCTTTAAAGCCGGAATGGGTGCAGAAGCTATAAGAACTCTTTTGCAAAAACTCGATTTGGTAACTCTGTCTAAAGAATTACGGGAAGAACTAAATCAAACAAAATCCAAGCAGCGTGCCAAAGAGATAATTAAAAGACTGGAAATTGTAGAGGCGTTTAGAGATTCGGGAAATAAACCTGAGTGGATGGTCTTAAGTGTTATTCCCGTTATACCACCTGACTTAAGACCGTTGGTTTTATTAGAAAGCGGAAACTTTGCTACATCGGATCTTAATGATCTCTATAGGAGGATTATTAATAGAAATAATCGGTTGAAAAAATTAATAGATTTGAATGCCCCGGAAGTAATTATAAGAAATGAAAAACGAATGTTGCAGCAAGCAATTGATGCCTTGTTTGATAATACAAGGGGAAAACGACCTGTTTTAGGTAGTAATAACCGGCCATTAAAGTCCTTGACGGATATGATAAAAGGTAAACAGGGTCGTTTTAGAGAGAATTTGTTGGGGAAAAGGGTCGACTATTCTGCACGTTCTGTAATAGTAGTAGGTCCGGAATTGAAATTGTATCAATGTGGTTTACCAAAGAAGATAGCTTTGGAATTGTTTCAACCATTTATTATTCGAAGGTTAAAAGAACTGGGGCTTGCTGATACGATTAAAAGTGCAAAAAAGATGTTAAGTCGAAAAGATAAGGAAGTATGGGATATACTTGAAGAGGTGGTAAAGAGACATCCTGTGCTTCTTAACAGGGCACCGACATTGCATAGGATGGGTATACAGGCCTTCGAGCCGATTCTCGTAGAGGGTAACGCTATCAAATTACACCCGTTAGTTTGCCGCGGTTTTAATGCCGATTTTGACGGTGATCAAATGGCTGTGCATCTTCCACTTTCAATTGAAGCTCAGTCAGAGGCTATTACCTTAATGCTGTCTACGAACAATATATTTTCTCCTGCCTCTGGAGAACCTATTATTACTCCCACGCAGGATATTGTCTTGGGTTGCTTTTATCTTACAACAAGCATACAGGATGAATCTGAGGAAAAGTTGAAAAAATTCAGCGGATCTGATGATGTTATTTATGCTTTAAATACGAAAAGGGTTCATCTGCATACAAAAATTGAGGTAAGGTTAAAGCAGACAAAAATTATTAAAGATCGTTTCGGCAAAGAAGAGCCACTAAACGGTCTTTGTAAGACAACGGTTGGCCGTATTGTTTTTAATAATATACTACCTGAAGGAATGCCTTTTTACAATTACACCTTGGATCTTAAAGGTATTAGCAGGATAATACACGATTGTTACAAACTTCTGGGAAGAGAAAAAACGATCGTTCTATTAGATGACATTAAAGAAATAGGCTTCAAAGAATGTACGAAGGCAGGACTCTCGTTTGCTATAATAGATGTAAAAATGCCTACTAAGAAGCAAGAAATTATAGATAAAACACAAGAGGAAATTGAAAAAATACAAAAATTATACCGAAAGGGCATAATTACAGAAGGTGAGAGATATAACCAAATCATAGATACTTGGACGTATGCTGGTGAAAGAGTTGCCGAGGAGATGTTGAGTGAATTGAAAAATGATATAAGAGACGGAAAGCCCTATTTAAATCCGGTATATCTCATGTCTGCGTCAGGTGCAAGGGGTAGTTCGCAGCAGTTAAGGCAGTTGGCAGGTATGCGAGGTTTAATGGCAAAACCTTCCGGAAAGATTATTGAGACCCCTATAAAGGCAAATTTCAGAGAGGGCCTTGGTGTATTAGAATATTTTAGTTCTACCCATGGTGCAAGAAAGGGGTTGGCAGATACGGCGTTAAAAACTGCTGACTCTGGTTATTTAACACGAAAGTTAGCGGATGTTGCACAGAATGTTGTTATAACCGCCCAGGATTGTGGCACGACAAATGGTATTACAAAAAGTGTGGTCTACCGGGGGGAAAAGGTTGAAGTACCTCTAAGCAAAATAATAACTGGACGGGTTGCGAGAAATAATATTGTAGACTTAGTAAAAGATGAAGTGATTATAAGAGAAAATGAGTTAATTACCGAAGAGAAAGCTAAAAGAATAGAATCTCTAGGTTACGAAAAAATTAAGGTCCGGTCACCACTGACATGTGAAATGTCTCTTGGACTTTGTATGAAATGTTATGGAATGGATTTATCAAGAGGCAAATTTGTTGAAGAAGGTATGGCCGTGGGAATAATTGCAGCTCAATCAATTGGTGAACCTGGTACTCAGCTTACCATGAAGACATTCCATATAGGTGGTACAGCAACACGTTCAGTAGAAGAGTCTGAAATAAAAGCTAAGCGGGCAGGAATTGTAAAATATAATAACCTGAGTGTTGTAAAAAACCCACAGGGGAAGAATGTTGCCATTAATGCAAATGGAGAAATTTTATTAGTTGACTCAAAAGGAAGGCAAATTGATAAGCATACTGTAGTGCTTGGAGCTGAAGTGTTGTTTAAAGAAGATGAAAGTGTTACTGCACACCAGGTATTAACCAGATGGGATCCCCATATGATTCCTATATTGACGGAGATGTCTGGTAAGATCCGCTTCGAAGATATCGTAGTTGGTAAGACTGTAAGGCATGAATCAGACCCGACAACTGGGGTTAAAAGAAAAGTGATAATGGAGCATAAGGGTGATTTGCATCCACAAATCATTATCGAAGATGAGACTGGTAAGATATTAGGCTTATATCCAATCCCGGAAAAAGCACACGTTGAAGTTGAAGAGGGTGAATTCGTTACTGCAGGTACTCTGCTTGCTAAAACACCAAGGGAAATTTCGAGAACCGAAGATATTACCGGTGGCTTACCGAGGGTAGCTGAAATCTTCGAAGCAAGAAAGCCTAAGGATCCAGCGGTAATGAGCGAAATTGATGGCATTGTAGAAGTAGGCGAAAAACGTCGGGGAAAACGTACGATATTGGTTAAGAGTGAGACAGGAATGGAAATAGAGCATCTTGTACCAAGAGGTAAACACTTAAAGGTACATAGAGGAGACCGTATAAAGGCTGGTAGTCCGCTTGTGGAAGGTCCTCTGATACTGCAGGATATTTTAAGGATAAGTGGTGAGGAAGAACTGCAGACATATATGTTAAAAGAGGTTCAAAATGTATACCGTTCTCAAAATGTGCCTATAGATGATAAGCATATAGAGATTATTATTGCTCAAATGCTGAAAAAAGTCAAAGTGGATGATGTGGGCGATACGAATTTTTTACCTGGACAGATTATCGATAAATTTAAGTTTAAAGAAGAGAATAAGAGGATAATCGAAAAGGGTGGAAAACCGGCAACAGCGAAACCTTTATTATTGGGGATAACTAAGGCCTCCTTGCAGTCTGACAGTTTTATATCCGCTGCTTCATTTCAAGAGACTACAAAGGTTTTGACCCGGGCAGCACTTGAGGGTAAAACAGATAATCTCGTTGGACTGAAAGAGAATGTCATTCTTGGACATTTAGTGCCAGCCGGGACAGGTTATAAGACCTATTGTTCCCTTTCGGCAATACCATCGGAAACAGCTGCCTTAAGAGAAATGGAAGAACAGAAAGATAAAGAGCTTGTCACATCAAACCAATAAGGAGTAAGAAAGAGATATGCCAACGATAAATCAGTTGATTAGAAAAGGTAGAAGAAAAGCTAAAAATAAAACTAAAAGTCCAGACTTGGAGAAGTGTTCACAAAAGAAAGGGGTTTGTCTTCAGGTCATGACAAGAACACCTAAAAAACCTAATTCTGCCTTGAGAAAAGTAGCGAGGGTAAGGCTGTCTAACGGTAGGGAAATAAGTGCTTATATTCCTGGTGAAGGCCATAATTTACAAGAACATTCAATTGTACTTGTCAGGGGAGGCCGTGTAAGAGATCTTCCGGGTATTAAGTATCATATTGTCCGAGGTACGTTAGACTGTGCGGGTGTTGATGGTAGGAGGCGTTCTCGGTCAAAATATGGGACAAAGACCCCAAAATAGATTTTTATGAAGGAGAATGTAGTTTATGGCACTTGCGTATAGGAGTACAGAGGTATTTTTAAGCCCTGATGCGAAATACAGAAGTAAATTGGTTTCAAGGTTTATTAATAACCTTATGCGAAAGGGTAAAAAGACGGTCGCTGAGAAAGTATTTTATAGTGCAATGGAAGTTATAGAAAATAAGATAGCGGATGTTACTCCTTTAGAGGTATTCGAAACAGCCATGAATAATGTAAAACCTCTAGTTGAGGTTAGGTCAAAACGTGTAGGAGGTGCAACTTACCAGGTACCGGTTGAAGTTCCAAAGCAAAGGCAAACCTCATTGGCGATTCGATGGATAATTGGTGCAGCTAAAGGGAAAAAAGGACGTCCCATGTTTCAACGATTGGCTGATGAACTTGTAGATGCATACAAGAAGCAGGGGATAGCTATGACACAAAGGGAAAATACACACAAAATGGCTGAAGCTAATAAAGCTTTTGCACACTTTGCATGGTCAAAATTTTAGTGTAGGAAGTTAATGATATGAGTATTAAAATGGAAAAAATGAGAAATATTGGTATTGCAGCACATATTGATGCTGGTAAAACTACCACAACTGAACGTATTCTTTATTATACCGGAAGATCATATAAGATGGGTGAAGTCCATGAGGGAACGGCTGTGATGGACTGGATGGAAGAGGAACAAAAGCGTGGAATTACTATTACAGCAGCCGCAACGACATGTTCTTGGAACGACTATCAAATAAATTTGATTGATACACCAGGTCACGTGGATTTTACTGTAGAGGTTGAGAGATCGCTTCGCGTACTTGATGGTGCAATTTGCGTTTTTTGCGGTGTCGGTGGTGTTGAGGCACAATCAGAAACGGTATGGCGTCAAGCTGATAGGTATGATGTGCCAAGGATATGCTTTGTTAATAAAATGGACCGGATAGGAGCAGATTTCTTAAAGGTCGTTGATGAAATTAACGAAAGATTAGGCTTTAAAGCAATTCCTATCCAGTTACCTATTGGTAAAGAGCAAGGGTTTAAAGGTGTTATTGATCTCTTAAATATGAAGGCTATAGTATATTCTGATGACGTCGATAAATTGGGCATTAATTTTACTATAGAGGAAATTCCTGAAGAATATAGGAAAGAGGCTGAAGCATACCGCGATAGGATGATTGAAGGGCTGGCAGAAGAGGTAGATTGGTTAACAGAAAAATATCTTAGTGGTGAAGCTGTATCAAACGAAGAAATAAAGAAAGCTATACGGGAAGGAACTGTTAATTTAAAGTTTGTACCAGTATTATGTGGCTCAGCATTTAAGAAAAAAGGTATACAACCTCTTCTTGATGCGGTGTGCGATTATTTACCTTCACCTCTCGATAAGAAAGCAGTTGCAGGCATTAATCCGAATACTGATGAGGAGGTAACAAGGCAACCGCTTCCAACAGAATCTTTTAGTGCTTTGGCTTTTAAGATAGCGTCAGATAAGCACGGAGACCTTACCTTTATCAGGGTTTATTCTGGAAAAGTAGCCTCTGGTGTTAGAGTTATAAATTCTGGAAAGGATAAAAAAGAATTAATCAGCCGTATTTATAAAATGCATGCCAATACACGAGAGCAAGTTAATGAACTTGCGGCTGGCGATATTGGTGCTGTGATTGGCTTGAAATATACAGTTACTGGTGATACCTTATGTGATCCTGATAATCCTATAGTACTAGAGAAGATGGAATTCCCGGAAACGGTGATATCGATGGCAATAGAACCTAAGACAGAGGCTGAAAAAGAGAAGCTGGGAATTGCCTTGGCAAAATTGGCAAAGGAAGATCCCACTTTTAAAACTCGCATGGACCAAGAGACAGGACAGTTGATTATTTCTGGTATGGGAGAACTTCATCTGGAAGTAATTAAAAACAGAATGTTAAGTGAATATAAGGTTGATGCTAACGTAGGAGCACCGAAAGTATCTTATAGGGAGACTATAGGTAAAAAGGTTGAGGTTGAAGGTAAATTTGTTCAACAAACTGGCGGTCATGGACAGTATGGACATGTATGGATTACATTAGAACCATATAAAGGTGAAGAGCCAGTAACTTTTGTTGATAGTATCGTTGGAGGAAAAATCCCAAAGCAATATATAAGGTCTGTAGAAAAAGGAATCAGAGAGACGGCAACTACGGGTGTTGCTGGTGGATATCCGCTTATAGATATAAAAGTTACTTTAACTGATGGTTCGACTCATCCTGTAGATTCGTC
>CAZPUD010000087.1:0-14101 GCA_964589115.1 uncultured candidatus Brocadiaceae bacterium | reverse complement strand
TGCTTAATTTTTTGATTTAAATTTTCCATGTAAAGATAGACCCCCTTAACAAGATGTTTAGTAATTGGAGATGATTAACCCCGTTTTCTTTTGCCTAAATCTATCTCTCGTCAAAACCTATGCTATTACAAATTTAAGCCTTACTGTTTATTCTTTAAGATATGGGCGTTTCTTTTTTTTCTATGAAATTCTTCTAATAACAAAATGATATCTTCTTCGTTATTGCCGGTTTTAACAGTCTCTAACATTCTTTTCTTAGTTTGACAGATTTCTTTCTTGCTATTTCGTCTCTTAAAAAAACGGATACAATCCTCTAACCTTTCTCTATGATCTGTAATATTCTTAACCTCTTCAGTTGTTACAATATCCATAAGTATTTTGTTTAATTGTATATCATCTAATATATGCAGCACATCTTCGGCTTTTACAACATTATTTTGGGAGTATAACCCAACGATCTTTTCCGCTATCTTTAAAAAGTTTTCATTACTGAATTCTTCTAATCCTACTTCTTTTACTAATTTGGGTATAAGGTCATTACATGATAACATCAGATACAAAAGTTCACGTTCTGCCATTGAAGAGGCATCAAGTCTTTGCTTGATTGCCCGTTTTTCCCCGGATGAAGCAGGTTGCTTATGGAATTTCTTTATCTCATTTCGTAATGTCGTTTCATCGATAGACATCTCCTCTGCAATCATTTTAATGAGTAAATTACGCTTTATAACATCCGGCATTTTCATAGCAGTCGAAAGGACATCATGTATGGCTTTTGCCTTGCCATGAACAGTTGATATGTCCCATTTGGAGGCGGCTGCTTCAATTTTAAAATGAAAAAAATCTTTAGCGCTGTTAACGCACTCCAAAAATTTTTCTTTACCTCTTGCGGCAAGAAAGTCACATGGATCGTAATTTTTAGGTAATTGGGCAATTTTTACATCAAATTCTTCTTCAATAAAAATATCCAGATTTCTGTCAGAAGATTTCCAGCCTGCAATGTCTGAGTCTAAAAGCAGTATTACCTGGGTACAATATTGCCTTAGGAGTCTTAAATGTTGTTTTGAAATAGCCGTACCCAGCACTGCAACAGACCAATCAACTCCGTGCTGATGTGCCATTATGACATCGGTGTAGCCCTCCATAAGTATTACGCGCCCCTGTTTCAAAATAGCATTTTTAGCAATATCTATACCATAGAGGGTGTTACTTTTATTAAAAAGAATAGTTTCCGGCGAGTTTAGGTATTTTGGATGTGAGTCGTCTAATGACCTTCCACCAAAACCAACGACTTGCTTTCTTGCATTTAATATCGGAAACATCAACCTGTTGCGGAAGCGGTCGTAATAACCATGCCCTCCTTTTTTTGGTATAACCATGCCAGCCTTTTCTAATAATGCGTTTGAAATATTGTGCTCCTTGCATGCCTTTATTAACGTATCCCAGCCGCTTGGGGCATAACCAAGGTTAAATGTTTTTATTGACCGGCTATTTATCTGGCGCTGCTGTAAATAGCTCCTGGCCGCCCTTCCATCTTCGCCATCTTGTAATATCTTATGATATAACTTAGCTGCCAAACTAGTTATGTTAAGCAGGCTTGCCTTTTCTGTAACCGTAAGGGAGGTTTCTTTTGTGGATAAATGGGAAAGGTCTATATGCGACTTAGAAGCAACTAACTTTACTGATTCTACAAAGTCAACCCCCTCATGCTTCATGATAAATTGAAATACTGTTCCACCTTCGCCGCATCCAAAACACTTGAAAAGTTTTTTTTCTGGATTTACCGTAAAGGAGGGTGTTTTTTCCGTATGAAAAGGGCATAAACCAATAAAATTTCTTCCACTCTGTCTCAATTGAACGTATTCTGATATGATTTGAATAATATCTGCGGTGTGCTGTATTTCTGTAATATACTCTTGTGGGATAAAATTTGCCATTAATTGGTAAGGTAATATTATCGAAATAACATGTAAACCTTAAAATTATATCACCTAAATTAATAATGTCAATAAATTGACAAATAATTATTTACTTAATGAATTTTTTTACTTAATTAAGGAACTGGATCCTCCAGCCTGACATCATTGTATATGCTTTAATTTAAAGGAGTTAACAAGTTTGTATGTCTTTATGTATGGAGTTTTAAATATTCATGTAGTGGTAGACGCGCCTTGCCACTGCACTGCTAAAATTCGCGGGATGTCTAATTTAATGTTTATTAATTTCAATGTTTGTTGTAGGGGCAGGTTTTAAACCTGCCCCTACTTGTGTTCGCCCAAATAGGAAACAAAAATAAATGTTTTGAATTGTGGCACAAGGGCGAACACAAGGTTTGCCCCTACGTAGGTGTTATAAAAAAGTTGCCGTAGTCATAGTTTAGAGATGGAAGCGGTATATGTATTGTCTATGCATAATAGGACGGGCTAATGGTACAAGGATGTGTACTGTAAGAGTGTGTAACTACTTACAAATTCTCATATTAATACCTTTTTGAGTTAAGAATTCTTTTACCTCCTGAATGGTTATTTCTTTATAATGGAAAATAGAAGCAGCCAGGGCTGCATCTGCCTTTCCTCTGGTGAATACATCGTAAAAGTGTTCTAGTTTTCCGGCACCGCCAGACGCTATGATAGGAATATCTAATGCCTCGGAGAGAGTCCTGTTTAACTCAATATCGAATCCGTCTTTTGTGCCGTCACAATCCATACTTGTTATCAATATCTCTCCTGCGCCCCTTAATTCTACTTCTTTTGCCCACATAACAACATCTAATCCGGTTGAAGTTCTGCCACCGTTTATATAAACTTCCCACTTTAATGTATCGGATGTATTTTTTAACCTTTTAGCATCTATAGCTACTACAATGCACTGTCTTCCAAACCTTCTGGATGCCCTGGTAACAAAATCGGGTTCCTTAACGGCAGCAGTATTGATAGAGACTTTGTCAGCCCCGGCATTTAACAACCGGCGGATATCATCGATGCTGCGAATACCCCCGCCAACGGTTAACGGCATGAATACCTGCTCGGCAGTTTTCTTGACAACATCCAAAATGATGTCTCTATTTTCATGGGAGGCTGTGATGTCAAGAAAAGTTAATTCATCAGCACCCTCCTTATCGTATTGGGCTGCTATTTCGACAGGGTCTCCAGCATCTTTTAAGTTTAGAAAGTTTGTTCCCTTGACGACCCGTCCGTCCTTTACATCAAGGCATGGTATGATCCGTTTAGCAAGCATGGTAATTTAAAGTTTAAAAATCCTTTTCAGGGCTGCTGGCTTTGGCATAGAGTCTTTTAGGTATGCGTCCGGAAAGGAATGCAAGTCGTCCTGATTCGCATGCCAGTTTCATTGCCCTTGCCATGCGCACAGGGTCTTTCGCAAGGGCTATGCCTGTGTTAAGGAGTACTCCCTCACAGCCTAGCTCCATGGCTATGGTCACATCAGATGCCGTGCCAACACCTGCATCTACAATAATTGGCACTTTCGCTGATTCAAGAATGATTCTTATGTTGTTTTTATTTAATATGCCCTGACCCGACCCAATAGGAGCACCGGCTGGCATAACACTTGCCACCCCGGCATCTTCTAATTTCCTTGCGATGATAGGATCATCAGAGGTGTATACAAGTACAGTAAAACCTTCTTTCACAAGAACCTGTGTTGCCTTCAATGTTTCAACCGGGTCTGGTAAGAGGGTTCTTTCATCACCAAGGACTTCCAGCTTGATCATGTCTGATACACCCGTTTCACGGGCAAGGTGCGCTACCCTAATAGCCTCGTCTGCAGAATAGCAGCCTGCCGTATTTGGAAGAATCTTGTATTTTCTTGAGTCGATATAGTCTAATAACGATGTCGTCTCGTTGATTTTTAACCTTCTTACTGCTACGGTAACTACCTCTGTACCACAAGCCTCCAAGGCATCTACCATTACTTCCATTGAAGGATATTTACCAGTACCAACAAAAAGACGGGAAGTAAATTCATACTTCCCGATTTTGAGTTTTTTGTCTTCTATTTTCTTTTCAATCTTATCCGCCGCCAACAAAGGTCACAACCTCCAATACATCAGAATCCTGCAGTACCCGTGTAGAATGTTCCTTCTTTGGAATAATCTGCAAATTCAATTCTACGGCTGTACGGTTCTTATCAATCTTGTGCAGATCAAGGAGCTTTTCAATAGTTATTCCTTCAGGACATTCCTTTGGTTCGCCATTTAGCGTGATTCGCATTACTTTTTCCTTATTTGCGGCAACTCATTGCTTCCGCTGGTTTCGATCTAACGTATTCATCTATAGATTTTGCAGCTTTTTTTCCTGCACCCATAGCTAAAATAACAGTTGCAGCACCTGTTACTATATCTCCACCTGCGAAAACCCCTTCCTTGTTTGTCTTACAGGTTTCGAGGTCAGCAACAATATTACCCCATTTGTTTACTTGTAAATCAGGTGTAGTAGACGGGATGAGCGGATTTGGACCATTACCTATGGACATAATTATACATTCTACATTTAACACAAACTCTGAATCTTTTACAGGAATGGGACGCCTTCTTCCTGAATCATCTGGTTCTCCAAGTTCCATCTTCACACATTCCAGACCGCTTACCCAGCCTTTTTCATCTCCCAGGATTTTAATTGGATTCGTTAAGAATTTAAATTGCAGTCCTTCTTCTTCGCCATGATGTATTTCTTCCACCCGGGCAGGCATTTCATCTCTGGAACGCCTGTATACTACATAAACATTCTCAGCACCGAGGCGAAGGGCAGTTCTTGCTGAGTCCATAGCAACGTTCCCTGCACCGATAACGGCCACGTTCTTCCTCATCGCTATTGGCGTTGAATATTTTGAGTTATAAGCCTTCATAAGGTTAACGCGGGTAAGGTATTCGTTGGCGGAATATACTCCGTTCAGGTTTTCTCCCGGGATTCCCATAAACATAGGTAAGCCAGCCCCTGTACCTACAAAGACCGCATCAAAACCATTCTGTAATAATTCATCAACGGTTTGCACTTTGCCAATAACGGCATTGACCTCGATCTTTACGCCCAATTTACGGAGATATTCAACTTCTGCTTCTACAATGGACTTAGGTAATCTGAATTCAGGTATTCCATATACGAGCACGCCGCCGGCCTTGTGCAGCGCCTCAAATATTGTTACGTCATGTCCCATCTTTATAAGTTCACCTGCACAGGCAAGTCCGGCCGGACCTGCACCGACAATTGCTACCTTGTAGCCTGTCTTTTCGGGTAAAGCCGGTATGGTAACTGCATTGTGGTTCCGCTCGTAGTCAGCGGCAAACCTTTCGAGATTTCCAATCGCCACCGGTTTAAACTTTTTACCTACAATACAAACCTTTTCGCATTGATCTTCCTGAGGGCATACCCGTCCGCATATTGCTGGCAGGGCATTTGTCTCTTTAAGTTTACGTGCCGCACCAAGGAAATCACCTTCGGCAATCAGTTTGATAAATCCGGGAATATCAATGCTAACCGGACAACCGTCACGACATAGGGGTTTTTTACATTGCAGGCACCGCAGTGCCTCCTGGCGTGCCATTTCAGGTGTGTATCCGTAGGGAACTTCATCGAAATTTTTTATTCTGTTTCCTGGGTCCTGTTCCGGCATCTTTTGCCGCGGGATGGCACCCATTTTCTTTGGACCTGTCTTTCCGTCACCTGCTCCTGCACCTGAAAAACCTTCTGCCAACTGGTCAATAACAGCATGCCCTTCCGTAGTATGCATAGAAACTTTGGCTGTGCCGGCACGGTCTTCCCCGGGCTTCCAGCAGGAGCTGTCTCTGGCTACATTCTGTAATCGAGGATCCCCGTCATTGCTGGCGTATGTCTTTAAACGTTGTATTAAATTATCGTAATCTACAAGATGTCCTTCAAACTCCGGGCCGTCTACGCACACAAATTTCGGTTTATTATCTATCAGAACCCTGCAGCCACCGCACATGCCCGTTCCATCGACCATAATCGGATTAAGACTTACGATCGTCTTGAGATTGTATGGCTTCGTGAGCTTGCTGACCGCATTCATCAAGGGTACGGGTCCTACCGCAAATACGATATCAATTTTGGTTCCCTTGTTGATTAATTCTTGTAAGATCTGTGTTGGAAACCCTTTTGAGCCTTTTGAACCATCATCAGTTGCAACCATAAATTCGTTGCTACACGCCTCCATCTCTTTTTCACAGATTAAGAGATCTTTATTTCTTGCACTGATAACTGATATTACGTGGTTTCCGGCTGCGTAAAGTGCCTGAGCTATTGGCATCACAAGTGCGATACCTAAACCTCCCCCGATACAGACTGCAGTTCCATAATTCTCGATATGTGTAGGGTGACCTAAAGGACCGACAACGTCTAAAATATAGTCCCCGGCATTTAAGTTAGATAATTGTCGTGTTGTATTACCAACTACCTGAAAGATAATGGTAATAGTTCCACGGACAGTGTCTGATCCTGCTATTGTTAAGGGTATTCTCTCACCCATTTCGTCTATACGAAGCATGACAAACTGTCCTGCTTTCCTCTTAGAGGCGATTTTGGGAGCATCGATTTTCATTGAAAAAGTGGATTCCGCAATCTTTGCCTTTTCTATAATTTTAAACATATTTCCCCCACACTGTTATTGAAACAATACTTGAATCCTTTAAGTACAATAAAATAAAAAATCAAAATTTTATAAAAAATTATGGTAACTTATATACAAATAAATTGCAAGGGAAAAGAAGTTTGACAAAGAGGCTTATCCCACAATATAATTACTATTCTTCCCAAGGAGAATCCTAATACAAATGAGCTTCCTAATGAGGAGTATTTTCTGATGAAAGATGTTGCCGCAAAGATAAAAGATATCTACAATACGATAAAGCGTTATAATCGTTTTATCATTACTACCCATGTTCGGGCAGATGGAGACGCTATTGGATCCGAAGTAGCCCTTTACCATGCATTGAGAGATATGGGAAGATCTGTAAGTATAGTCAACGATTCGCCCGTTCCTCAGATTTTCAAATTTATTATTCCCGATACAGGAATTTATGTCTATCCTGAACTTCCTGAAGGTCGGGCTGAGGTTGTCTTTACGCTTGATTGTCCTACTCTCGACCGCCTTGGTAAGGTAAAAGAGGTCATTCCGAAAGATGCGATAATTATCAATATAGATCATCATATTTCTAATGAATATTTTGGTAATATCAACTGGGTATCGGAAGACATGTGTGCAACCGGGGAGATTATTCTTTCATTTCTAAAAGAGACGAACGTCAATATTACGCCTGATATTGCTACTGCTCTATACGTTGCAATTGTAACCGATACAGGGCGGTTTACCCATACTAATACCACGCCGGAAGCACTTAAGGCAGCGGCATTTCTTATTGAGCATGGGGCAAGGCATACAGAAATTTCCAAAAACGTTTACAACACAAATCCTTTTAACTTGATCCAGTTGAATGCCCAGGTACTCAACACAGTAAGACTTCATTTAGGAAATCAAATAGCTACTGTTTGCTTAACGAGGGAGATGCTTGAAAGAACGCATGTAAACGCCATTGATACACAGGAGTTTGCCGATATTCCCATATCAATAGATGGTGTTTCTGTTGGTGTATTATTTCGTGAGATGAAGGAGTCCAATTGGGTGAAGGTGAGCTTAAGAAGCCGAAATGGGTTTGATGTAAATACCATTGCAAAAAAATTTGGAGGGGGTGGCCATAAATACGCAGCAGGTTGTGAAATACAGGGTAACATCGCAGAAGTACAACGGCGCATTCTTGAAGAACTGGAAAAGACGCTGTTAGTCCAAAAATAAAGCACTTTACTGACTGCTTCTTAAAGCAGAATGGTTCTGGAAATCCCCATAAGAATTGATATTGTTAGCATGTATCTGGACGAATTAGAAAAAGAACTGGCATCCCTGATTAGCGCTGTTAAAACAAGGATTGAGATAGAAAGGGGATTTGGCATAGACACCATAGTCCTTCCTAAAACCAGTAATGCAGTAAATCTACCTTTATTAAATCATCCTGTAAAAGATAAATTTGCCAGGGATTCTATGGATGAGGAATCTATTGGGGGACAAACCTTTATGGATGAAAAAGAAAAAAGGACTAAACTTCTGGAAAAATTGCGGAAGGAGATGCTTGTCTGCCACAAATGTCCCCTGGAAAAATCACGGACTAATCTCGTCTTTGGTGTTGGCAATCCCATGGCAGACCTTATGTTTGTGGGCGAGGCGCCTGGCCGTGACGAAGATCTTCAGGGCGAGCCCTTTGTTGGCCGTGCGGGTCAATTACTTAATAAGATTATTAAAGCTATTGGTATGGACCGCAGCGATGTTTATATCGCAAACGTTCTGAAGTGCCGTCCCCCCGGGAATCGTAATCCTCTTCCGGAGGAAATTGTCCTCTGTATGCCTTACCTGATTAAACAGATAGAGATAATTAAGCCAAAGGTTTTATGTGCCCTTGGAACCTTTGCTGCACAGACGTTACTCAACACAAAGGCGCCGGTCGGCACTTTAAGAGGGAAATTCCACGAGTATAAGGGCATCCCGTTTATGGTTACATTTCATCCGGCCTACCTTTTGAGAAATCCAAACGATAAAGCCAAGGTGTGGGAAGACATGAAGAAGGTGCGCGATCGCTTGCATGAGCTGCGAGGAGATTCAAAATCCTAAGAAGATATTGATCCGTAATCCACAATCTTAACACAACGAAAAACGGGAAACGGGTCACGGGAAACGGACAACGACTCCATCAGCATTGGTCAGATTTGCACCGTAACCATCATTTAAGATCTTTATTAAGCAAGCACTTTTGTGTTAAGTACACAAGTATCTTTCCATTTCCTATTTTCATTGACACATTCCGCTGTCCTGCTTATATTTATACCATGAAAGAAATGAAGCCAATACCCTACAAGTATAGACCCAGGGGCCTGACAATTCTCTATGAAGACAATGATATTATCGTTATTGATAAGAGCGCAGGCTTATTGACGGTAAAAGCACCGTATGAAAAAGAAAAAACAGCCCATCACATTTTAACCACCTATATACGCAAGGGCAGCCTTAAATCGAAAAAACAACTTTTTGTTGTACATCGATTGGATCGTGATACTTCCGGTGTCCTTGTGTTTGCCAAGAGTTTTGAGGCCAAAGAAAATCTTAAACTGCAGTGGAAAAGCGTAAAGAAGAAATATGTAGCAGTGGTTCATGGAATATTAACTGAAAAAAGCGGGACAATTACATCATATCTAGCGGAGAACGAGGATTATGAAGTTTTTTCGGTTAAGGATGCCAGAAAAGGTGAACTGGCAAAAACCCGTTATAGAGTTATAAAAGAAGCAAAACAATTTAGTTTAGTGGAAATTGAATTGCTAACGGGTAAGAAAAACCAGATACGGGTTCACTTCTCAGAGAAGGGACATCCGCTTGTCGGTGATGATAAATATGGAAAAAAAGGCATGCCAAAGAGTCGTCTAGCCCTCCATTCACAATCTCTAACATTTAGACATCCACGCAACGGTAAAGAACTAACCTTTGAAGCCGAGGTGCCTGGTTTCTTTAAGAGTTATTTTGATAACGGATAAAAACAAGTGAGTAATTCACCGCAGAGGACACAGTGATCGCAGAGAAAAGATGAAAAATACAGTAAAACAAGAATTAGGATTTGTGAAACAAAGCCATTATGGATAATAAAATTAACACACTCAAAAAGTTATTTATTTCGTTCAAAGATGCGTAAGCTCCGGAGTTGGTTCAATCGTCCACGATTGAACCGAAACGTTTAGCATATTTCATGTGCCTGGAGTAAACAAAACGTATAGGCACATGCTAAACTAATGGTTCAATCTACAAGATTGAACCAACTATAGAGCAAGCGGAAAGTTTACCGCAGAGGATGCAGAGAGCACAGAGAAAAGAAAGTTACTTCGATTTTATTGGTTTCTCTATAATTGTTTTCTCTACTTTCCAAATCAGATCTTTTCCCTTCTTCAGTTGTAATCTCGTAAGATTGCTGTCACCATTTTTATATTTAATAATGATATCAGCAACTATTTTATTATTAGCCTGTACGATTTTGTCCCTTCGGAATTTAGCGCCCCTATAGTAATTTCTGAGGAAATTCGGATAGTCTTTGTTCTCCTCTAGCAAGACCTGGTATTCACTATACATATCCTCAGAGATATATTTCTTTATCGTCTTTACATCGCCCCTTTTCAGAGCACGGAAAAGAGGAAATAGTGTTGTGTTCCGGATTTCCCTGTATATGGAACCTCTTACCGGTGTCTCTTGTGCATATAAAAATCTGTAACCTATAAAGAAGTAAACCGATGGAAGCAAAAAAAGAATAAGTACAAATTTTTTCATATATTTCCTCCTCATTGATTTAGCGCATCAAGCCAAAGATCAGCCATAGAACGATACCCGGTACCATTAGGATGAAAACTATCAAAGAATTCTTCCTGATGTGCCTCAAAATATGCATAGAAGTCAGGGGGAATTACCGATATGTTATTTGTTACGTCTCCTTTTAATTCATCAATAACAATATTGTAATCCTGAATTATACTGTTTCTTGTTGTGGAAGAGAGTGTAAATAGCACCTTTGCAAGACACACTTCTTTCCCTGCGTTATTTATCAGGTTTATTATCTGCTGCATTCTGTCTTTAAAAGAACCCTCATACCCGCTGTCACCGGGGTTCAAACCTTTTCCACTTGGGACAGGTAATAAACCACCCGAGTCATTGGTTCCATATTGAACAAGGTAACGTTTTGCATAGGGATATTTTTCAAGAAGCGATGGCATTCGCGATAATCCGTTGATTGCTTTATCTCCCGGTACTCCTTCGTTAACAATCGTATGTGGATAATTCTTTGCCAATGTAAGGTGATTATTCAATATGGGTGTGTATCCTCCTCCTTTATTTCTACCGTCTGATGATTCGTTGTCCGAAGGATTATCATCTCCACTTCCGAATGTGATACTATTTCCTACCGCAACATAATAATCACCAATACCAACCTGTATTACCTTGTCATATGTCATATCGCCTGAAACAGTGTTTCCTAAAGCATCGACAACAAAGGTCTCAATTATATGTTCGGAAAGACTTAAATTTGAAAAGTTGGCCTCGAAGGGTGATGAGTAAACCAGATGATCTATTCCGCCATTTGCTGAACCCCCATCTACGGAGAATTTTACTCCAAAGCCGGTATCGAGGCATGCGGCAGTTGATACCAAAAGATTACCGGGTGACTGCAAATAGTAATTTGAAGGTTGAAGGATCTGAACAGAGGTATCCGAACACTGGTGTAGTACGTTTATCTCTGCTATTGTAGTCCATGGGTTGCCATTAACCTCCGTTACTGCCCTCAGACGGATAAACCGGGCAGTCCTGGGGTTAAATAAGACTTCTTTTTCCGTGCCGTCATTGATGAATGTTCCTCCAATCACCGGGTTACCCCAATTTACTCCATCGGAACCCGCATAAAATTCATATTGACCGATCCTGCCATTCACTTCACCGTCCTGACGAGGCAAATATTTGAAACCGTTGATATTATAAATTGCTCCAAGATCGATCCAAATCTCATGAGGTGGAGGCGTGTTCACATTAAGCCATTTTGTATGCCAGAAGGTATTGATATTTCCGTCAAAGGCATTTATTGCCGCCCCGTCTTCTCCTGCAATCTCTTCGCTGTCTACATACTTTAAATTCCAGTATGTCTGAGGAATAACATTTCCGCTGACAAGACTACCATCATTTACGGTTATAATACGAACTGCAGGGGTAGGATCTGTACGTCCCAGGGCATCGGTAACCGTAAAGGTTACAACAAAAGTTCCCGGGTTGTTAAATTGTACCGATCCCGGATCTTCCTGTGTTGAATCAGCAATTGCCGGATCACCAAAGTCCCAGAGATAGGTTAACGGTGTATTGTTGTCAGGGTCTGTTCCTGTCCCTGAAAATTCAATCGAATCTCCTACGTTTATTGTTGTATGCCAGGAAGGGGTGTTAATTACCCCGTTTGGTGCTTGATTACTTGATAAGTTACCAAGGATATTTATCTCTGCCATCGCGGTCCATGCGAACCCGTGAACCTCATTTAATGCCCTCAAACGCACAAATTGACCTGTTACAGGTGTAAACAGAACCTCTTTTTCCGTTGAGTCATTGGCAAAGATCCCGGTTACCACAGGATTATCCCAATTTACTCCATCACTGCTCACATAAAACTCATAAAGATTAATTCGTCCCGTCGACTCATTGTCTTGACGTGGTAAATAGCGAAAGCCACTGATGTCGTAAATATTACCAAGATTGATCTGGATCTCGTGTGGATGAGATGGATCATTACCTGAATATTCTGTGTGCCATAAGGTACTGGTATTTCCATCGAAGGCATTTGTTCCTGCCCCATTCTCTGCTATAAGCTCTTCACTGTCTACATATAACAGGCTCCAGCCCGTTTGAGAAATAACATTACCTGTATTATCCTGTACGCTTATTGTACGGGTGGCGGGCGTAGGGTCTGCCAGTCCAAGTGTATCAGTAACAATAAAGGTAACAGTAAAGGTTCCTGCATTGTTGAACTGGACCAATCCCGGATCTTCCAGTGTTGAATCTGTGATTGCCGGATCGCCAAAATTCCACAGATAGGTTAGCGGTGTATTATTGTCTGGATCGGTTCCGGTACCGGTAAAGCTTACCAGGCTTCCAGCATTAATTGTAATGTCCCCGTTCGGTGTATCAATTATTCCATCCGGTGCTTGATTCTCTACCGGAGGACTTTGTACGGTTATCATGCGAGTTGCAGGTGTAAGGTCAGAAAGTCCAAGGACATCGGTAACTGTGAAGGTAACGGTAAAGGTTCCAGTATTGTTAAATTGTATTGATCCTGGGTCTTCAAGTGTTGAATCCGCAATTGCCGGATCACCGAAATTCCATAGATAGGTTAGTGGTATATTATTATCAGGATCAGTCCCCGTTCCCGAAAAGTTTACTGAATCGCCAGCATTGATCGTCAAATTTTCACCAGGTGTATCGATTTGGCCGTCCGGTGCTTGATTTTCTACCGGAGGACTTTGTACGGCTATAACGCGAGTTGCAGGTGTAAGATCTGAAAGTCCAAGGGCGTCGGTAACGGTAAAAGTAACAGTAAAGGTTCCCGTATTGTTGAACTGGATTGATCCCGGATCCTCCAGCGTTGAATCTGTAATTGCCGGATCACCGAAATTCCATAGATAGGTTAATGGTGTATTGTTGTCAGGGTCGGTTCCTGTACCGGTAAAGTCCACTAAGCTTCCGACATCAATTGTAATATCCCCGTTCGGTGTATCGATTACTCCATCCGGTGCTTGATTTTCTACTGTATTTACGGTAATTGTACGGGTGGCAGGCGTAGGGTCAGCCAGTCCGAGGGCATCAGTAACGGTAAAAGTAACTGTAAAGGTTCCTGTATTATTGAACTGGATTGATCCAGGATCTTCCAGTGTTGAATCTGTAATTGCCGGGTCACCAAAATTCCAGAGATAGGTTAATGGTGTATTGTTGTCAGGGTCAGTCCCCGTTCCTGAAAAGTTTACTGAATCACCAACATTGATCGTCAAATTCTCACCCGGTGTATCGATTACCCCGTCTGGTGCCTGGTTTCCTGAAGCTAGACTTCCCAATACACCAATCTCTGCCATAGATGTCCATGGATTGCCGTTGACCTCTGTCAAAGCCCTCAGACGAATGAACTGCGCCGTTGTCTGGGCAAAGAGTACCTCTTTTTCTGTAGCACTATTTGAGAATGTCCCTGTCGCCACAGCGGTACCCCAGTTTATCCCGTCAGTGCTTACATAGAACTCATATTGGCCTATTCGGCCATTTTGTTCCCCATCCTGACGGGGTAAATAGCGGAATGCATAGATATCGTAGGTTGCCCCAAGATCGATTTGAACTTCATGAGGCAGGGAATCACTACCGTTGAACCACTTCGTATGCCAGAAGGTACCTGTACTTCCATCAAAAGCGTTTGTTGCTGCTCCATTCTCTCCTACAAGCTCCTGACTATCTACATATAACAAGCTCCAGCCTG
>CAZPUD010000086.1:0-14253 GCA_964589115.1 uncultured candidatus Brocadiaceae bacterium | reverse complement strand
TGTTGATGTTGTGGAGCATGCCGGTATCAGCAAAAAGGTGGCACAACTAAAACCATTATGTGTTATTAAGGGATAATTTAACTTAAGGAATTTCAAAGTTTTCATTATGCCTAACACACCTCTAACCCCTCTCAAGAGGGGAATCAAGAAGTCCTCTCTAGGGAGGGAACCCACCCCTTAGTCCCCTCCCGGGAGGGGATAGGGGTGGGTAAAAATAAAAGCCGTTGGGTTTTGTCTTTAGTTGGTTCAATCGTCCACGATTGAACCGAAACGTTTAGCATGTCTCATACGTCTGGAGTAAACCAAAATGTACGGGACAATGCTAAACGCATGGTTCAATCTACAAGATTGAACCAACCACAGCTAATTAAAAGGAGCATAATTATGCCTAGAGATATTCCGGTTGGCAACGGTTCTTTGTTAGTTGCATTCGATGCGGACTACGCTATCCGTGACTTATATTACCCTTATGTAGGGAAAGAAAATCATGCAATGGGCAAACCCAGCCGGTTTGGCGTATGGACACAGGAAGGATATTCATGGGTAAATGCAAAGGATTGGAAACTTGCCCTGGGGTATGTAGAAGAAACCCTGGTAACTTCCGTACGGGCCTTTCACGAAAAGCTCGGCGTCCAGCTTATTTGTAACGATACCGTTGATTTTGAAAGGAATATCTATTTGCGAAAGGTAACCGTCAGAAACCTTAGAAACGATAAAAGAGAAATCCGTCTCTTCTTTCATCAGGACTTTAATATTATGGAAAATGAGATCGGTGATACGGTATTCTACGATGCTAAACTTAACTGCCTTATCCATTACAAAGGTTCCCGGTATTTCTTAATAAATTGTTCCTCAGGTGACATCTGGGGTGTTCGTGAATATGCTACAGGAATCAAAAGGCATCGGGGAGCAGAGGGTACATGGCGTGACGCCGAGGATGGAGTCCTGGAGGGAAATCCTATTGCACAGGGCTCGGTAGATTCAACGATCAGGATTACTATGGAAATCCCAGCCCTCAAGGAGGCTGCTGCATACTACTGGATCGCTGTAGGCAATAATTATAATGAAATTAACGCCCTGAATGATGTTCTTTTAAGTGAAAAACCACAGAAAATCATTGACAGAACAGCAAGTTATTGGTGGCATTGGGTAAATAAAGAAGAATTCAATTTTGGAAATTTGCCACAGGAAGTGGTGCATCTTTTTAAAAGAAGTCTCCTGATACTTGCAACACAGATCGATAACGGGGGAGCTATTATTGCTGCAAATGATTCAGATATCTGGCAGTACGCAAAAGATACGTATAGTTACATGTGGCCGCGGGACGGTGCGTTTGTAAGCTATGCGCTCATGAAGGCGGGCTATACCACGATGTGCCGGAAGTTCTTTGACTTCTGCGCCAGCGTTATTGCTCCATATAACTTCTGTGCAAGTGTTATGGTTGAAAGCGGATTCTTGCTGCACAAATATAACCCCGATGGTTCTTTTGGCAGCTCCTGGCATCCATGGGTTAAAGGTGAAGAGATCCACGTACCGATCCAGGAGGATGAGACGGCATTACTTCTCTGGGTAATGTGGCAATATTACGATATGTACAGAAAGATTGAAGTGATACGTCCTCTATACTACACGTTTATTGAAAAGGCAGCAGATTTTCTTGTCAGTTACAGGGATGATCAAACGGGACTGCCCCTTCCCTCTTATGACCTCTGGGAAGAAAGACGTGGTATACTATCATTTACTACTGCTACTGTATATAGTGGACTAATTGCCGCTGCTAATTTTTCTGATATCTTTTATCATGTTGAAAAAGCAAAGGTGTACAGACAGGCCGCAGCACAGATTAAGACGGCTATAGATCAACATCTTTACAGTGAGGAGCATAAAAGATTCCTTAGAATGATATATCCGAAAAAGGGGGGAGGATTTGAGATCGATGCTACCGTAGATGCCAGCCTGTACGGCATGTTCGCCTTCGGTGTTTACGATGCTAATGATATTAAGATACGAAATACAATGAAGGCAATAGAGGAAACTTTGCTGGTTAAGACTAAAATCGGTGGAATTGCACGTTATGAACATGATTCATACCAGCGTGTCGGAAATGACGATACAATACCGGGCAATCCATGGATAGTCTGTACCATGTGGATGGCACAGTATTATATATCGATAGCGGAATCTGTAGAAAATCTCGAAAGTGTATTGAATTATCTGCGGTGGGCTGTTTCACGTGCACTACCTTCCGGTGTGCTCGCTGAACAGATAAACCCATTTACCGGTGAACCCGTTTCAGTTTCTCCGTTGACGTGGAGCCATGCCGCTGTAGTACAGACGGTAATGGACTATCTTGAAAAATTGCAGGAACTGCATACCTGCGAAAAATGCGGGCGATCTATATTCCGTTACGACCGCGCAGGCCGGCAGCAAATAAAGAAGCGATCTTCTGTGTCTTCTGGTATAATTACTGATCGGGAACACTCACAGTGTCTTGATCAAATGGATGTAAAAAATAACGGTGATTGTGTTACTGTAAGTATAGATAAAAGGCTATGTATAGGTTGTGGAATTTGTGCTCTTAATTCTAAGGGTATTATTGATATAATTGATGATAAGGCAAAATTTATTGCCGGGAAAATACCGTCTCCGGATATCATACCAGATTTTGAAAAATGTTGCCCATTGGGGGCAATTTCGGTAAAAAAGAAGTATGAAGATCAGACATAAACTTGTTATCCTCTTGGCTGCACTGCTTGTTGCTCTAAATGGCACTATTGCCTTCCTTATATACAAGCGGACACGCAATGAATTTATCAAGGAATTCCGGGAGAAGGCCAAACTAATTGCCATGGAATTAGAGACTACGAGAAACTATCTTGCCACAGCCTTGCATGAATCAAATATCGAAATCAATGAAAAGACAAAATATTTCATTCCTGCTGTTTCCGGTCATGCCATTGGAGAAAAATTTGCCGAAAAAACAGGTTATACCATTAAACAAACAAGTCTGAAATTCAGGAGAAAGGAAAACAGACCCGATGCTTTTGAAGAGAAGATACTCCTCGAAATGGAAAAAAGCCCTGATTTTACTGAATATTGGTCTGAAGATGTTGTAGGAGGGAAAAGGGTTGAGCGTTACCTTTATGCCTTACGTGTAAAAGAAGACTGTCTTCTTTGTCACGGACCTAAGGACGAAGCCCCCGAATTTATACAGAAAAATTATGATATCGGTTACAACTATAAGATTGGAGATGTCAGAGGGGCTATCAGTGTCATCGTACCAAAAGAAATAGCCGAACGCCGGTTTGCAGCAAATATCTTCTTTTTCATTACCATCAGTACAGTCAGCGTAACGTTAATTGTAGCCATTATATTTTTTACTACAGAAAAATTCATGAGGCCGATAGAGAGATTGACTGATGCGGTTACTACCATTACAAAAACAGGTGACCTTACAACAAAGGTAAACATATCATCTAATGATGAAGTCGGTCAGCTTGCCATGGCCTTTAATGATATGTCAATAAAACTACAGTCATCGTACAGCACACTGGAACAGCGAATCGCCGAAAAGACTGCACATCTGCGAAAAGCTAATTTAGAACTGGAACGTGCCAATAAAATGAAATCAGAATTTTTGTCCAATATGTCTCATGAACTGCGCACGCCATTAAATGCAATAATCGGTTTTGCTGAGGTACTTAAAGACAAAATTCCCGGTGACTTAAATGAAGAACAAATAGAATTTGTTCAGGATATTCACAGCAGCGGTCAGCATCTCCTGCAAATGATCAATGATATATTGGATCTATCAAAGATTGAGGCAGGTAAGATGTCACTCCAATATGAGACCTTTTTCGTACCGGATGCCATTACGGACGTGTTCCATATCCTCAAAGGACTCGCCAAGAAAAAGAACTTACTACTGACTACAACCATAGACCCGGACGTAAAGGATATTGAGGCAGACCGCATAAAGTTCAAGCAAATCCTGTATAATTTACTCTCAAATGCCATAAAGTTTACGCCGCAAAATGGCAGTATTACTACGAGGGCATACATTACCGACGATACATTACAAGTCTCTGTAGCAGATACCGGCATTGGAATGAAGCCCGAAGACCAGGAAAAGGTATTTAAAGAATTCTGGCAGGCGGATAGTTCTCTCGCCCGGAAATATGAAGGAACAGGACTTGGACTTACCCTGACCAAAAGGATTGTTGAAATGCACGGCGGAAGGATTTGGTTTAACAGCGAATTTGGGAAGGGAAGTACGTTTTATTTTACCATACCCCTAAAGGCCACACATAGAATACCAAAGCTAAAAGAGGCGGGGGCCAAACCACGTTATACTGAAACGAAGGGAAAAGAAGAAGCAAAAACAATCCTGGTTGTGGAAGATGACCATATGGCCGCTGAGCTTCTTACGGTGTATTTGACAAGTGCAGGTTATAATGTGATTGTTGCATCTGATGGGGAAGATGCGATAAAAAAAGCAAAAGAGTTTCATCCGTTTTTAATTACACTTGATATTATGCTTCCGAGAATTGATGGATGGGACGTCCTCTCTGAATTGAAAAATTTTCCTGACACCGCTGATATTCCGGTAGTTATCGTATCGATTATCGATAACAGAGAGCTTGGTTACAGCCTGGGTGCTACCGAGTATTTAATCAAGCCTGTTAGCAGAGAAAAACTTATCAATACAGTGAATAGCTGTATTTCTGATAAAAAAACCAAAGATAAATCTATGAAAATATTAGTTGTAGACGATGATGTAAATGCAGTTAAATATATGAGTGCCGTTTTAGAGAGTGAAGGATTCGATGTGTTGAAGGCATATAGTGGCAGGGCAGGGATTAATCTTGCAATAAATAATAGCCCTGACCTTATTATCCTGGATCTTATGATGCCGGAGGTCAGTGGATTTGATGTAGTTGAGAAGCTCAGGGTTCATCCAACAGCAAAGAAAATACCCATTATTGTTTGTTCTGCCAAAGATATTACCCAAAAAGAAAAAGCAATATTAAACGGCAATATTTTATCCATTGTACGAAAGGGCAATCATACAAGTGAAGACCTTCTTGTGGCAGTTAAGAATATAGAATCGCTGCGTGGAAAATAGGAATTTTTATTCATAATAATGGCAATATATTCAATCAAAGGAAAAACGTATGCCAGACAAGAATGTATTAGTTGTTGAAGACAACGAAAAAAATAGAAAGCTAATGCGTGTGATACTTAAGGCAAAGGGCTACACAATAATTGAGGCCGCTACAGGAGAGGAAGCCTTGAGTATATTAAAAAACCAGAAACCGGACATTATCCTCATGGATATCCAGCTTCCCGGTATTGATGGTATCACATTAGTAAAACAGATTAAAGCAGATACAGCGACAAGAGATATTCCTATTATTGCAGTGACCGCTTATGCCATGAAAGGGGATGAACAAAAAATCTTGAATTCAGGGTGTGATGCATATATAAGTAAGCCCATCAATACCCAGGAATTACCGCTCATGGTAGAAAAATATATAAAGAAGGACTAATCATAAGATGAATAGACCTAAAATATTAGTGGCAGACGATATTAAGCAGAATGTAAAATTACTGCGGGTAATTTTGGTGAATTCTGATTATGATGTTATTGAGGCATACGATGGCGAAGAGGTATTGGAAAAAGCAAAGACAGAAAACCCCGACTTAATATTATTGGATATTATGATGCCAAAACTTACCGGATACGAAGTATGCCAGCAACTGCGTAAAAACAGAATAACAAAAAATATACCGATAGTAATGATTACTGCTCTCCACGAGATGGATGACCGGATCAAGGGCATCGAGGCCGGTGCCGATGATTTTATCAGTAAGCCCTTTAATAAAGCCGAGCTGCTTGCCAGGGTAAAATCACTTCTCAGTATGAGACAGGCAGCAGCAAAAAAAAGTGATGCTGTAGTATTGGAAACGATTTTGTCGGGTTTAGCAGAGGGTGTAATCGTTACCGATGAACAGTGGAAGATTAAAAACATGAACCAGGCCGCTCAGGAGTTTCTAAGTACGTACGGAACAGATGCGAAGAATGGGGATCTTTTGGCTTACCTGTCACGCATGAATTTGTCAATACCAATCGATACAGTACTGAATTCCCGTGACAAAACCATTGACTTTCAGATCCTGCCCTCAAACAATCAACCCCCTTTATATTCAAACGCAAGACTGATAAAGATATTTGATGAACAGGGAAGTATCATTGGCATTACACTGGTTTTAAGAAAAGTTTAAGACTCGTTAAGGCTCGCTCCAAAATTTTATTTGATCTAAAACGTTTCAGTTTAATCACGGACGATTGAGCCAACCCTGGACTAACCTAAAACTTACCTTCCAAAATACTCACCTTTGTTCCGTCCTTTAGATTTTTTGGCGGGTCTACTACTACCTTATCTCCGGGTTTGATCCCTTCAAGCACCTCTACCGTATCAGCAGTTTGTGTGCCTATAGTTACCGGTATTTCTACTGCACGATCCTCTTTTACCACAAAAACAAATTTGTCACTGTTATTTGTTACTATCGTATCCGGGTCCAAAATAATTCTCGGTTTCTGCTCCTCCGGAGTAACCGGTCTTTCAAGAAAAGCAACCTTGGCGCTCATCTCAGGAAGGATACGGTCATTTTTATCCAGGAATTTAACTTTTACCATAACTGATGCCTTACTGCGATCCGCGGTGGGTACAATCATATGCACAATACCACGGAATCGGACTTCGGGCAAGGCGTCTAACTGTATTTCACATGGCTGGTCTATTGTTACCTTTTGTAAATTTGACTCAGAAACATCAGTCTCTACAAGAAGAGAGTTCATATCGGCAATGGTAACAACCGCTGCTTTAGCATTTGCAGCAGCTCCGAGCGGTGTTACAATATCGCCAACGTCGGCGTCCTTCGTTAATACCACTGCATCAAAGGGTGCACGTATGAAAGTGTACTTAAAGGATACATCAGCCGAATGCAGTGCTGCTTTATGTGCATTTATGGCCGACTCAGCAGCAGCCAGGGAAGCCTTTGCCTTCTTATAACGCGCTTCAGCTATGTCGAATTCAGACCTTGCTATAATTCCGTGAGAAAAAAGTTCCTTTTGCCGATTATAATGTAATACCGCATCTTCCAGTTCAACCTTTGCCATTTCTTTATTAGAGACAGCATTGTTTAAGTTTGCCTCAGCCTGTTCACGTGCTGCTTTTGCATCCTCACCTTCCAGCCTCGCAATTACCTGTCCCTTCTTTACCTGACTTCCTTCTTCTACTCCCAACCATTCAAGCCGCCCTGTAATCTTGGATGCCACCGAGGCCTTCCTCTGTGCAACAACATAACCACTTGCATTTAACATGGTAAACGTTTGAGAAGGATACATCTGTGAAACCGTTGATACCCTTACCTCAACTACAGGGTGAAAAACTAACCGATAAAGAACAAAACCTATTATCAGAATAAGTGCAAAAGCTGTAATCCTGAAAAGCAGTCTCTTACGTGTACTCCGGTAATGCATAATACCGGATTTGTCTATTCTTAACTTTGACAGATCTCCATTTGTCATTTATTTGTCCTTAAAATCAGTGGTTACTGTAATTTTTACGTTATTACATCATAAATTCATATGTATGTCAAAATCAGTAAATTTTTGTCTCATCAGGCATACAGGAGCTTACTTCCGTGGGTTCAAGTTTGTAACTTGAACCCCATATTTTATTTTGTCAATTTCGTCGTTGATTACTCACAACGCCACTATCTAAATAAACTCATGGGTTCAGGTTACAAACCTGAACCCGCCAGAGCTTACTAGGAATAATCAGTTTCTTTATCTGTTTGACACGCAAACTAATCACTTATAGAATCAACGTATAAGGTCAGTAATGCTGGTAATCAAAAAACGATACTTATTATGAGGAGGAAATACCGTGAAGCTTTCTGACTTTCTTGATAGCAAGGTCATTATTATGAACCTTAAGTCAGTGCACAAGGGGAGTGCATTGAGAGAAATGGTAGTGACTCTCAAAAAGGCCGGGAGGATAAAGGACCCTGATGCACTCTTGAAGGCACTTTTGCAGCGTGAAGCAATAGGTACTACGGGTATTGGCCATGGAGTGGCTTTTCCGCATGTAAGGATAGACGGGCTTAAGGAACCTGTAGCACTGCTTGCCATATCCCAGCGGGGCGTTGACTTTAATGCAAAAGACGGAGAGCCTGTCTATCTGTTTTTTCTGTTTTTCACACCTCTAGAAGAAACATCACTCCACCTTCAAATACTCTCAAAGGCAATAACGATATTCACAGATATGAGACTGTTTCGTTCCCTGCAGAGGTCAAAAACCCCTTCAGATGCATTTAGCCTTCTCCTTAACTATGAAAGAGGTGGGAAAGAAGCCTTCTTTCCACTTCCTATAAGCGATATATACAGGGAACTGGGGACCAATCCCTCAGGATTGTCGGAATACGAGGCAAAAAAGAGACTGGAAAGCTACGGTCCGAATATCATTAAAGAGGTGAAGAAAAAAAGTCTTGTTCTCAGATTTGTAGAGAACCTGTACAATCTCCTTGCCATTCTGTTGTGGGTTGGCGGGGCATTGGCCTTTGTAGCCGATATGCCTGAACTGGCATGGGCCATACTTGCGGTGATACTTATTAATGCCGTCTTCAGTTTTTGGCAGGAGTACAAGGCGGAAAGGGCCTTGGAGGCCTTAAAGAAGCTATTACCCAGGAAGGCGAAGTTGTTGAGAGACGGTAAGGAAAAAGAGAGTTCTGTAGAAGAGGTTGTTCCGGGAGATATTATGATCCTCGAAGAAGGTGATAGTATACCGGCCGATGCCAGGCTTATAGAGGCCTTTAATATGAGAGTAGATAATTCTGCTCTCACGGGAGAATCAAAGCCGATATACAAAACGGCAGGTGTTGTGGAGAAGGAGAAAGAGTTTCTCTGGACAGAACTTCCCAATTTGGTATTTGCAGGTACGACTGTGGCTTCGGGCGGTGGTAAAGCAGCGGTGATTTCTACCGGTATGTATACTGAAGTAGGCCGGATTGCATCGCTTACTCAGGAGTTGAAAGAAGAGAAAAGCCCCCTACAGCGTGAACTTAAGAAGGTTACAAAAGTAGTTACCATACTTGCACTGACAATGGGAATTGTATTCTTTTTTCTAGGTACTTATATAGGGAAACTGAGTATTGCCGGCGCCTTCTTATTCGCCATCGGTATTATTGTTGCCAATGTTCCTGAAGGTTTGCTTCCTACGGTAACGCTGTCGTTAGCGATCGGCGTTCAAAGAATGGCGAGAAGGAATGCCCTTATAAAAAAGCTCTCATCCGTAGAAACTCTCGGATCGACCACGGTAATTTGTACAGACAAGACAGGTACCCTTACCACAAGTGAAATGACAGTAACAAAAATATTCGTCAATGGAAAACTTATCCACGTCAGCGGTACAAAATATGAACCGGTGGGAGGATTTTATTACCGGGGAATTATCCTTTCAAGGGAAGATATGAGGAAAAATGGAATGTACCTCCTCTTTGATACATGTGTACTCTGTAACAATGCAGGCATTCTCGCCCCGGAAAGGGAAGGTGAAAGATGGGGTATATTAGGTGACCCTACCGAAGGGGCACTCCTTGTTATGGCAGCAAAAGGAGGTGTTGATGTTGAAGAGAGAAGGAAGACTCTTCCGAGGATTAGCCAACTCCCTTTTGAAGCCGTAAGAAAGAGAATGACTTCTGTTAACCTTTCTGATGGTAAAAAACCTCTGGCTTATGTAAAAGGGGCACCTATGGAGATCTTAAATCTCTGCACCGGCATTCTTATAGACGGAAGAATAGAACCTTTGACAGAACCCATGCGCAGGGCTATTGTCTCAGAGAACGATTCCATGTCAAAAGAAGGTTTACGGGTGTTGGGCATTGCGTACAGGTTGGTGGATTCCCGGGATGAATATACCATAGAGAATACAGAAAAAGAGCTTATATTTTTAGGTTTGGTAGGGATGACGGACCCACCGAGGCCGGAGGTACCAAGAGTTATACAGTTATGCCACAGGGCAGGAATACGAGTGGTCATGATTACGGGTGATTATGGTCTCACTGCCGTTTCAATAGCCAGGAAGATCGGTCTGGCGAAAACTGAAAATCCTATGGTTGTTACGGGTCCTGAACTAAACAGGATGGAAGACGAGGTCCTCAAGAGTTTATTAAAGGAGAAAGAGGTAATATTTGCGAGGGTATCACCGGAACACAAGATGCGTATAGTTTCGGCTTTTAAAGATATGGATGAGGTTGTGGCAGTAACCGGCGATGGTGTAAACGATGCCCCGGCTCTGAAAAGGGCTGATATAGGAATTGCAATGGGAATAAGGGGATCAGATGTGGCGAAAGAAGCGGCAGCTATGATTTTGACCGATGATAACTTTGCTTCCATCGTCGCTGCTATAGAAGAAGGAAGGGCTGTATTTGCCAATATAAAAAAGTTTGTGACTTATATATTTGCCAGCAACATCCCTGAAATTATACCGTTCATTGCCTTTATACTATTTAAGATACCTCTTCCCTTGACCGTAATGCAAATATTGGCTGTCGATCTTGGGACGGACATGGTTCCCGCACTTGCGCTTGGGACCGAACCACCTGAACCCGGAATAATGGATAAGCCGCCGAAGGCAAAAAACAAGAGGCTTTTAGATATACCTCTGCTCTTAAGGGCATACTGCTTTCTTGGCCCTATGGAAGCAGCCGCCTGTATGGCAGGATTTTTCTTTATTTATTTTCAATACGGCTGGAGACCGGGGATGGAGATGCAGGATTCAGGACTCATTTATCATACGGCCACTACAATGACCCTTGCAGGGATTGTGGCAACCCAAATAGCAAACGTTTATGCATGCAGGACCGACCGGGAATCTATATTTAAGGTTGGTTTTCTCAGTAATAAACTTGTATTACTGGGAATTGCATCAGAATTGGTAATCATCTTTTCACTAATCTATATACCTTTTTTACAAGACATATTTGGCCTTGCACCGTTAAGGCTGGAGGATTGGGGATTCCTGTTTGCATTTACCCCCGTGTTCTTTTTTATGGAGGAATGGAGGAAGTGGATGGTGAGAAGATGGAAGAAATGATTGTTATAGTATTGCAAGGATGAAACCAAACATATCCTCAATTGATGAAAGGTTACCGTGCCGGTCATTGCGAGGGTCTTTTCCGAAGCAATCTCTGCTTTTGGGATTGCTTCGGAAAAGACCATTGCAATGACGTTTTTAAGGACTCTGTACGTTCCGTACACCCGCATACAACCAAAGACCCAACTTTCGCCATATTCTGTTCGGTTTCATCTGTTGGATGCTATAGCCACTAACAAGGCGAAACCTCAGACCAATGAAAGAGATTATAAGCTGTCAGCTTATCAGCTATTAGTAATTGGACAGAAGCTGAAGGCTGATAGCTGACGGCTGACAGCTTATAAAATCATAGTTACCTTCTGAAACTTGACTCATTTTTAAAGATAAACCGCTTATAAAGTTTTTAATTACAAACGAAAAGCAGATCTTTATTTTAAACAAAAAACCTTAAATCCAGGAATACTAGCATCGTTATCCAAAATCGTTGAAGGATAATACCACTGATTCGAGAAATGATCCAGATAATCCTTATCATTATCGTAAAAAACGAAAAGGGCTGATTTTGGTATGGAACCTTTATAGCTAAACTGGCTGTAGAGTTTTAGCTTTTCCCGGGTACTTCCCATAAGACCCGTTTCTAAAGGCCAAAGCAGCTTTATTCTGTACCTCTGCTCCTCCGGCATTAAGTAGTAAAAGGTGAATATATTTATGTTTGAGATGAATATATATTCATCTTTTGTTTGAGCCAGCTTTTCTATGATTTTGCGATGATCGTAGTAGTCCCAGGTATTATCATATTTTCCTCCGACATAGACTGATGGGCTGATAACACCGTGCGAACGGCTATTTGGTATGTAATAGTTTACAACCAGCAATGTAAGGTTTATTGAAACCACGATACTGCCTATTATACGCCATCTCCAGGTGTGAAGATCTGTTATCCATATCCCCAGCAAAAGCGGGATCATCCATACCGGGATTAACCACAGCCGTGAACCTATAGAACCGAATGGAGAGATCCACCAGATTCCAATGAAATTAAGGAAAAGGAATACCCATATTCCCCAAAATATTTTTTTTTCAGTTTTGCTGTGCCTTAAGAAGTAAAACGTAATCAGAACGATAATGAGAAGCCCCAGCATTCCCCATGCGAAAGGGATGATGCTTCCATTTGAAAAACGGGCATAAAGTCCATCGCCTGAGAAGGTATATAAGAGATTTAAGAGTGAAGAGGTAATAGTTGCCTGAGGGATTGAAGGTCTTTTTGGAAACAAAATATCCTCAAAAAGAAACACCGAGACAAACCTTGGTATCAATCCGATTAAAAATCCAAAAGAACAAAAGAGGCTATTTATAAAAAAGCGTTGTAGACCAGGCCACATGAATATTGCATAACAAATAACAAGGGATAGGGCGCTGGGCAGGAATATTACATGATTCCACACTCCAAATGACATCATAAAGCCGGCAAGGATAAAGCCGGTTCTCCTGATATACTGCTTTTGGCTTTGGCAAAGCCTGATGTATACCCATATTGTTCCAAAAAAAAGAAACGGGTTAAGAACAAATACTTCGCCGCAAAGGCGGGAAAGCATAACAAGCGGAGGAAAGGTTATCAGGAAACACGCTGTCCATCGCGCACGAACAACAGAAAATTGCCGTATAATATCAAAAATAGCAGCCATCGTTACGATTGTAAAAACAGGTCCTAAAAACCGTAAACTCCAGATTGAATTTCCAAAAGCCTTTATAACAGCAGCCAGGAGATATGCATGAACGGGAGATGTGTAATTATTAAAAAAGCCGTAGAGAGGACGTGCACCATCCAGAATCATTTCTGCGAAAAGACCAAATATCGCCTCATCTCTGTGCAGCCCGACAATATCTTCCAATTTCCAGAACAGAATAAGTATGCCTGCAGTGATCGAGGCTAAATACCATAACCTTGTTTTTGTTTCGTTCACTATACTTAAAAATATTATTTTGGATTTGCCTTTATCAAAACTTTTTATAGTATCAAAAGGATGAAACCGAACATATCCTCAACATACAAAAGACTACCACTCTGGTCATTGCGAGGGTCTTTTCCGAAGCAATCCCAAAGGCAGAGATTGCTTCGGAAAAGACCCTCGCAATGACATTTTAAGGATTCCGTAAGTTCCGTCCATATGCATTCAACCAAAGACTAAACTTTCGTCATATTCTGTCCGGTTTCATCTGTTGGATGCTATAACATCCTGAGATTATTCTTCGCAGGTAGTATATCATCCTCAGGCTAATTTTTAAAACCCTATTTTTTGAAGGATTTTATCTATTTTCTTCTTATTTCCGGTGGTGAGCTGCTGCCGTATTCTTTTATTTGCCAGCCTTTAAAGAAGTTGGCATAGACCAAAAAAGAACGAAGACGGATATTGCTGCCATTAAGAAAATTTCCTATTTTTTTATGCATATCTAAATCCGTAGGTGATGCATATTTTCTTAGTATTGCATTAGGATGGTTATGATATTGCCTTATTTCATCACAACCAAGCTTCTCCGCATAATAAAGCCACTTGGTCATATAATCGGAGCTTGAACATCGGACAGATTTGCCAATCGTAGCCGTTACCCTTTTAATTACGCCCTTTCTGCAAAAAGCAGTAACAAAGATTTCTTTTCTTTCAGAGAACATTGCTATAGCCATTTTCAATTCAAATTCAGAAATGGGCATTTGTTCTCTTAAACCATAGTAAGTCATAAGTTGAGTGCGTTTTGGACGACGATATTGTGCTCTATTACCAAAGGGATCATTATTCCAGTTGTTTATAATTTCCTCAATAATCCATATTATTAAAGTGATAGTTAATATCCATAGCAACATGAAAGTCTTTCGGGATGTTTATGAGTCACAGATTGTAAGGCAAAATCTTTCGGTTGTAAATTAAAAATGCAAAAAGAGATGTTTTCATGGCTGATTCAATCCCTAGTACACTGTCAACATTATTGTAACGGTATGTGAATAACCAAAAGAGGTATAGCATGTCATTGCGAGGGTCTTTTCCGAAGCAATCTCCTAGAGTTTAGAGTTTGAACTCGAAACTCTAAATAAAGA
>CAZPUD010000085.1:0-14332 GCA_964589115.1 uncultured candidatus Brocadiaceae bacterium | reverse complement strand
TCTGTCATCTGTGCCATCTGTGAAATCTGTGGTTTCAAGTTTTTATTGGAATTTGTGATTTAAAAAATCGTCAATCTAAAATCGTAAATCGTAAATTGAATTAAGATAGTGAATGTGTCATGTCGCACTTCTGTGCCGTCACATGTGTGGGTCATATCCTCCTGCAGGTTCAGGTTTACAACTTGATTGTATAAGAATTTCAATCCTGGTTTTCCTATAGAAAGAGGGGATTAAGGGGTGTATAAAGAGTGAATAGTGAATAGTAGTTGGTGAATAGTTAAATGATTATATGGTTAATAGCCATTTAGCTATCTATCCACTATCCACTATTCACTATCAACTTGTTTTTAACACACCTTAGAGTTAGTTCAATCGTCCACGATTGAACCGAAATGTTTAGCATGTCTCATACGCCTGGAGTAAACCAAAACGTACAGGCCAATGCTAAACGCATGGTTCAATCTACAAGATTGAACCAACCATAGCCGCTGCCAAAGGCAGCCTAATTTAATGCTTAGGAATTTCAAAGTTTTTCATAATTCCCTTAACACACCCCTAACCCCTCTCAAGAGGGGAATTGGAGATGTTCTCAAGAGGGGAATCAAGAAGTCCCCTCTCGGGAGGGGATAGGGGTGGATAAAAAGAAAAGTAGTTGGGTTTTTGTCTTTTAAAACCCAACCTAACTTGACAACGCCCGTTATAAGGCTTTTATTAAGGAGAAAAAGAATGCGTGCGATCTGGACAGGGGCAATAAGTTTTGGACTTGTTAATATTCCGGTTCGGCTTTATAATGCCACAATTGAAAGAAAGTTTAGATTCAACTATCTTCATAAAAAAGACCTGTCGCCGATCCGGTACTCCCGTATTTGTCTTGAAGACGGACAAGAAATCCCGTATGAAGAGATTGTAAAAGGTTATGAGTATCAAAAGGGAGAATATGTTGTTTTAACAGATGAAGATTTTAGGAAGGCAAATCTCCGGAAAACGGGGGCTATAGATATAATAGAGTTCGTAAGAGAAGGGGAAGTTGATAGTATTTACTTTGAAAAGCCTTATTATCTCGAACCCGGTGAGGGGGCGGAAAGGGCATATGCGCTGCTTCACGAAGCACTGCAGCGTTCGGGGAAAGTAGGGGTAGCCAAGTTTGTTTTGAGAAACCGTGAGCACCTTGGGATCGTGAAGATCGAAGGTAATATGATGATTCTGAATCAACTCCGGTTTAAAAGTGAAATACAGGATGCTGAGGGTCTGAAGATACCTTCTTTCAGAGTCAGAGAAGAAAAAGAGATAGAATTAGCCATTGAGCTTATTGATCAACTTACAGAATCATTCAAACCAGAAAAGTACCATGATACCTATAGTGAGGAGCTTGAGGAGATTATTGCTGAACGGTTACAGGGTAAGAGCCCATCCCCAAGAGAAGAAGAACCTACACCAACACCTATTCCGGATTTGATGGCTGTTCTGAGAGAGAGCTTAAGACGGGCAAAACAAAAGGCCTCATAGAGGATTTACCAAAGTTCAGCATGAAAGCAATACTATTTGATATGGACGGAGTACTCGTTGACTCTATGCCGTACCATGCAGAAGCATGGAAGATTACTTTAGCAGCAGCAGGTATTCATATAGATAAAAGAATAATTTATGAGCTTGAAGGTGCAAATTACAGACAGGTGATTGATACAATATTCAGACAGAACGGCCGTATTCCGGCAGAGGAAGAAATACAGGAACTTGGCAGAAAGAAAATAAGAATATTTGAACAGATAGAACGGGTAAAACCCTTTAATGGCGTAAAAGAGATTCTTGATATATTAAAGCCAAATTATAAACTTGCTGTTGTTTCGGGTTCAAACCGGGTAACAGTACATAAAATAATAAATACTTTTTTCCCGAATACCTTTGAAGTAATTATTGATGGGGAAATGATGAAAGAGAGTAAACCGTCACCTGAACCATATCTTTTAGCTGTTCGTAAGCTGGGCATATCAAAGGAATGTTGCCTTGTTATAGAAAATGCCCCTCTTGGTATACGTTCTGCGAAAAATGCAGGATTGAGGTGTATAGCGATTCCTACCTATCTAGGTAAAGAACATTTAAAAGAAGCAGACCTGATACTCGATAACCACAACGGTATTGTGGAATATATAAGAAAAGAAACCGAACGTGATGATAAGAAAGAGAAGGTTTAAATCTTTCTAGAGACTACTCAAAAATGTAGTTTTTCTCAAAAATACTCCGTATAACTCCATCACTCCATTCTATCTGGAATAGTTCAATGAAATAGCCCTCGATCTCCTTCACATACCTTACTTGTTTCCTTCAACAACATTTCTATTGACATTTCAAAACAGTTTGTTTTAATAGCGGCAAATTTTTAAGGGAAAAAATTCCTTCTGAACAATTCCTTATAGGGGGCATCAACCGTGAAATATAAACAGATGTATCTCAATCCTATATTTACTGCAGCAGTTATCATTGGAGTTGTACTATCATTAACAGTTTATACTGCGTATGGTGCAAATCCAAAAATAACAAATGTACAGGCTGTACAACGTACGGATGGTTCTATGAAGGTTGATATTTCTTACGATCTCTCAGATGAGGAAGGTGATACCACTACTGTTTCAATGAATATATCAGACGATGGCGGTCTTACGTATGGTACTCTTCCTACAAGTATTACAGGTGATGTTGGCGCGGGAGTTACGCCGGGTAACGGAAAATCTATTATTTGGGATGCGGGTGAGGATCTGCCGGATGTTTACGGTACAGAATATGTAGTAAAAGTAACCGCTGATGATGGGAAGGGCGATGAGAGTACTATAGGCTATAAGTCCAGTACAGTTCTTGGCAAGGCATTAAAATACGGGGCGTTTAGTGGTAAAAATTCTAATTTTAATGGCGTTTCTACGGGAAACAAACCCCATGGTCTGTCTGTCGTAAGCAAGCTTTTAAATAAGATCACGAAGAGTTTTGACCGTGTTTTAGAAACAAGGTCAAAACGAGTATCTGCAGGTATTATAATGCAAACTGAACATCCGTACGGTACTCCATATGCCACCTGGTATCCAACACCTTCGTATACTCCGGCACCCGGTGGAGGGATAGATGGATTCGCTTATAACAGCGACGGTACCTATACAAAAACAGAGGAAGAAGGACAGGTGACAATAACCCTTAGCTTCTACAGATCAGATGGCTCACAGATTACTGCTGATATCAGTGATCCGTCAAATTATTCATCTGGTGGAGAGCTTTATGGTGAAAACATGGAAGATTTCTTATTTCAAGTTAATGTTGTGGTAAATGTTACCCAAGGTGATACCACTGTAAATATGAATTTGAGTTCAGAGAAGGAAGCGATAAATGTTGGAGGCTGCCCGGATGAAGTACAAATGACAGGCAATGGCACGTTTGAATTTGAGGGAGTAGGAACGGGTGTGGCAGATACAATAACTGTAACGGTTCGGAATTGCGGCGAGGATATTTCCGGACATGCCGACATTGTGTTAACGGTCGATGATGAGGAGTGCGAAACCTCTCATATTTCCCATGACTTCGATGAGAATGGATGTTTAGGGGGGCCTGTTACCTGCAATGGTGAACAAATTGGAGAAATGACAAGAGAATCTGATGGCAATCTTTATTATACCGACAGTATTACAGGTGAGAGGACCCTTATTGATGAGAGCCTTTTCTCCCGTTCCGATAACTATCCGGATCCTGATGGTTAGAAACTGTCCGAAAAGTCCGCCAGATGGCTCCATTAGGAGCACAATATAAATAGAAACAACATCTCGTACATAATTTTTGCTCCAGAGGAGCGATATATTTCCTTTATTTTAAACTTTCCAGACAATCTCTTAGTTACGATAACTGTGATAATTTAGATTTCTAAAATTCCTGTATGAATAGCATTCATTGTAAGGGCAGGTTTCAAACCTGCCCCTATCACGGCATGTAATACACCGATATTGTTATAAATTTTTTAAAAAACTAAATTATTACCGATAACTGATGTTTGTTTTTCTCAAAGAACGATACGAAACAAATTATGTTCTTTAAAGAAAAGATTAAGCAGTAAAACTTATCAAGATACGGTTTTGCAGTAAAAATTAGGAGGATAAGATAATGCGTGTCCAAATGAAAGTATTTGGATTAATAATGTTGACCCTGGGATTATTTGTCACTAATGATGTTTTTGCAGGTACCGGATTTGGTATTTCTCAAAAATTTACTTTAGATACAAGGGGTGCATTACCTAACGCAACGCCAGTTACTACGCCGTCGGTAATAAATATTTCTGTTCGCATTAAACCCAGGGTGATTAATTTAAAGAGTAAAGGCAGATTTACAGCCTTTGTTAAATTTAATAGTGAATATGATGTTTCAGTTGTAGATAAAAATACTATCGAATGTGAAGGTGCTAAGGCTATGAGAACACGCATCATAACAAATAAAAACCTCTTTAAATCTTCGTTTAAGATTAAGGATCTAAAGGAAATTTCTACCGGAGATTCAGTGCCTTTTCAGGTAACTGGCAATTTTACAACAGGGGAGATCTTTCAAGGCAGCGATTCAATCAAAGTAATAAATCCAGGTAAGAAAAATAAGTAGTACACAACTAACAGGGCAGAACTCATACGGATGAAATAGATCATAGACTATTGGCTTAAAGATAGTCAGGCAGACGGGTATATGGTAAATGAGTGGATGGGTGAATGAGTAGATGAGTTAAATACCTAACCCGAACAAGGCGGAAGAGAAATGTAGGGCGAGGCTTTAGCCTTGCGTTTGTTGCTATCCACCTATATATCCATCCACATAAACTGTGGCTGATTTACGATTCCCTGATCAAACTCTCCAGCCGCCCTATTACTGAATCCTTCGTACGGTTTTCTACAACAATATTGTTCCACAAATATTCACATTCAAGAAAGAAATGAAGCGTTGAAATTTCATCCATATACTGGATGAATCGCAGTCCGGTAAACGGGTTATTGTCAAGGTCAGGGTAAATATTAAACGGTGTTCCCCTCACCATAACAGCTTTGTTGCATTTGTTAAATATCTCCGTATCAGAGACTGTCTCAGCCAGTCCAACTTCATAATCTGGACATGACTTCAGCAATTTGATCCATTCCCGGATATGGGCCCGGCGTTCATCCAAATTTATATTTCTGTACGGATGATCATTGCCAAGGTACATCTCTATGCATGACTTTTGATGGATGCTCCGGTAACCATAGTGCTCTACATAATTGAAAAAGACCTTTCGTCGTTCCTCGTGAAGGGCAAACATTTTTTCCCATATCATTTTAGACATGCGGTCTTTGACCTTCAGTGTGTTTACAGGGCGGACGAGAAACGGGGGATGTTTTGTAACCATAATACTATATCCCGGAATTTTTTCCACCTCACATAGTGTCTCAATTGAGCGTACAAGGGTATCTTCATCCTGGGTGAAGATATTCTTTGCAGTGGCATCCCTGGTGTTTTCGGACACAAGTGTTTTGAACACTTTCGTTAATAGCTCGAGCACGTAATTCCGCAAATAATTGTAGTCGTAGTTTCCGGGGGATGCGTCAGGTAGGTATTCTTTCACGTATTCATATATCTCCGTCTTTTCAGGCACAGCACCGTCATATAGCCAGAGGATGGCATCTACCTTTTTCTGTTCCAGCCTCATACCTGATGTGAGAATTTTTATGAGTTCCTGACGGCTTACCGTCCTTTTCGGGTATTCGAGTGACGTCTCAAGATTCTCCAGGTTACTTATCGCTGCCTGGGATACCCGGGCCTTATTAGCCAATACGTTCTGATTAATACCTTTAAGCCCGTTATCGGTATTGTAACGGCGTCTTTCCATCCTTACCAATTTCTGGATAATCCGGTAGCGGTCAATTTTGTGGGGAAACATAAGACGCATTACTTGACCCTCCCGGTTTGCAACAGTTTTTGTGGTATGTAGGGGCTTCTGACAAAAGACTAGCCTGCCGGTCATTGCAAGGGTCTTTTCCGAAGCAATCCCAACGGTAACTATTTTATCTAATAATTCATAAAATTATTAGACTTGTTGTAATACAAAATTATTATGCTATTATGCCCGGTTAATTTAATTGTATAGGAATTTTCATTTTAATTAAGCGGCTAGAGTTGGTTCAATCGTCCACGATTGAACCGAAACGTTTAGCATGTTTCATATGCCTGGAATAAACCAAAACGTACAGGCCTATGCTAAACGCATGGTTCAATCTACAAGATTGAACCAACCTTAGTCGCTGCCAAAGGCAGCCTAATTTACGTATAGGAAATCCAAACAAGGAGTAGGGCAACCCTTTAGAGCTGCTGTCCCGTGCAGATATTCTGGCGGGGAAAGCAAAGCTAAAAGCATTCTCCTACATTTCTGAATATCTCATTAAATTGTACATTATTACAAAATATGTGATTACAAAATATGTGCCAAAAAACATAAACTGTGCCAAATAACATGTTTCTTTTTTGGTTTATTGTGAAAGTAATACAGATAACAAAATTGTGTATGTTAAGTTGTTATTTTGATGGAGCTTATGACGGTCACGGTTCCTATATGGAGATATTAAATACGTAATAGAAGAATTTAAAATCTTATATACAAAATGTACATATAAGAGAAAAATGAGACAGAAGTGTATCATGAGACAGAAGTGTCTCAGGACAGAAGTGTCTCATGAGACACTTCTGTCTCAAAACAAAATTATATGTTTTTGTGAAACGTTATACCATGTTACTCCAGGCGGGTTCAGGTTTGCAACCTGAACCCAGAAGTTTATATAGATAATAACGCTGTGAGTAATCAACGGCAAAATTGACAACATAAAACACGGGGTTCAAGTTGCAAATTTGAACCCGCAAAATGAGATTGTGAAAACATGTAAACTTGTTAAAAGGTGTTTATAGAGATTCTTTATGATTTTGTTTGTAGTTTATGCATATTCTTCTACGTACTTTTAACCTGTGGTGATCAATTAAAAAGGAGGAATCAGAAATGCAGAAATTATTTTTGATTATTTGCGCTATCGTAATGACGTATGGTATCGCTGGATGTGCAACAAAAGATGTTACGGTAAAAGAATCTGAATCTACTATAGAAAAGGAAGAATCGAAAGCGGAAGTATCAAAGTTTGAATTCCCGAAAGATTATAAGAATTGGACACACGCAACTTCAAAAATAATTTTAGACAAATCAAGCCCACTCTACGGATTTCAACAAGTTTTTGTTAATGACACAGCGTTAGATGCGTATAAAAGGGGTAACGGTTACCCTGAAGGGAGTATGATACTTATAGGTTTTTACGAAGCGGTCGTAGAGGGAGATTCTATTATTCAGGGAGACATTATTTGGTATGCCGGGATGAAAAAAGATCAGGCCGCGATAAAAACAGGGGGATGGATCTTCGATGGCTTTGATGGAAAGACATTAGAGTCAACGGTAAGTGATCCTGTTAGTGGTTGCTACAACTGTCATACAGCGAAAAAAGACAGGGATTATGTTTTTACCGAGTTTGCAGGTGAAGTTACCTTGCCTGAAGGTGGATCTGTTGAGGCAAAGCCAGGTAGTTTTGCATTTCCTGTAGATTTCCGTTCGTGGCGACATTCGAATTCTAAAGTAATCCTGGATAAAAATAGTCCTCTGTACGGATTCCAACAGATTTATGTTAACGATAGTGGATTTGAAGCGAATAAAACAGGCGGAGTTTACCCTGATGGCAGTGTGGTTATCGTTGGATTTTATGAACCGGTGAAAGATGGTGATATGATTTCCCAGGGAGATATTATCTGGTATGCTGCGATGAAAAAGGATTCGAATGCAACAGAAACGGGCGGTTGGATTTTTGACGGCTTTGATAGTATGTCTTTGAAATCAAAGATCGAGAACCCCATTGATGGCTGCTATCAGTGTCATGTATCCAGAAAAGATAACGATTACATTTTCTCAAAATACGTTCCATAACGGTATAATAAGTGATTTCCGGATTTGCCGTTACCGGCTATGGCTTATAGTATTCAAGGGATGAGATTGGACAGTATTTTAGATAGGGTGGCGCTGACAAAAGTAGATGACTATATGGATAGAAAAGAAAATTTGCTTTAGAATTGCCGGGAAAGTATATGAAGAAAAGGGGAAATGGGGAGTTTTGGGGATTGACTGCAGTCAGGGGGAAGCTCCTGACTGTACTCCCGGCGTATACAGGTTTGTGGCATGAATCCATTTGTACACTGTCTACATAATTGTTAATAATAGATTATATAGTATCTGTCATTGCGAGGGCGTTTTTCCCCGAAGCAATCCCTTTTGAAGTACCCAGGAGATTGCTTCGGAAAAGACCCTCGCAATGACAATCTCCACCCCTCCGGCGGGTTCAGGTTTGTAACCTGAACCCATGAGTTTATTCGGATAGTAGCGCTATAGATAATCAATGGCAGGATTAACAGTATAAAACGTAGGGTTCAAGTTCCAAACCTGAACCCGCGGATGATGGGAATTTAAAGTAGGATGGGTCAAGCGAAGCGGACCCATCATCAATCTGAACCTTTATGGGGCAAGTGGTTAGCTTTTTTCGTGGTGGTACTTTTTTTCTATTTGTCCAAAAATCATTTTTAATATCTGATAGCACATCTTGATGTCATCAGCATCTCTTGTTTTGAGGAAGGCAATGAGCTTGTTAATTTCCTTTTCAAAGGTATTGCCTTTGGATTCAGTGTATTCAAAGTCAAATAGGTCTTTAAGAGGGCTGTGGAGGGCGTGGCTTATCTTTTCCAGGGTTATTAAAGACGGCATTGATACGCCCCGTTCTAACCGGGAAATAGTCTCGGTAGCCACGTTTACATATGCTGCAAGCCGTTCCTGCGTCATCCCGCGTTCCTTTCGGACTCTTGCAATCTGTGCTCCGATAAGTTTTTCTATATTCTTTGTCATAGCACCATTCCTTTGTGGTCTAAAGTATAGACAAATTTAGTCTGGTTTAACAGGAGGTGTAATGATGATATTTATATCGACATATTACATCTTGAAAAATATACTCTTTGCTGTTTTGGGTAGGCTTGGCGAAGTGTAGTGCCCAGGCGGGTCCAGGCGGGTTCAGGTTTGCAACCTGAACCCAGAAGTTTATATAGATAATAGCGCTGTGAGTAATCAACGGCTAAATTGACAACATAAAACACGGGGTTCAAGTTGCAAACTTGGTACGCAAGCATTATGTAAACAGGCCAGAGGACTGGGTATGGTCATCAGCAAATCCTGAGAGTAGAATTATTGTCAACCCGATACCGGCATAAGGCTTAAGTTTGCAACTCTTACGGGTTCAGGTTCTTGGCGGGAGGTTGTCTCGGCGGGTTCAGGTTTGGAACCTGAACCCAAGAGTTTATGTGGATACTGGCACTGTGGATAATCAACGGCAAAATTGACAACATAAAATGTGGGGTTCAAGTTACAAACTTGAACCCACGAAAGTTTTTAATCCCATTTTTGTTGGATGAACAATCGTATTTATATTTTTTATCGAAAAAGGAGACGGGAAGATTATGAAGAAGATGTTGGACTTTATGCAAGGAAGGTTTTGTATTTTGTGGTGTATAGCGCTTTTGTTATTGATGGTTTTCTCTCCAAACGTTCTTCTGGCTAGACAGGAGATGATATCGGGTGAACTGGACCGAACCCAACAGAAATCTATTGTAAACCTCCTCAAAAACAAAACTGCTTCCGAAAAATCCCAAATAAAATCCGCTGAAATATCCAAATATGATTTCGAGGGCGTGTATGACGACGTTAAATATGGCGTTAGGGTTGAAATAGTTGGTAACCCAACTCCCATAGAAGTAAATGGCCAGCATGGCATAGAACTTTTTGCGAGAGCATGGCGAGGCACTCAACAACTTGGTTTTGGTGCCGATGGATCTGTTGAAATAGAAAGATTTAGGATATTTAATCCGCCTGTTCTTGTTGACGACCCGAATGGAACTGTAGTGAGAGAATGGACAGACGAAGAAGATGGTGAGCTGAAACAAAGGAAATTGCGAGAAGACCCATTTGAAGCAATAAGACAGACAATCGCTCACAACGCCAATCTTGTTGGCATAGAAAATGCTCCGATTGTATTAGGGAAAATCGGTAATACCACTTCCACTTTTTATCCGGACGCTGATCCAGAAAGTACAAGCGTAGATGGACTAGTTGGTAGGGCAAATGTTGCTGTGTCGTCGTGGGGGGACATAAGAGATGGAGATGGAACATATGTTGAAGATAGCGCTGTTACTAATCGTTTATTTGATTTTGATAGCTCTTTCACAACTGACAAATGGTCTAAAATACTAAGAGGTATTCATTTATTTGACACTTCAGCAATCCCCGATACAGACACGATAGACTCAGCGACATTAAGTTTTTATGGTCAAGCTAAGGTAGACCAAGGCTTATACGCCGCCGATGTCAATGTTTATTCTTCGACACCGGCCTTCTAACAACGCTTTAGTTGTAGGAGATTATGGCAATACGGGAAGCACAGAATTCTCTACTGCAATAACCTACACCAATTGGTCGACGACCGGATACAACGATTTTGCCTTAAACGCCTCAGGTCTTGCTGCCATTTCTAAAACAGGAGTTTCAAAATTTAGCACAAGAAACGCTAATTACGATGTGGCGAACGTCGCTCCCCCTTGGAGGGTTGATGCTGGAACGCATATAATTGCATATGCTGCTGACCAAGCAGGAACAGCCAACGACCCTAAATTAGTGGTGGTGCATAGTGTACCTACTCCAACACCCACGCCAAGCCCAATTCCGAGTCCAACGCCCATCCAAACAGATACGACAACCCCAAGCGGTTCAATCAGTATTAACAGCGGAGATTCATATACCAATTCTACTACAGTAACCGTCACCCTTTCAGCTACAGACAATGTAGGAGTAACAGGTTATTATCTCTCTACCAGTTCATCCACACCGGTAGCATCTGCCTCCGGATGGAACTCAGTACCATCAACAACGAATTACAGTGGAAGTGCATCCTATCCTTTGACCAGTGGAGATGAGAACAAGACTATTTATGCATGGTTTAAAGATGCTGCGGGAAATGTATCAAGTGCAGCAAGTGACTCAATTATACTCGATACCACTGCTCCCATCGTAACCATAACCAGCCCTACCTCTAGTGATACCTATACGGCTACAGGTAATACGGTAAGTCTTAGTGGCAGCGCATCTGACAGTCTAAGCGGAGTAAGCAGCATAACATGGAGTAACAATAAAGGTGAAAGTGGGAATGCTAATGGCACTACCTACTGGAGTATTTCCAGTATAAACCTAGTTAGTGGAGAGAATAAGATAACGGTAACGGCAAAAGATGCTGTGGGTAATACCTCTACAGATACTATAACAGTAACTTATACGGCAAGTACGCCTCCTACAGTAAAGACAGGATCAGCAACAAATGTGACTGCAAACTCTGCAACCCTGAGCGGAACGGTAAACGCCAACGGACTGTCAACGACTGCGTGGTTTGAGTATGGGACGGTAAAGGGTTCGTATGGGAGTAAATCTACTACCCATACGGTTACTGGTTCAAATGATACGACAGTAAGTGTTACCATAACAGGACTGATGTCAGGGACGACGTACTATTACAAGATTGTAGCGGAGAATAATTCTGGGAAATCAGAAGGCAGCGAAATGTCTTTCCAATATACAGAAAGTGGAAACCCTCCTACCGTAGAGACAGAGGCTGCAACAGAGATAACCAATACAACGGCAAAGTTAAACGGGAAGTGCAATCCCAACGGACAATCAACTACTGTGTGGTTTGAGTACGGGACACTCAGTGGCACCTATAACTATCAGACATCAACGCAGAGTATAAGCGGGTCGAGTTATACGAGTGTCAGCGCAACGATAACGGGTCTGACAGTAGGTACGAAATATTATTACCGGATAGCAGCACAGAACAGTGCCGGGACATCGTACGGGAAGGAGATGTCGTTCTATAAATCTACGGAAACACAAACAACACCAATGCCTCAAATATCCCCTATACCGGTTGTAACACCAACGGTACCACAACAAACAGGGGTTATTATAGGCACTGTCATAGATGCAATGAATGGAGCTCCCATTTCGGGTGCAGACCTGACAACTGATAGTGGTGGATATACAGCCGCAACAGGTCCGGATGGGAGTTTTACTATACCTGGTATAGTAGAAGGAAGTTATACTCTTACAGCGTCAGCGACTGGTTACCATTCAGCCTCTCAAACCGTTACGGTAATTACAGGTATTCCCACAATAACAGATTTTGCCCTGATGCCTGATCTTTCTGTAACACCAATACCAACACCAATATATACAGGCAGCATTGTATTCGGATTCGTGCTTGATGAGAACGAGGATGCCCTGAGAGGGGTGATGGTAACTATTACAGGACTGGATAATAATCAGTTCTACAGCACAGAGACGGATGAAGACGGTTATTATGAATTCTTAGATCTTGCAGCAGGAAGGTATAAAATTACTTTTGAGAAAAGTGGATTTATGACACATATCCTGGAGATAATCCTTAGTGGAGAAGAAGAATTTGAGGTAGAGACAGTTATTCTGGAAGAAGAAGTGAAGGGAAGTATCTATGGGTATGTAGTGGACATCTACGGTAATCCCATAGAATCGGTAAGATTGAGGCTTAAGGGACTAAGAACGAGGATGAATAAGAGGGCAGCTACGGATAGGGATGGGTTCTTTGAATTTACAGATTTAAAGAAGGATACCTATGTAATTAATGCAAATAAGAAGAGATACAAGAGAACAAGGACAAGGGTGAGTCTTGAGGAAGGGGAGGCTAAGGAAATTGAGATTGAGATGAGAAAATCAAGCAGCCGAAGGATTATATCCGAGATGGAAGAACAAAGATAAAAGAGTTCTTTCTTTAGAAGTATGATTTGCAATACAAGGCTTACTACTGGAGTGATAAACTCCGGTGGTTTGCCTTTGGGTTTGAGGTATAAAGTGATGGAACAAAACGGTCGTTTTGAATGAAACGAGAAATCTTTTGACTCTTGATTTTCTCCCGGCGGGTTCAGGTTTGTAACCTGAACCCATGAGTTTATATGGATAACAGCGCTTTATGCAATCGAGGTCAGAATAAACAATATAAAACGTGGGTTTCAAGTTACGAACTTGAACCCGCAGAGGAATAAATAAAATGGGAGGGAGAAAAAAACCATGTATGTGAGAGAGGCCATTCGTAAGCGACGCAGTATCAGAAAATTCAAAGGGGATACCGTTCCTGATGTGTTAATCATGCAGCTCCTGGAAAGCGCCCGCCTTGCACCGTTAGGGCTCAACGTCCAGCCGTGGAAATTTATTGTGGTGAAAAACGCCGAAACAAAGCGGAAATTACAGGCTGCCTCATACGGCCAGCCCCATGTAGGGAATGCCCCGGTGATTCTTGCATGTTGTGCAAATGTTGAGGCATTTGGCGGGATTTCTCAAAGGGTTGAAGAACTTATTGCCGCCGGTACCTTTCCGGAAGAAAGCCGTGAAATCTGCGCCAATATATTTTATCTAATAATTCATGAAATTATTAGATTTGTTGCAATGCGTTTTTTTCATGCTATGATGTTTCTCAAAATTTTTCAACATCTGTCATGTAAAGGGGTTTTTATGAAAATACCTAATCCTGCGATACATCAGATACACGTTTTCCTGCTTATTCTTTTCTCTCCATTTTTCGCGAGTCTCATCCTTGCATCGGAACAAAGTGAGCAGCCTGTACGCAAGGCGGCTATTTTTATTGATAACCGTGCAGGCGGTGCCTTCAATGACAAAGTATCCGTACTGGAAGACTTCATTACCAGCCGTATAACGGAACAAGGGTTCAGAGTGCTCAGTCGCGAAGTATTGATAGATGCCTTTAAAACTTATTCCGTAGAAAAATCAAAGATTTCCGTTACAAACGTACCGGATCAACAGTTGAGCGACGCCATGTATGCGTTAAAGATGATGCAGACAATCAGGGAAATGTTCTTCGGTACTTTTAAGGGTATCCCGGCAGAACAGCCAAAGGTCTCACCTCCGGAGGTGCCCCCTGCCAGCTTAGAACAACAATTAAGCAGCAGTAGCTCTGTCCTGCGTCTGGCGCAGATGATGGGAGCGGATTATATTATTGCTGCTTCCATAACTTCTTTTGGTACGGAAGAAAAGGCGTTTGAAGGTTATGGGATAAAGACGGTCAATCGCATCCATACGCTGCGTATAAGTTACAAAATCCTGGATGCCGTACAGGGCGGATCTTTGGTGGCG